>JAFTDE010000027.1 GCA_017454335.1 Bacteroidales bacterium | reverse complement strand
CCGAGGCTACCTCGCCACCATCCTCGTCCAGAACGGTACGCTTCACGTCGGCGACGTCGTCCTCAGCGGAAGCTTCTACGGCAAGGTCAAGAGCATGTTCAACGAGTGCGGCCAGAAGGTCACCGAGGCCGGCCCGTCCACGCCTGTGTCCGTGCTCGGACTCAACGGCGCCCCGTCGGCCGGCGAGAAGTTCGTCGTCATGAGCGACGAGCGCGAGGCCAAGAGCATCGCCAACAAGCGCGAGCAGCTCATCCGCATCCAGGGCATCAAGACCCAGAAGCACATGACCCTCGAGGAGATCGGACGCCGTATCGCCATCGGCAATTTCACGGAACTCAACGTCATCGTCAAGGGCGATGTCGACGGTTCCGTCGAGGCCCTGTCCGACTCGCTCATCAAGCTCTCCACCGAGCAGGTGCGCGTCAATGTCATCCACAAGGCCGTGGGTGCCATCTCCGAGTCCGATATCCTGCTGGCCGAGGCTTCCGACGCCGTCATCATCGGCTTCCAGGTCCGTCCTACGGTCGAAGCCCGCAAGGTCGCCGACCGCGAGGGCATCGAGATCCGCCTCTACTCCGTCATCTACGACTGCATCAACGAGGTCAAGGACGGTATCGAAGGTATGCTCGAGCCGGAGAAGAAGGAAGAGGTCATCGCCACCGCCGAGGTCAAGCAGACCTTCCACATCAGCAAGGTCGGCACCATCGCCGGCTGCCTGATGCGCGACGGCAAGATGGTCCAGAAGTCCAAGGTGCGGCTGATCCGCGACGGCATCGTCATCTATACCGGCGAGTTGGGCTCGCTCCAGATCGGCAAGGATTCCGTCAAGGAAGTCGGCGCCGGCAAGGAATGCGGCATGAGCATCGCCGGGTACAACGACATCAAGGAAGGCGACGTCATCGAAGCCTTCACGATCGTCGAGATCAAGCGGACGTTGTAAAGGGTTTTTTATTACCTTTGCAGTCCGTCTGTGATGAGGTATGGTGTAACGGTAGCACTACAGATTTTGGTTCTGCCTGTCCTGGTTCGAATCCGGGTACCTCAACCATTTTAATCCTTTTCCCATGGAGAATTTCAATTTTTACAGTCCGACCGAATTCGTATTCGGCCGCGGCCGCGAGAACGAGTGCGGTATCTATGTCAGGAAATACGGCGGCAGCAAGGTGCTCCTGCATTACGGCTCCGCTTCGGCCCGCAAGTCCGGGCTGCTGGACCGCGTCATCGCCTCGCTGCAGGCGGAGGGCGTGGAATACGTCGAACTGGGCGGTGTCCAGCCCAACCCGCACGACACGCTGGTCTATCAGGGCATCGAGATCTGCAAGCGCGAGAAGATCGACCTGATCCTGGCCGTGGGTGGCGGATCGACCATCGATTCGTCCAAGGCCATCGCCATGGGAGCCTGCTATGACGGGGATTTCTGGGATTTCTACAGCAAGAAGGCCAAACCCCAGGCGGCCCTCCCGGTCGGCACCGTCCTGACCATCGCGGCCGCGGGCAGCGAAGGGTCCGGGGACGCCGTCATCACGCGGCAGGACGGCCTGCTGAAACGCGGCTGCACCACGGACCTGATCCGGCCCCGCTTCTCCATCCTGAACCCCGAGCTGACCTTCTCCCTGCCGGCCTGGCAGACGGCCTGCGGCTGCACGGACATCATGTCCCACACCTTCGAGCGCTATTTCACCTCCACCGAAGACGTCGAGGTGACGGACCGGCTGTGCGAAGCCATCCTGATGACCATCATCAAGGAAGCGCCGCGCGTGATCGCGAATCCCGCGGATTACGACGCCCGGGCCAACATCATGTGGGCCGGAATGGTGGCGCACAACAACATCATCGGCGTCGGCCGCATCCAGGACTGGAGCAGCCACAAGCTCGAGCATGAACTCTCGGCCCTGTACGACTGCTCGCACGGGGCGGGCCTGGCCGTCATCCAGCCGGCCTGGATGGAGTACATCATGCCGCAGTGCGTGATGCGCTTCGCCCGTTTCGCCACCCGCGTCATGGGTTGCAAGATGGATTTCGAGCATCCGGAAGTGACGGCCCGCGAGGGCATCGACCGGCTGCGCCGCTTCTTCGCCAGCATCGGCATGCCGGTCAATTTCCAGCAGCTGGGCGCCCGGGAAGAGGACATCCCGCACTTCGTCGAGACCCTGGGTATCGGCGACGGCGAGATCGGCGGCATCGTGAAGCTGAATGCGGAGGACGTGGCGAACATCTACCGGATCGCAGCGCACACCCCGGCGGTGTAGGGGCTATCGTTTGGCTTTGAAGAAATCGGTCATCATCGTGGCGCACGCATCTGCGAGCGTTCCGGTGGTGACCGTCGTTTTGGGGTGCAGCAGGGAGGGGGAGAAACGGCTGTAGCCCCGCCGGGGATCCGGCGCACCGTAGACGATGCGGCCGACCTGGGCCCAGTTCAGGGCCGCCGCGCACATCGGGCAGGGTTCGACCGTCACGTACAGGGTGCAGTCGTCAAGGTATTTCCCGCCCACGGCCTCGGTCGCGGCGGTCAGGGCGATCATCTCGGCGTGGGCCGTGGGATCGTGCAGGCGTTCGGTCATGTTGTGCCCGCGTGCAATGACGCGTCCGCGGCAGCAGATGACGGCCCCGATGGGCACTTCGCCTTCGTCCAGGGCGGCCCGCGCTTCGAGGAGCGCCTCCCGCATGTATCTTTCGTCTGATTCCATCACGGTACAAAGATACAAAGCTCTTGGAAAGTTTCACAAAAAGTTTCAACTTTGCGGTATGCCAGGGAAACTTTTTCTGATAGACGGACACGCGCTGATCTTCAAGATGTACTACGCGTTCCTCGGGCGCCCGATGGTCAACACCAAGGGCGTCGATACTTCGATCCTGTTCGGATTCACCAAATACCTGCTGGAACTCCTCGAGCGGGAGCGGCCGACGCATCTGGCCGTGTCCTTCGATCCGCCCGGAGGCACCTTCCGCAACCAGCTGTATCCGGCCTACAAGGCCAACCGCGGGGAGACGCCCCAGCTGGTCATCGAGGCGCTGGAACCCCTGACGCAGATCTGCCGGGCGATGAACATCCCGGTGCTGATGCTGCCCGGATTCGAGGCGGACGACGTGATCGGATCGATGGCCAAGCGTTCGGCCCGCGAGGGGCTGGACGTGTACATGGTGACCCCGGACAAGGATTACGGCCAGCTGATCGAGCCGCACATCCTCCAGTACAAGCCCGGGAAAAACGGCGAGAACGAGATCATCGACGAAGCCCGCGTGTGCGCGAAATACGGGATCTCCTCGCCGCTGCAGGTGATCGACATCCTGACCATCTGCGGGGATGCGTCGGACAACGTGCCCGGCGTCAAGGGCGTCGGCGAGGTCGGCGCCGCCAAGCTGCTGGGCAAGTACGGGTCCGTGGAGAACATCTACGCGCACCTGGACGAACTGACCGTGCGGCAGCGGGACCTCTTCGAGCAGGCCCGTGACCACATCGCCCTGAGCAAGCAGCTCGTCACCATCAAGACGGACATTCCGTTGGAAACGCGCGCGGAGGACATGGTCTTCGACGGACGTTTCGAACCGAAGATCTACGAACTCTTCGACCAATACGAGTTCTCCTCGCTGCGCCGGCGCCTGGCCAGCGTCAGCGGGCAGGCCCTCGCCGCACCGCAGCCCGTGCCGGCGCCGCAGGCCGTCAGCCTGCAGTACAGCCGGGTTCCCGCCAGCCAGATCCGGGACGCCCGGGTGGCCCTGGCCGTGCACGGAGACCGCATCTGGCTGGCCGTTCCGGGCCAGGTGGCCTGCGCCACGGTCCCCGAGGCGAAGACGCTGCTGGAAGATCCCTCCGTCACGAAATACGGGCATGCGCTGAAGGCGCAGATGAACGCCCTGGCGGCGATGGGGGTCGCGTTGGACGGGCCGCTGGTGGACACGGAGATCCTGCACTACCTGCTGAACCCCGAACGCAGCCACCAGCTGGACCAGCTCGCCGCCGCCTACCTGGGCGTGACGCTGCAGGCCGAAGCGTCCGAGGCCGCTTCCGGATCGCTGTTCGGCGAGGAGGGCGAGGCCGCGGAGGAAGCGCCCCAGGGCCCTGATCCCGGGGTGGAAGTGCTGGCCGTTCGCCTGCTGGGAGACAAACTGCTGGAGGAAGTCCGGCAGGGCGGGCTGACGCGGCTGTACCAGGACATCGAAGCCCCCCTGATCGGGGTGCTGTCCCGGATGGAGCGCGCCGGCGTCAAGGTGGACGTCGATTCGCTGCAGGATTACGCCCGCAGCCTGCGGGAAGAGGTGTTGGCCCAGGAACGCAAGGTCCGGGAAATCGCCGGCGAACCCGCGCTGAATGTCGCCTCGCCCAAGCAGGTGGGGGAGGTGCTGTTCGAGAAGCTGCGCCTGGACCCCAAGGCGAAGAAGCCCGCCAAGGGCAGCTGGCCCACGGATGAGGAGACCCTGCTGGACCTGGCCGACAAGAGCCCCATCATCGACGCCATCCTCGCGTACCGCGGGGCGCGCAAGCTGCTGTCCACCTACATCGAACCCTTCCCGTCTTTCATCTCGCCGGTGGACGGACGCGTCCATACGACCTTCAACCAGGCGCTCACCGCGACGGGACGCCTGTCCTCTTCGAATCCCAACCTGCAGAACATCCCGATCCGCACGGACCAGGGCCGCGAGATCCGCAAGGCTTTCGTCCCGGGCGATCCCGGCAGCTTGATCCTGTCGGCGGACTATTCGCAGATCGAACTGCGCCTGATGGCGCACATGTGCGGGGACGAGCACATGATCCAGGCCTTCCGGGACGGGCGGGACGTGCACGCCGCGACGGCGGCCAAGATCTTCCGCATCCCGATCGGCGAGGTGAGCGCGGACCAGCGCCGGGTGGCCAAAACGGCCAATTTCGGCATCATGTACGGCATCTCGGCCTTCGGACTGGCCCAGCGCCTGCGCTGCCCGCGTTCCGAAGCGAAACAGATCATCGAGGATTACTTCGCTTCGTTCCCGTCCATCCGGCAGTTCATCGACGACACGGTGGCCGGGGCGCGTGCGAACGGATACGTCGAGACGCTGTTCGGCCGTCGCCGCTACATCCCGGACATCACGGCGCACAATGCGACCCTGCGCGCCCTGGCCGAGCGGAACGCCGTCAACGCACCCATCCAGGGTACTGCCGCCGACATCATCAAACTGGCGATGATCGGGGTGGACCGCCGCCTGCGCGAGACCCGCTCCGCGGCCCGGATGGTGCTGCAGATCCACGACGAACTGCTGCTGGAGGTCCCCGAAGCGGAGATTCCGGCCGTGCGCGCGCTGGTCGTGGAGCAGATGGAGCAGGTCATTTCCCTTTCCGTTCCCTTAACCGTTGAATGCAATTATGGCAAGACCTGGCTCGAGGCCCATTGACGAGCTGGTACGGCTCGCGATCATCGGGGACGGCGCAGCGTTCACCGAGCTCTGGGATACCCACATCGACAGTCTGCGCACCTACATCCGGGGCTGGCTGAAGAACCTGGACGATTTCTATGTGGACGACATCTGCTCGAAGAGTTTCGAGAAGGCTTTCCGGCAGATCCGCTCCTACGACCCGTCCAAGAGCCAGTTCGGGACCTGGCTGCGGACCATCGCGCACAACACGGCCCTGGACATCGTCGAGCAGGAGAGCCGTTCGCGCCGCAAATACGTGTACCTGGACGACGAACCGGGCTCGCTGCCCGTCATCGACACGATCCGGGACGAGATCGACACGCCGCTGGAGTCCATCATCAAGAGCGAGGACCAGCAGCAGACCGAAAAATACATCGACGCCCTGCCGGAGCTGTACCGCGAGGTGGCGCGCAAGCGCCTGGTGGACGCCCTGCCCTACAAGGAAATCGCCGAGGAACTGGGGCTGGAACTGAATACGGTCCGGACGCGGATCCGCCGGGCCAAGGCGCTGATTGAAAAGATCAAGGAAGATGCAGATCGATAGGGAAAGATTCGAGCGCATGTGTGCGCTGTACCGGGAGTGGAACGACAAGATCAACGTGATCTCCCGCAAGGACATTGACCAGGTGTACGAGCACCATGTGCTGCACAGCCTGGCCATCGCCGCGTATTTCGAGCGCGAGGGGCTGGATCCCGGCCGGACCATCCTGGACGTCGGGACGGGCGGGGGCTTTCCGGGCATGCCGCTGGCGCTGGTCTTCCCGCAGGTCCAGTTCACCCTCTGCGACAGCATCGGCAAGAAGATCCGGGTGGCCTCGGCCGTGGCGGAGGCGCTCGGACTGGAGAACGTCCGCTGCGTGAATGCGCGCGCGGAGACCCTTCCGGGGCAGTATGACTGGATCGTATCGCGTGCCGTGGCCTCCCTGCAGGACTTCTATCCCTGGGTCAAAGACAAGTACAGGCAGGGGATCCTTTGCCTGAAAGGCGGGGACCTGAGCGAGGAAATCGCGGTGCTGGAGCGGCGTTTCCATGTCGGCGTACGGAGTTGGCGGATAGATTCTTGGTTGAATGACGATTATTATGCAGAAAAATTTGTAATTCAAATCGGAAAAAACTACCTTTGCACTCCCAAATCGGAAAAATAAAAATATACCATAATGAAAAGAACGTATCAACCTTCCAACCGCAAGCGGGTCAACAAGCACGGATTCCGCGAGCGTATGAGCACCGCCAACGGACGCCGCGTCCTGGCGTCTCGCCGTCGTCACGGCCGCAAGAAACTGACCGTTTCTTCCGAAGACAGATTCTAGTATTGTCCGTGGCAAGTCGCTGAGGACTGACCCTGCCGGGCCAGTCTTTTTTTTGTATTTGGGGGAGGCGGGACGGCAATGGGGTCTGGCGGGCTCTCCCAAAATCTTATCCCGCCAGACCCCATGCCGTTCCGCAGTGCGGAGCAGAAAGTACTAGTCTTCCGGGAGGAACATCGGGTCCCAGGCGGGGAGCATGACGGGTTTCTGGCGGAGCATGTCCTGGATGTCCTGCGGGACGTACTTCTTCTCGAGGACCAGGCGGAACATGTATTCGTCGAACCACTCGTCGGTCATGATCATGTTGCCCTTGTATCCGGAGGCGGGACCCCAGCTGTTTTCGACCATCCACTTGACCGGCTTGCCGTCCTTGATGTCCACGGCGATCAGGGTCATCGCGTGCGAGGATCCGCTGGCGTGCGTCATGACGCGCTGCCGCTTGTCCATCGTGAACTCCACGCCCAGCAGGGATTCATAGTCGAAATTGTTCAGGTCCAGCACACCCTTGGTCCGGTCGCTGAACTTGCCCACGTCGCAGGAGAAATACATGGCGGTGTTGCCCTTGATCGAGGCGATGGCCATCTCCTTGATGCGCTCGACGGGCAGGTTGACATAGACCCAGTTCTGGCCGTCGTACATGTGGCGGTCGTATTCGATCTCGTAGACCTTGCCGTACTCGCGGCAGGGGTCGTTCATCACCATGATGTAGTTGTTCTCCAGGTCGGCGCCCACGAATTCCTTGTAGAAGGACTTCGGGGTATAGGTCTTGGTGCTGACCGCCTCGCCCTTGCTGTTGTAGCGGGTCCATTCGAACTCGGTCGGGGGAACGCCCAGGCAGATGGCCAGGATGTGGTAGACATCCTTGAGCATCTCCGTCTTCTGCGCCTGCAGGTAGGCGTCCAGCTGGTTCCGGCGCACACCGGCGGGGGTTTCACGCAGTTTCAGCCCGTCCTGGCGCAGCAGGGTGGACAGGTGCGTGGTCATCGCCGAGGTGTTGTTGGCCACCAGCGTCTCGGGCATGATCTCGGCGGGAACGACGCCGTATTTGGTCGCCAGGTTGGCCACACCCGTGAAGGTGCCGCCGTCGCTGAGCGGATGGGAGAACAGCCAGTCCACGGTGCGGTCCTCGAAGGGCAGGTCCCGCGTATCGATCACGGCCTGCAGGAAGAGGTTGGCCTTCTCCAGCTGGTCATAGAAGAACAGGTAGTTCTGCGAGAACTGGAAGTCCCCCAGGTCATATTTCTCGATGGCCTCGGCCCGCAGGACGTTCAGCCCGGAGAACAGCCAGCAGCGTCCCGAGGATTTCTGGTCGGTGATGCCGCGGGTCCTGACCCGGTCCGAGAAATGCGTATCGATCATCGCCAGGTTCTCCGCATTGGCGGACAGCGCAGTGATGCTGTTGACGTTGAGGGCGTTGCGTATGGCCTTGTCGGCAGCGGTTCCGGCGTATCCCTTTTCGATCTGCTTGAGCATGTCGGCGGAGATGGCTCCTTTTTCCTGGGCGTAGGCGCCGAGGCTGAGGATGGCACAGGCGAGGAGGAGGATTTTCTTCATATGCTTGCTATTTGATGATGATTCTTTCAATGCGGCGCGGAACGCTGGTCAGGATCTCGTAGGGGATCGTGCCCAGGATGCCGGCCAGTTCGCTGACGGTCGGATCGTCGCCGAAGATGGTCACCGTGTCGCCGACCTGCACGTCGATGCCCGTCACGTCCAGCATGCACATGTCCATGCAGATGTTCCCGATGGTCGGGGCGCGGTGCCCGTTCACGCTGAAGGACGCCCGTCCGCAGCCCAGGTGCCGGTTGATGCCGTCGGCGTATCCCACCGGGATGGTGGCCGTGACGGTGCCTTCCGGCGCGACATGCCCGTGCCGCCCGTATCCGATGGTCTCTTCGGGGTTGTTGAGGCGCTTGACCTGCAGAACCTTGACCTTCAGCGAAGCGACACTCGACAGATGTACGTCCGGCAGGGCGCTGATGCCGTAGATGCCGATGCCCAGGCGGACCATGTCGAACTGGTACTGCGGGAAGCGCTCGATGCCGGCGCTGTTCAGGATGTGCCGCATCGGACGATAGCCCAGCGCGCTTTCCAGCAGGTCCGCACCGGCGCAGAAGCGCTGGATCTGGCCCAGGGTGAAGGCGTCCTCGGCGGGGTCCTCGGCGGCGGCCAGGTGCGAATAGACCGAACGGACCGTCACCTCGTCGTGGCTGGCGAGGAACTCCGTCAGCGCGGGCAGTTCGTCCGCGACGAAGCCCAGCCGGTGCATGCCGGTGTCCAGCTTGATGTGGATGGGAAAGTTCCGGATGCCGCGGTCGCGCAGCGTATCGCACAGCGCGGCGAGGGTATAGAGGTTCGGGATGCCGGGCTCCAGCCGGTTCTCGATGATCTCGGGGAAGAAATCCGTCCCGGCGGTCAGCACCAGGATGGGCAGGGAAACACCCGCCTGCCGCAGTTCCATGCCCTCGACGGGCAGGGCGACAGCCAGGTAGTCCGCGCCGGCGCGCTGCATCATCGACGCGAACTCCACGGCGCCGTGGCCGTATGCATTCGCCTTGACCAGCACGAGCATTTTCGTCCGGGGACGGAGCAGCGAGCGGAAATAGCGGTAATTGTCGAGACAGTTCCGCAGATTCAGTTCAAGCCTGGAAAAATCATCGGTCCTGTCCGCCATCGTCATCTCAGATCGGTAACCACCCAGGACGCGTCGAGCGCACTGGTATCAAAGGAGAAGGCGGCAGTATCCTCGGAATAAGGAAGCTGCTGCAGCCCGGAGTAATCCAGGTTGCGCATGGCGCCCAGGTATTTTTCGGGATTGACCAGGAATTCTTCGACGCCGGTCGTCGACTCGACGTAGACTTCCTTGCTCTCGCGGTCCACCGTCCAGCGGGTGGTCCCGTCGCAGTAGTATTCCAGGCCGAGCGCGTTGACCCGGTAACAGTTGCCCTGGGCCAGGGCGTCACCCTCGCACTTGATCGGCGCCAGGTCCGTCTCCATCATGAAACTGAAATGGAAGGAGATCCGGCTGGTGGCGAGCGCAGCGCGGATGGCGTCCACCGGCACCTGGGCCTGGAGGACCGGGGTCAGCAACAGCAGAATCCCTATGAGCGTACTTCTTTTCATTTTCTGAATGCGTCCAGGACCGGTTGGAGGGAATTCAGGTCCGGAATGAGGACCTGGCGCGGCTTGGAACCTTCCTGCGGGCCCACGATGCCGGCCGCTTCCAATTGATCCATTACACGACCTGCTTTTGCATAACCCATGCCTAAACGGCGCTGGAGGTCCGAAGTCGATCCTTTCTGGGTGGTGACCACCATCCGGGCCGCCTCTTCGAAGCGCTCGTCCAGGTCGCTCATGTCGATCATGCCGCCTTCGCCGCCGCTCTCGGCAGGTGAAGGCAGATAATACGGGGTATTGTAGGATTTCTTGTATCCGACCTGGTCCCCGACGAAGCGGGCGATGTCGTTGATCTCGTCGTTGCTGACGAAGGCGCACTGGATGCGCTCCGTATCGATGCCGGCGGAGTACAGCATGTCGCCCTTGCCGATCAGTTTCTCGGCGCCGGGGGCGTCCAGGATGGTCATGGAATCGACGCGGGACGCCACGCGGAAGGCGATGCGGCAGGGGAAGTTGCTCTTGATCAGGCCGGAGATCACGTCGACCGAGGGGCGCTGCGTCGCCAGGATCACGTGGATGCCGGCGGCACGGCCCTTCTGGGCCAGGCGGATGATCGAATTGGTGATGCTGCGGCTGGCCGCCTTGGTCTCCGGCGAGGCGCCGACGGACATCGTCAGGTCGGCGTATTCGTCCACGACCACGACCAGGAACGGCAGGTAGCGGTGTCCTTCGGTGGGCAGCAGGTGGCGGTCCTTGTACTTGGCGTTGTACAGCTTGATGTTGTTGACCATGGCCTTGCTCAGCAGTTCGTAGCGCTCGTCCATCTCGATGCACAGCGACTGCAGGATCTTCTTGGCGTTGTCCGGGTTCTTGACGATGGCGTTGTTGCGCTCTTCCGCCTCGGACACGGCGTCCGGCAGGACGGCCAGGTAGTGTTTGAGCAGCTGGGCGTAGGCCGAGAACTCGACCATCTTGGGGTCGATGAAGACGAACTTCAGTTCGGACGGATGCTTGCTGTACAGCAGCGAGGACACGATGACGTTCAATCCGACGGATTTGCCCTGGCGCGTGGCGCCGGCGACCAGGAGGTGCGGGGCCTCGGCCAGGTCGAAGACCTTGACCTTCTGGGTGATGGTATATCCGATGGCGACGGGCAGGTCGGCCTTGCTGTTGCGGTAGGCGTCGTCATTCAGCAGGGCCTTCAGCGGGACGATGGACGAGAAGTCGTTGGCGACCTCGATGCCCACGGAATCGCTCAGGGTCACGACGCGCACGCCCTTGGCGTTCAGGGACAGGGCGATGTCTTCCTGCAGCTTCTTGATGTCCGCGATCTTGACGCCCGGGGCGGGATAGACCTTGTAGAGGGTGACGGTCGGGCCGACGACGGCCTTGACGTCCGTCACCTGGATCTTGTAATTGGCCAGGGCCGCGCGGATCTTGTTGTTGTTGCGGGTCAGTTCCTCGGTGGACACTTCGTGGCGGGAGGCGTTGTGGCTGTCCAGCAGGTCCAGGCCCGGGAACTTGTAGGAAGGCAGGCCGTCCGGCGGATCCAGGCGGTTGTCGATGGGCTTGAGGGGCTCCCTGACTTCCTTGTCCAGGCTGTCGTCATGGATGATTTCCATGCCGGCCGCGGGATCGGGCGTTTCGGGCTCCTGCGTATCCTCCGGAGGCAGCGGGCTGTCCGGGATATCTTCCCCTTCATCTACGTCCGGAACGGGGTCCGGGTCGGGAACGGGCTGCGGATCCGGGTCGACGCTTTCCGGGACGGGATCCGGGTCGGGTGCGGGTTTTTCCGGCCGCTGCCTCTCCGGCTGCCGCTCGCCCAGCGAGGCGAACCAGCGGCTGAAGCGCCGGCTGCTGAGGAACAGCAGGGCCAGGATGAGGATCAGGACCAGGATGCCGGTGACGATGGTCCCCAGCAGGGAGATGCTCCAGGCGATGACCTGATGGCCGCAGGCGCCGCCCAGTCCGCCGCCGAACAGGTAGTCCAGGCCCAGCAGGCGGCCGATGAAGGCGAGGGCGAGCGAGGCGACGACGGTACCGCCGATCGTGACCAGCAGGGTCTTCAGCAGCGGATACGGCCAGCTGCTGCGGTGCAGCAGGCGGGCTGCTGCGGCTCCCAGAAACACCAGCAGACCGAAACTGCCGAGGCCGAAACACTCCCCGACCAGGAAGCGTCCGGTCCGGTAGCCGAGTCTGCCGGCCTTGTTGCCCAGGACCTCCGGCAGGCTCATGTCCTGCTGCCAGTGGAAGAGGTACGAGAAGGAGGCGATGAAGAGGAAGACGGCGAGCGCGGTTATGCAGATCCCCGCCAGCTTGACGGCACTGGCCCGCTCGTCATCGTCCCAACGTTTCCAGAAGTCGAAAATGCCCATTTATTTCTTCTTGCCTTTGTAATAGCGGT
The DNA here is from genome assembly GCA_017454335.1 of Bacteroidales bacterium. Taxonomy (GTDB): domain Bacteria; phylum Bacteroidota; class Bacteroidia; order Bacteroidales; family UBA932; genus Cryptobacteroides. Next base: position 87,404 of record JAFTDE010000027.1, on the reverse strand, counting down.
TCTTCTTGTTCTTGGGTACGGCCTGGCCCACGTTGATGCCCATGCCCGGGCGGGAGAAGTTGGTGTCGGCCGAAATCTTGGACAGGAACAGCCCCTCGGGAACCTTCAGGCGGTAGTCGGACAGTTTCTCGATGTCCGCGAAGATGGTTTCGTCGGCGACGCTGTCCTTGTTCCAGATCAGGTACTGCTGGCGCATGTAGGTGGCCAGCGACCGGATCATGGCGGTTTTGACCTCGCTCTCGGGCTCTTCGCACAGCAGGTCGATGATCTTTTCGATGTTGCGTCCGTAGTGGGTCGCGCGGATTTTCGATCCCTTCATGGGGAGGGGGACCGGGCGGGTCTTGAATTCGGTTTCCACCGGGCAGGGATAGGGGGAATCGATGTCCAGGTCATACCCGGCGATCATGTACAGGTGGTCCCACAGTTTGTGGTCGAAGTTCTCCTGGGAGTGGACCTGCGGATTCAGCAGTTCCATCACCTTGACCACGGCATAGGCCTGTTCGGTCCGTTTGGCCCGGTCGGGAATATCGCGCAGCTGTTCAATCATGGTCAGGACATTGCGTCCGTATTCCGGCATCTCCAATTTCTCACGCTCCGTATTGTAATAGAGTTTGACGCCTTGTTCGTTTCTTTCCATACTAATCAGACTTGGTTCAAAATACAAATATAATGAAAAATGACCGAATAATCATTATCTTTGTCCCGATGACCCGAGCGTTCAAAGTCGCAGGACACAGCTTCCATCTGGAGGTCCCGGGGCCGGAATTCCGTTTCGGCCTTGTGGGGCAGTACGAGCCTTTCGAAGTCCCTCCCGTGGACCGGCCGCTGTTCACCCTGAGCCTGGTTACGACGCTTCCCGAACGGGAGCGGACCCTGGTCCTGGATTCCGAAACCGATCCCGGTGAAACCAAGCTCCGCCTGTTCCGCAGCGGCGACGGCTGGATCGTGGAGATGGCGCCGGACGCCCGGATGCCCGTCTGGGGGACGCTGGCGCTCAGCGAAGACTTCAGCACAGGGGAACTGCTGCTGGCCCGGGATATCCCCGGGAACGCCGCGTTTGCCGTCGGGAATTCGCTGATGCTGATGTATGCCTTCTGTACGGCGACGCTGGGCACGCTGGAAATGCACGCTTCCGTGATCCGCAATGCGGGGCGGGCGTACCTCTTCCTGGCCCGGAGCGGCACGGGGAAGAGCACGCACAGCCAGCAGTGGCTGGAGGCCATCCCGGGCAGCGAACTGCTGAACGACGACAACCCCATCGTGCGGGTGTTCCCGGACGGCCGGGTGCGCGTATTCGGGTCGCCCTGGAGCGGAAAGACCCCCTGTTACCGCGCCGAAGAGGCCCAGGCCGGCGCCTTCGTGCGCATCCGCCGCTGTCCGGAGAACCGGATTACGCGGCTGGGCCTGGTGGAGGCCTATGCTTCGCTGTACTCGTCCTGCTCGGGTTTCCGGGCGGTGAAGCGCATGGCGGACGGGCTGCACGAGACCATCGGCGCGATCGTTACGAAGGTGCCCTGTTTCGTGCTGGACTGCCGGCCGGACCACGATGCCGCGCGGGTTTGCGCCGCCGCGGTGACGAAGGAGGTGGCCGATGCCTAAGTTGGTGCTGCCCAACAATGTGCTGCTGCCGGAAGTCTGCGGGCTGCTCCGCCAGGGACTGCGTGTGGAACTGATGACCCGGGGCAACAGCATGCTGCCCTTCATCGTCGGGGACCGGGACAGCGTGGTGCTGGTCCAGACTCCCGCGGTGGGGGTCGGCGACATCGTCCTGGCGCAGATCCATCCCGGACATTTCGTCCTGCACCGGGTGCGCAGCATCGAAGACGGGGTGGTCACCCTGCAGGGGGACGGGAACCTGCGCGGGACGGAGAACTGCCGGATCGAAGATGTCTGCGGGACGGCCGTGCGCATCCTCAAGCCCCGGCGCGAGGTGGACTGCAACGATGCGCGCTTCCGGCGCCGCGCCCGGCGTTGGATGGCGCTGCCTTACATCGTAAGACGTTATTATTTGGCAATATACAGAAGACTGATATGAAGATCAAAGAAGGTTTCCGCCTCCGCCATCTGTGCGGACAGCACATCGTCGTCGGCGAGGGAGTCGAGCAGATCAACTTCAACAAGATGATCGTGCTGAACGATTCCGCCTCGTACCTTTTCGAAAAGGTCCAGGACAGGGAATTCTCGCAGCAGGAACTGGCGAAGCTGCTGACGGACCATTATCGGGTGGATGCGCAGCGCGCGTTCGCGGATGCCGGCGCCGTCATGCAGAAATGGATTGAAGCCGGCATCGCTGAATGAAGCAATTCCGTACCTGTTTCCGGGCACTGATGCAGCGCCTGCGCCCGATCCGCTGGAAGGTCCTGGTGATCGTCCTGGCGGGGCTGGTGCTGGTGGCGGCGTCCCTTGCCTTCGTCTGGATCTCCAAGCGGGTCGTGGACATCGCGACCGGCCAGGCGGAGGCCTCCCTGGGCCGGGGTGTCGTGCTGATGTGCGGCATCATGCTGGTCCAGCTGGGGGTGCGCGTCTTCCTGCGCTGGTGGGAGGGATATGTGGTGGTGCAGGCCCAGAACCGTGCCCGCCAGGCCACGTTCGACCACGTCATGCGGAGCAGCTGGAGCGGACAGGAGCGTTTCCACAGCGGGGACACGGTCAACCGCATCGAGGAGGACATCCGCGTCGTGACGGATTTCCTGTGCCGCAGCCTGCCGGACTGCCTGGTGACGGTCGTCCAGCTGGTCGCCGCTTCCGCTTTTCTGTTCGCGCTGTCGCCGTCCCTGGCCTGGATCCTGGTGTTCATCATGCCGGTCGCCGTGCTCGGCAGCCGCCTGTTCTTCCGCCGGATGCGGGCCCTGACCGGCGAGATCCGCACCCTGGACAGCCGCATCCAGGGACACATCCAGGAGAAACTCCAGCACCGCATCCTGATCCGCAGCCTGCAGGGCATCGGCGGGGTGGTTTCGCGCCTGGCCGGATTGCAGGGGGAGGTGCAGGACAAGACCGTCACCCGGCTCAATTACGGAGCGGTGTCCCAGGGCTTCATGGGCCTGGGATTCATGGTCGGATACGCCCTGGCCTTCTTCTGGGGCGTGTTCGGACTGCGGGACGGGACCGTGACCTACGGTCTGATGGTCGCTTTCCTGCAGCTGGTCGGCCAGGTACAGCGTCCGGTCGCGGAAATAGCCCGGCACATCCCGGCCTTCATCCGCGCCCTCTCCTCGGAGGAACGCCTGCTGGAACTGGAGGAGCTGCCGCTGGAGGAGGAAGGCAGTGACATCGCCCTGCCGGGGGCTCCCGGCATCCGGATCGAGGATCTGGGCTTTGCTTATCCAGGACAGCCCGAACCGGTCCTGTCGCAGCTGAGTTTTGATTTCAGACCGGGTTCGATGACCGTCATCGAAGGGGAGACGGGCGCGGGAAAGAGCACCCTGATCCGCCTGATGATGTCCCTGCTGAAACCGACGTCCGGGCGGATCGTCCTGTACGATCCCGAAGTGGAAAGCTCTTCCCGGACCCTGTGCAATTTCATGTATGTCCCGCAGGGCAACAGCCTGATGAGCGGAACGATACGCCAGAATCTCCTGCTGGCCGATCCCGCGGCGGACGAGGAGCGCCTGCGTGAAGCCCTGCACCTGGCCGCGGCCGATTTCGTGTTCTCGCTGCCCGACGGGCTGGACACGGTCTGCGCCGAAGTCGGCAGCGGACTCAGCGAAGGGCAGGCCCAGCGCATCGCCATCGCCCGGGCGCTGCTGCGTCCCGGCGGCATCCTGGTGCTGGACGAAGCGACCTCGGCGTTGGATGCGGAAACGGAAAAGACCCTGCTGGAACGCCTGCGTACACACTGCCGTGGCGGCAAGACGGTCGTGTGCGTGACACACCGTCCGGCTGCAGCCGCGTATGCGGATGCCGTGCTGCGTCTTTAGAGGCTGGCGGGTTCGGCCGTCTCGAAACGGCCTTTTTCCTCGAAATGGAAAAGTTTGGCGGCCAGGTTGGCCGGGAACGTGCGGGTCAGTGCGTTGAACGCCTGTGTGCTGCGGTCGAAGTCCGCCCGGGCGTTGAGGATCTGGATGCCCAGCCGGCCGGCCTGGTCCAGCAGTCTGGCGCAGTGGCGGTCTTCGGCGGTTTCCGGGATCGTTTCCAGGACGGAGACCAGGGCGTCCACCGCCTCATCCACCCGGTCCTGCACCCCGCGGGCCCGGTCTACGCTCGCCTGGGAAAAGTCCGGCATCGTGAACTGCTCGGCCTGGTTGCGGGCGGCGGTGAGATCCCCGATCAGGCCGGACTGCTCTTCGGGCAGGTAGCCGCTGGCCGTGGCGGCCAGGTCCGGCAGGAGATCCGTCCGGCGGCGGCAGAAACTCTCCACCCGGGACCAGGATTCGGCGATGTCCGATTCGGCCAGGACGAGTTTGTTGTAGGAACTGATCCCCCATACGGCGAAGGCGCCGAGAAGCAGCAGCAGGATGAACAGGAGTTTTTTCATGACCGCGGATCAGAGGGCATCCTGGACGCAGCGGACCGAAGCGGCGAAGCTCTGCTTGTCGGCGGCGCCGATGAACAGCATGTTCCGGTTCTGGTAGATGGAACGGTACAGCGCGTCGTCGCCCGACTCATCCGCCGTCCAGAAAACGGCGCGGACGTCAAAATCGCGGAAAGCGTATCGGGTGCCGTTCCAGAGGGCATATCCGGTCGGAAGTGCACAGAAGTGCGAGGCGTCGGTGATGGGGACCGCCTGCCAGTAAACCCACATCTTCTTGCCGTCGAAATAGGCGTCGGCCATCAGCGAACCGGCCAGACCGGTGAAATCCTTGCGGGCGGCGGCGTCGCTGCATCCGAGCGCCTTGGCCAGGTCCACCCAGTCGTTCTCGGTCGGCAGGCGCCATCCGTCCGGGCAGGCGCTGCGGGCCTCTTCCCAGGTGTAATAGCGGCCGAAGATCGGATCCAGCGCGATGCTGCTGGTGTTGTAGGAGATGCCCGACGCGTTTTTCCGGACGTTCTGGCGGAACCAGTTCCGCGAACCGATCCGGGCGTAGTAGTACTCCTGGCCGTCGGGGGCCGTGATCTTCAGGTCTTCGGGGGCGATGCCGTGGTTCGTGAGGGCCCCGCCGTGCAGGCCGGGCTTGATGACGGTGAAGCTGCCGTAGGACATCTTGCTGTAGTATCCGTCGGCGAACACGCCCATCGAGACGCTGAAGGTGCCCAGCGTATCGGGAATGACGTACTGGAAGTCCCCGGTCTTCTCCGGCGGGTCATTCTCGCGCCGGACCGTGTCCATCTTTTCGGACAGCGGATCCTTGAACACGAATCCCAGTCCCTTTCCTTCGGGATGGGTGATGCCGGCGAAGGATACGTCAATCACCTGACCCGCCAGGACATAGCTCGGGAACGGGACGGTCAGACTGCCGATGAGGGAAGGTTTGATCTCCGCCTCCTCTTCTTCCTTCTTGCAGGCGAAGAGGGCGAGGAGGCACAGGGCGGCACAGACGGTATATCTGAAAAACTTCATCGTTTCGTTGTTACAAATTGCAAATATGAGGATTTTTGCGTGAAAAACCGCTATCTTTGAAACAAATACTTTGCCAAGATGGACGTTTTGCGCCGTGTTTCCCTGCTGTTTTTCGCCCTGGTGCTCTGCGCCTGCGGCCGGAACCGTTATGTCGCCCTGACGGGCTATGCCCAGGGCGGAATCTATACGGTCAAGTACCGCGTGACGGCGGCTTCGTCCCATCCCCGCCAGGTGCAGGACAGCATCGACGCCATCCTGTCCGACATCGACCGTTCGGTGTCCGGTTACAACAAGGCGTCCCTGCTGAGCCGCTTCAACCGGGGCGAGTCCGTCCTTCCGGACCGCTATTTCGCCGAACTGCTGGCACTTTCGGACAGCTGCGCCGCGGAAACGGGGGGCGCGTTCGACGCCTTTGCGGCGCCGCTCTTCGATGTCTGGGGATTCGGGTTCACGGCGGACAGCCTGCCGCCGCCCGCCCGGGTGCAGGAGGCGCTCTCGGAGAGCGCCCTGCACAGGAAGGTGAACTTCAATGCCATCGCACAGGGATACAGCTGCGACGTCGTGGCCCGCTACCTGCATTCCCTCGGGGTGACGGACATGCTGGTCGATATCGGCGAGATCTACTGCGAGGGGGTGAACCCGTCGGGCCGGGGCTGGACCATCGGCATCGATACGCCGCGCGACGGCAGCCAGGTCCTGGGCGAGGAGATCAGCGGCATCTGGCAGTCCGGAGGAGAGCCCTGCGGCGTCGTCACCTCCGGCGACTACCGCAAGTTCTACGTCCGCGACGGGCGCAAATACGCCCATACCATCGATCCCCGGACCGGTTATCCGGTCGGGCATGGGCTGCTGAGCGCTACGGTCGTGGCTCCGACCGCCGCCGTGGCGGATGCTTTCGCGACGGCCTGCATGGTGATGGGCCCGGAGCTCTCGCGGGCGTTCATCCTCTCGCGTCCGGAACTGGAAGGCTGCCTGATCACCGCGGACAGCCTGTGGTGCTCGCCCGGATTCACATTGAAACGATAATCTCCAGGCAGGACTCCAGCCATCCGCAGAGGCCTTCCGTGGCCCGGACGAGCAGGTCCGGACAGCCGGCCGTGGTTTCCAGGGCCAGGGCTGCCACGCCGCACAGCATCAGGGCTTCGGTCAGCGGCAGGGCCAGCAGGTTCGTCAGCAGGAAGTAGCGCGGGAAGACATGGAATTCCGCCCAGACCAGCGGGGCGGTGAAGATCTGGCACGAGGCGGCCAGGGCGGCGGACGTCCAGATGCGGTGCATCAGGCCGCTCCGGACCGGATACCAGCGTTCAAGCACCGGATAGACCGTCACGATGCCGGTCATCGCGAGGTACGAGAGACGGAATCCCAGGGTCTGCATCACCCCCGGCGAAACGGCCAGCTGCAGGGTCAGGGCGGCGCACAGGACGGCGGCCGGGCTGCGCCTGCGGTGCCGCAGCAGGCCGTGCAGTTCGCTGAACACCACGAAGATCAGGGCGCGGACGATGGAAGGGGAGGCCCCGGTCAGGACGGCGTACAGGGTGCAGAATCCGACCAGCAGGGCGCTGCGCAGCAGCCGGGACGCCTGGCTGTTCCCGAGGACCGAAAGGATACGGCCCAGCAGCAGGTAGATCACTCCGAGGTGCAGCCCCGACAGGGCCAGCAGGTGCGAGGCGCCGCTCTGCCGGAACAGGGAGACGGTTTCCCGGGACAGGCCGTCCCGGCGGCCGGTCAGCAGGGCCCGGATCAGGCCCCCCGTTTCCCCGCGCCGGAATCCGATGCGCGCGATGATGCCGTCCAGCCTTTCCAGGACCGCCCCCGTCCAGGCCGGGTCGGACTGCCCCATCCGGGGGGCGATCCGGTCCGTGGCGGCGCACAACAGTCCCAGGCACAGGAACAGCAGGGCGGCGAACAGGCGGCCGTGCCGCCGGGTGAGGGCGAATCCGCCCAGCAGCGCCGCGGCGCAGGCCAGGCTGAGTCCGGCCAGGGCAAAAGGGTATCCGATCAGGGGAGCGGCCGTCACGCCGGCCGCAAAAGGTACGGAAATCACCACCAAGTCTCTCTCCACGTCCATCCGGTTTTATTTTTTGACAAGATACGCTTTTTTCTTAAATTTGTAGGCTTAATCACAACAGAGATGATAATTCTTGTAATCAATTGCGGCAGTTCTTCGATCAAGTACCAGTTGCTGGACATGAAGAACGATGATGTGTACGATCTTCTTGCCAAAGGTCTGGTAGAAAAAATCGGCCTTCCCATGGGTTGCCTGACCCACAAGCCGACCGGAAAGACGCCCGTCGTCAACGAACTTCCCGTTCCCGACCACAAAGTCGGTATGAAACTCGTGCTGGATGCGCTGGTGGATCCCGTCCACGGCGTGCTGCAGAGCTTTGACGACATCGAGGCGGTGGGCCACCGCATCGTCCAGGGTGCCGACTTCTTCAGCGGCAGCGCCCTTGTCAACGACGACGTAATCCGCAAGATCGAGATCTGCTGCGACTTCGCTCCGCTGCACAATCCCGCCCACCTGCTGGGCATCGAGGCCATGACGCACGTGCTGCCTTCCGTCCCGCAGGTCGTGACCTTCGATACGGCTTTCCACCAGACGATGCCGGAGTACGCGTACATGTACGCACTTCCTTATGAGTATTATACCAAGTACCACGTCCGCCGCTACGGTGCGCACGGAACTTCGCACCAGTACGTCTCGCGCCGGGGCGCCAAACTGGCCGGACTGGACCTGAACCACTCCAAGATCATCACCTGCCACCTGGGCAACGGCAGTTCCATCACCGCCGTCCAGGACGGCAAGTGCCTGGACACTTCGATGGGCTTCACCCCGCTGGAGGGCATGATCATGGGAACCCGCTGCGGCAACATCGACGCCAACATCGTTCCCTACATCATGAAGAAGGAGAACCTGACGCCGGACGAGATGACGACCATCATGAACAAGAAGAGCGGCTTCCTGGGCCTGTCCGGCAAGAGCTCGGACATGCGTGACCTCAATGACCTGGCCCTGGCCGGGGACCGCCGCGCCAAGGTCGTCCTGAAGAAGCTGACCTTCGACGTCCTCAAGAACATCGGCGGATACATCGCCGAGATGAACGGCGTGGACCTGATCGTGTTCACCGCCGGCATCGGTGAGAACAACGCCCGCCTGCGCCGCCGCGTCTGCGAGAACCTCAGTTACATGGGCGTCAAGATCGACGAGCAGGTCAACGAGAACGCCCACGGCGAGACCATCATCTCCACGCCCGACTCCAAGGTCATCGTGGCGATGATCCCGACGGAGGAAGAGCTGATGATTGCCCGCGATACGATGCACATCGTGTCCGCCCTGGAAGACTAACTTAAGAACCACATACCATGACCCTTATCGATCAGATCATTGCGCGCGCCAAATCGAACAGGCAGCGCATCGTCCTTCCCGAATCCCTGGAGGAACGCACCATCACCGCCGCCGACCGTGCGTTGGCTGACGGCCTGGCCGACATCATCCTGATCGGCAACCGCGACGAGATTCTCGCCTATGCCGACCAGCTGGGCCTCAAGCACATTGCCGAGGCTACCATCATCGATCCCGCTACGAGCGAGAAAACGGCGCAGTACGCCAATCTGCTGTACGAGCTCCGCAAGAACAAGGGCATGACCGAGGAGGTCGCCCGCAAGCAGGTGCTGGATCCGCTGTACTTCGGCTGCCTCATCATCAAGAGCGGCGATGCGGACGGCCAGATCAGCGGCGCCCTCTCCACGACCGGAGAGACCCTGCGTCCCGCCCTGCAGATCATCAAGTGCGCGCCCGGCATCACCTGCGTCAGCGGTGCGATGCTGATGGTCACCAAGACGCCCCAGTACGGCGAGAACGGCGTGCTGGTCGTCGGTGATGTCGCCGTGACCCCGGCTCCGGATTCCGGCCAGCTGGCCCAGATCGCCGTCTGCACGGCCCAGACCGCGCGGAGCGTTGCGCAGTTTGCCGATCCCCGCGTCGCGATGCTGTCCTTCTCGACCAAGGGTTCCGCCAAGCACGAGGTGGTGGACAAGGTGGTCGCCGCTACGGCCATGGCCAAGGAACTGGACCCGTCCCTGAAGATCGACGGCGAACTGCAGGCGGATGCCGCGCTGGTTCCGTCCGTGGGTAAGAAGAAGGCCCCCGGTTCCGATATCGCCGGAAACGCCAACGTGCTGGTCTTCCCGAACCTCGAGGTGGGAAACATTGCCTACAAGCTGATCCAGCGCCTGGGCGAGGCCGACGCCATCGGCCCCATCCTGCAGGGTATCGCGCGCCCGGTCAACGACCTCAGCCGCGGTTGCTCGGTGGACGACATCTACAAGATGGTCGCCATCACCGCCTGCCAGGCCATGGACGCCAAGTAAGTTATCTGGAATTGTCATGCTGAAAGTCCGGACCTCCATGTGAGGGCCCGGACTTTTTATGTTATGGCCGACTTGATCCGTTTGCCGTCATGGCGGACTTGATCCGATTGCCGTCATGGCCGGCATTGACCGGCCATCCTTTGCTCCCCGATGAAAATCACCTGCCAACGCCAACCCCTCCATACACGCCCCTGAGGCCCTCTCCGTTTCCCGGTCCCACCTTGTTGGCCGCACCGGCCAACGGCAACACCCCTGGACGTCTGCTACTCCATCGTCGAGAACTACTACCGCGGCAATTCCACCCTCCAGCTCTGCGTCAAGGATCTCCGCGAACGCGACGAAATAATTTGATAATCGTCTGATTATCAAATTATTATTATCCATTGAGGGGCGTACCCCTCAAACTCCCTGCGTCGCCGCCGGGCCTGGGTGCCGGGGTAGAAAGTGTAAGGTCGCAAATCATCCTGGCGCTGAACAGGGGCTGTATGGCATTGAGCGGGCGTTTGTGCGCCAGAACGAGGCAAAATCGCTGCGTCCTAGCGCTTACCCTGCCATAGAGCACTCTGCAGAGCTATTTGTGCGCCAGAACAAATCGCGACCTTTGTCGCCAACCCCGCCGGCGCGAAGCAGACATGGCGGCGCTGCCATTTGCGTCTCAGATATTCCTTGTTATTCCAAAAGAATCTATATCTTTGTAGAAACACGAACTATAACATCATTAATAATCAATTGATAACCGTTCTAAACCATCCTGTCCATGAAACGCCATCGTACAGTCACTTTTTCCGACGGGACAAAACTGCGGGAAGTGAGGACGGAGTCCGGGACGGCGGCCTCGGCCAAACGCCATTTCGTTCGTGACCACCTGGGATCCGTCCGCGCAGTGGTGGATGATGCCGGAACGACCCTTGAGACGGATGACTACTATCCGCTGGGCGGTCCGCTGCCGACCGGCACCGCGACGGCCCTCCAACCGGAGAAGTATCAGGGGAAGGAATGGAATACGGCAGCAGGGATCAACGTCTATGATTTCGGCGCGAGGCTCTATGACCCGGGCCTCGGAAGATGGATTTCGCAGGATCCGATGGCGGAGAAATATTATTCCCATTCACCGTATTTGTTCTGCGCCGGGAATCCCATGAAGTTTGTGGATCCGGAAGGCTTCTGGATTCAATCAGCAGATGGAATTCTTGAGGCAGAGAAGGGTGATAATGCTTGGACATTGGCGGATTTTTTAAATACCTCTTCTGAGATCGCTATCATGTTGTTAGCAGAACAAGGTTATTCTATTAAAAAGAATGGTGTTCTAGACTTAAAAACAGGAGACAAATTCATATATAATACCTATGCAGATATTGATTCTGGGAATGATGCTCTTGGCTTCGTTGGAAACGTTGTGCGTTCCTTTTTATCGTCTGACTTCTCTAAATCATTATTTGATAATTATTGGTTGGGTTTGGGGGACCGTGTTTTATCCGGTAAAGAATTTGCTGGAATATTAATGTATTTAAAAGAAACGAAATCATACACAAAACAAAAAGACGTCTTTTTACTCGGAGATACTGAACGACTTTACCCGGGATCGAGTGCAATTGCTGATTTTTACAATAGTCCGAATTATGCGAGAGCCTTTGGACGCGCAACTATTTACCTTAATCCAAAAGGAAGGATTATTGGTTTTTATGATACATATGATTTTAACTCTCTGGCGGTAGGAAAGAGGACTCTCAAGAATGAGATAATAACAAGACTCGTTAACATAGCGTCTCCAAGTAATTCAAAGAAATATGAAATAAGATATGGATACCATTCAAAATAAAATAATGTTAGTTTTGGCTCTATTTATTGTTACTGCCTGTAATTCTGAAGATCATGCTCTTCGCTCATATTTCGGGTCTTATATATGGTTCCTTTCAAATAAAACCTATGTGGAAAAGAAATGTGTTCCGTTAACTGGTGACGGTTATAAATACATTCATTTTTCAATTCCCCCAAAAGAAACAGATAGAATAGAGAAGGATAGCACTAATTACTTTAAGAAAGGTTTTACTCGCATAGAAAAACCGATTGCTATTTCTCAATTGGGAGCTATCAATTCTAACGACATAACAACAACAGGCATTTTCTTAGAAAAAGATAATGAATATTTAATCGTAGATTACGAGAAAAACGTAATAGAGTATTTAGTATTATTTTAATTCACTGCTGTCCGGAGAAATTTTACCATAAAGTAAGTTGCTCGCCGTGACCCCGGCTTCGGATGCCGGTCAGCTGGCCCAGATCGCTGTCTGCACGGCGCAGACCGCCAAGAGCGTGGCACAGTTCGCCGATCCGCGCGTGGCGATGCTGTCCTTCTCGACGAAGGGCTCTGCCAAGCACGAAGTGGTGGATAAGATGGTCGCCATCACCGCCTGCCAGGCCATGGATGCCAAGTAAGTCGGGAAATCAGATCAACCCTTTTGACCGGCCGAATGCGATGATGAATTCGGCAGTTTTTTCAATGCCGAGGACGGAGGAGTCGATGCAGAGGTCGTAGTTGGCGGCCTCGCCCCAGTTCCGGAAGGTGAAGAAGTTGTAGAACTCGCGGCGGGTTTTGTCCATGCGGGCGATTTCTGCGGCGGCTTCGTCGGGGCTGACGCCGCGGCGCTGGGCAATGCGGGCCTGGCGCGCCTCCAGGGGCGCGCAGATGAACACGTCCAGGCAGTCCATGTCCCGCAGGATGTAGTCCGAAGCCCGTCCGATGAAGATGGCGCTGCCTTTTGCCGCGATGTCGCGGATGACTTCGCTCTGGATCTGGAACAACTTGCTGTCCGAGAGGTAATTCTGGTCGACATTGCCCTCGCGGCCGGATCCGAAGATGGCCCCCAGATTGAGGAAACTGCGTTTCTCGTCGCGGCGGCTGAAGAATTCCGGACCGTAACCGCTCTCCTTGCCCGCCCGGGTGAGGAGTTCCTTGTCGTAGACGGGGATGCCGAGGGCGGCACTGATCCGCTCGGCGACGGCCTTGCCGCCGCTGCCGTACTGGCGGCCGATGTTGATGATGACGTGTCGTTCCATTATTTGATGGTGCTGCCGAGAACGGTGGCGTCGTCACCGTCCCGGAGTTTGCTCATTTTCTTGAAGAGATTCGCCACGAAGAAGGCGGAAACGATCACCGACAGCAGGTCGGAGATCGGGAAGCTCATCCAGACGCCGGCCTCCTGGAACCAGTTCGGCAGCAGGTAGATCAGCGGGATGAGGAAGATCAGCTGGCGGCTCAGGGACAGGAAGATGGATTTGTTGACCATGCCCAGGCACTGGAACAGGTTGGAGGTCACGATGCCGAATCCGACCAGCGCCACGCCTGCGTTCATGATCCGCAGGCCATGGGAGGCCATCCGGATCAGTTCGGGGTCGTTGGTGAACAGGGAAACGGCCGCTTCGGGCAGCAGTTCGGAGATTAGGAAACAGATGGTGGTCACCAGGACCTCCCACTTGGCGGTCAGGATGAAGATTTCTTTAACGCGCGAGTATTGGCGCGCGCCGAAATTGTATCCGGCAATCGGTTGCAGTCCCTGGTTGAATCCCATGCAGACCATGATGAACAGCATGGAGAAGCGGTTGATGATGCCGTAGGATCCAAGGGCCAGGTCACCGCCGTATTTGCGCAGCTGCTGGTTGATGAACAGGGCGACCAGGCTGGCGGCGCAGTTCATCAGGAAGGGCCCCAGGCCGATGGCCAGCGACTGACGCGCGATCTTCCAGTCCAGCTGCAGCAGTGGACGGGGGAAGTGCAGCAGGCGGCGCTTGTCCGCCAGGAAGCGCAGCGAGTAGCTGAGCGCCATCAGCTGGCACAGCACGGTGGCGATGGCGGCTCCCTGGATGCCCAGGCCCAGCACGAAGATGAAGACCGGGTCCAGGATCGCGTTCGAGATGACCGTGAACAGGGTCAGCCGCATGGCGATCTTGGGGAATCCGGCGACCCGGATGACCCCGTTGAATCCGAAGTACAGGTGCGTGAAAGCGTTGCACAGCAGGATGATGAACATGTACTTCCGGGCGAAGGGGATGGTGTTCTCGCTGGCGCCGAAGAAATACAGGATCGGATCCAGGAAAACCAGGGTCAGCGCCGTGAAGATGAATCCGATGATCAGGTTCAGGGTCAGCACGTTCGAGAGGACCTTGCGGGCGGTCTCGTAGTTCTTCTGGCCCAGCAGGACCGAGATCAGGGTCATCGCGCCGACGCCCACGAGCGTTCCCAGGGCGGCGGAGAGGTTCATCAGCGGGAAGGAAACCGCCAGGCCGCTGATGGCATAGGATCCGACGTCGGGGATGTGCCCGATGTAGATGCTGTCGACGATATTATATAAGGAAGCGGCGGTCTGGGCGATGATGCCGGGAACCGCGTACATGCGCAGCAGCTTGCCGATCTTGAGGGTCCCCAGTTCGGTCGGGGCGGACTTCACGTCTGCCATGGCCTACTCGGTCTTGGGAACGACCTCGATGTCGAAGCGCAGGGGACTGAACGGCGGAATGACATCCCCGCTGCCCTTGTCGGCGTATCCGAGCGAGGAGATGAAGATGCACGTGCCCTTCTCCCCGTTCTTCATCCGGGAGAGGCAGTAGGCGAAGGCCTGGATCATCGAGGCCTTTTCGCTGGTCATGGAGTAGTCGGTATAGTTCTCGCCGCAGTTGATCAGCACGGTGCTGTACTCGCCCCCGTTGTTGACGCCGTAGAACTCGGCGGTGTCCCGGATGGAACTGTCGAAGACCTGGCCGTCCAGCCGGCGGCCCGTGTAGTTGATGTAGAAGGTGGTGTCGGACTTGAACGGGACGTCCGTGGTCGGAGCCTGGGTCTGGATATAGTAGAAGCCGTATTTCGTGGTGTCGGACAGGGCCTTCTGCGGGAAATGGCGGGCCATGTAGCGCCCGATGGAATCGATCTCCCAGCGGTTGATGTCCAGGATGCCTTCCGTCAGGGTGAAATCATAGATGGTGGCCGATCCGTTCACGTTCTTGATGTATTCGTCTACGGAATTGTAGCGCTTGTAGGTCATCAGCCAGCCGGGGACGATGACCTTGCGGTGGCCGCCTTCGCGCATCTCGGAAACCGACTCGTTCAGCCCGGCATACGAGTTGTCGTTGCCGCGGTAGAAGACCTTGGGGCCGTAGTATCCGGCCTCGTTGTACTCGTCCAGCTGTTTGGCGATGGCCGCCGAAGTGTATCCGGTGATCTCCCCGTCCAGGGCCCGGGTGGTGTATTCCATCCGGACATAAGGCGTGTCGTCTCCGCTGGAGAACAGCCTGCCGGTGCCGGGGGTGTCCTCGATGATGTAGGCGCCCAGCGGGGTGCGGGTGGCGTCGGGATAATATTTCTTCACCCAGGATTCGAAAACCTCCCGTTCCGCGTCGGTCAGGTCGGTCGCGGCCTGTTTGGCGCAACCTGTCGTCAGGACCAGGGCCAGGGTGATGAGGGATGCTATGAGGTACTTTTTCATATGCTGTGAAGTCTTCGTTTTTGCTGCACGAATCGTGCCGTTTCCGTTACAGGTCCGCCGTCACTTTCCGGACATAGCCGGCCGCCTCGGATTTGTCGGGGATGTCCCCCGGCACATACAGGCGGCCGCCCGCTGCCAGTTCGTGCCCGCCGCCATGGAACTTACTCACGGCCAGCCGGTTGGCGGAACATCCCTCCTTGGAGCGTATGGATACGCGGAAGAAGTCCTCCTCTTCGCGGAGCAGCAGGCTCATGCGGACCGACGCGATGCTGAGCGGGATGTTGACCAGCCCTTCGAGTTCGCCTTCGCGCAGGTCCATCGCGTCCATGAAAGCGCGCGTGACGATGATCAGGGCGATGCCGTTCTCCGAGATGTCCAGTTGGTCCTGCAGCAGGCGGCTGATGGCCCGGACCCGGTTCTCGCGGTACTCGAAATACAGGTGCCGGACGATGCTGTCCCGGTCCACGCCGGCGGCCAGCAGTTCCGCCGCCATCCGGAGCGTGCCCGGATAGACCGAATTGGCGAAATTGTTGGTGTCCGTGGTCATGCCCGTCATCAGCGCCGCGGCGCATTTCCGGGGGAGCCGGGCGGCCTGCCCCTGCGTCTGCGGCATGGCCAGCAGGATGTCATAGACCAGCTCCGATGCCGAAGAGACGTCGTTTCTGGAGAAGACCAGGTCGAAGGGCGCGGGGTCCGGATCCAGGTGATGGTCGATCAGCACTTTCGGGCAGGAAGCGGCTGCGATCGCGGCTTCCATGACCCCGGTCCGGTTGAAACGGTTGAAGTCGGTGCAGAGGATCAGGCCCGCCTGTCCGGGCAGGGCGGAAGCCTCGCCGTGCAGGCGGGCGTCCAGGATGGTTTCGCCCCCGGTCAGGAACGCGAGTTCCGCCGGGGCCGCGTCGGGAATCAGGATGGTGGCGGGCTGGCCGTAATGCGTACGGAGGAAGTCCGCCAGCGCGATGCTGCTGCCCATCGCATCTCCGTCCGGATGTGCGTGGGTAACAATGCAGACCGGGCTTTTTGTCCGGAACAGACGGTCCAGTTCTGCCACTTTTTCGGGGGTGACCTGATTCATCCGCAGTGATTTTTCGCAGCGCAAATTTAGGAATAATATTGCATTTCATAAATCATTTTTTTAACTTTGTCCGACTTTGGAAATAATAATAAACAACCAATATGAACGGTATTGCTAAAAAAATCCTGAGCTGGGTGCTCTTCTTTGTTTGTGTGGGTCTCGTGTACCTCATCTACAACAGCATCATGCAGCCTGTCAAGTTCAACAAGGAGACCGACCGCCGCAAGGCCGTCGCCATCCAGAATCTCAAAGACATCCGTACCCTGCAGACCGCTTACAAGAGCGAGAAGGGCGTTTTCACCGCTTCTGTGGATACGCTGAAGGACTTCTACGAGAACGGCCAGATGTCGATCATCCTGCAGGTCGGTTCCCGTGACGACTCCCTGGCCGTGGCGCACACGGACGCTGTCAAGAAGGCCAACCGCCGTCTGACCAACGAAGATCTCTACAAGATGTACCTGGCCGGAGACAAGGACCTCGTCTTCGCAATCGAGAACAAGATCAACGTGCGTGACACCCTGTTCAACGACCGCCCCGACTTCAATGTCGACGCCCTCAAGACGATTCCGTTCTCCGAAGGCGAACCCCTGATCATGGATGCCATCGTGAAGACCGTTTCCGGTGTCCAGGTGCCTCTGTTCGAGGCCAAGATGCCGTACAAGTCCCTGCTGAAGGGCCTGGACAACCAGCTCCGGATCAACCTCGACGCCGAGCAGCGTGACATGAACCGCTACGAAGGCCTCCAGGTCGGCAGCATCACCGCTCCGAACAACAACGCGGGCAACTGGGAGTAATACAACGGTGGAGATCTCCCTTCTCACGCCGAAGTGCACCCTGGTTCCGGTCCGCTTCTTCGATCCCGCATCTGCGGCGGAAGCGCTCGGCCAGGTGATCTCCCTGACATCCGAAGACCGGGTCCGGTCCGTGGAAGTTCCCCAGTGGGACGCGGTGCTGGTCTATTCGGATCCCGAGGACGGCAGATACTCCAAAATCATCAGCAAGCAGGACATCTCCGGCGAGCCGGAAGAGGCGAAGCCTGAGATGTTTCATATTCTGCGGGACCTGGGATCCTGTCCGGAATACAACAAGATCCTGGCGACGTACGCGGAGGGATACCTGTACCTGGCCATCGCCCAGGGGCAATCGCTGCTGCTGGCCAATGTCTATGCGGCGCAGGACTTCACGACGGCCGAGTATTACATCTTCCTGGCGATGAAGTCCCTCCAGCTCAATCCCGAAGTCTCCACCATCTGCTGGCGGATGCCGATCGGGGCGGAGGAGGAAATGTCCCTGTACCGCTATTTCAAATCCGTCGAAGTGATCTGACATGCGGATCATCGGCGGCACCCTGAAGGGCAGGATCATCGAACCTCCCCTCCATTACAAGGCAAGGCCCACCACGGATTATGCCCGTGAGGGGCTTTTCAATATCCTGGACAACGAGTATGAATTCGAGGACCTGAAGGTGCTGGACCTGTTCGGCGGGACCGGCGCCATCTCGTTCGAGTTCGCTTCCCGCGGCGCGTCCCGGGTCTATTGCGTGGAGATGCAGCGCGAAAACGCCGCCTTCATCCGCAGCGAAGCCCGCCGGCTGGGGCTGGACAATGTCGTCACCGTGCGGGACAACGTGTTCGATTTCCTGCCGGTGTGCCGGGAGAAGTTCGACATCATCTTTGCCGATCCGCCCTATGCCCTCGACGGGCTGGAGCTGATTCCCGACAAGGTGCTGTCCCGGGACATCCTGCATCCCGGATGTTACTTCATTCTTGAACACGGGGGGGCGCATTCCTTTGCGGACCATCCCCATTTCGTCAAGGAACGCAGCTACGGCCGCGTCCACTTCACTTTCTTCAGCAAGGAGTAAGGGCGTTACAGGCCCTTGGCTTTTCCTTCGTCCCAGATGGCGTCCATCTCGGCGAGGGTCAGATCAGTGAGTTTGCGCCCCTTCTTCAGGGTATTCTCTTCCAGATAGGTAAAGCGGCGGCGGAACTTGCTGCAGGTCGTTCCCAGGGCCTTTTCGGGATCGACTCCGTACAGCCGGGCCGCGTTGATGGCCGCGAACAGCAGGTCGCCGAATTCCTCTTCCATGTGGGCGGGATCGTCCTCGGCGCAGGCCTCCTGCGCTTCCTGCAGCTCTTCGTGCACCTTGTCCCAGACGTCCTCGCGCCGCTCCCAGTCAAATCCGCAGCCCCGGGCTTTCTCCTGCATGGAGAGGGCCTTCAGCAGGGCGGGCATGGCGTCGGGGATGCCGGACATGACGGTCTTGTTGCCGTTCTTCTCCCGGGCCTTGACCAGTTCCCAGGTGTCGGCGATCTCCTTGGCGGTCGGCTCGTGCCCGTCCGGATTGGCGAAGACGTGCGGGTGGCGGAAGACCATCTTGTCGCAGACTTTCTGCAGGCAGTCAGCGATGTCGAAGCGGCCCTGTTCCTGGGCGATCCGGGCATAGAATACCATGTGATACAGCAGGTCCCCGATCTCGCCCGCCGTGCCGGCCGAGTCGGCGCGGTTGATGGCGTCGCTGAGTTCGTAAACCTCTTCTTCGGTCATCGGACGGATGCTTTCCATCGTCTGGGCCGCATTCCACGGGCATTTTTCCCGGAGCTCATCCATGATGTCCAGCAGGCGGGCGAAAGCCTGGATCTTTTCTTCCTTGGTGTGCATCGATTTAATTGCTACATTTGCAGGACAAAAATAATAATAATTCCACGATGAAGGAAATCCGTTTTGTATCGGCAGACGAAGCCGTCAGCCACATCCCCTCGCACTGCCATGTCCACCTCAGCAGCGTAGCCAGCGTGCCGCACGTCCTTATCCAGGCCCTGTGCCGCCGCGCGGACGCCGGGGATATCTGTGACCTCCACTTCCACCACTTCCACACCGAGGGGCCGGCTCCGTACAGCGAACCCCGTTACGAAGGGATTTTCTTCGAGCAGGGTTTTTTCGTCGGACCGAATGTGCGCGCCAACGTCAACGCCGGATACGCCGACTACCTGCCCGTCCATCTCGGGGAGAGCCAGAAGCTCTACCGCGAGCGTTTCATCCCTCTGGGTGCGGCCCTGGTCAACATCAGCCGGCCGAACGCCGACGGGATGGTCAGCCTGGGCACCTCGGTGGACTGCTCGGTCGCGGCCATCGAGAGCGCGGACCTGGTAATCGGCGTGATGAACCCGAACGTGCCTTTCGCGCACGGCGACCTGGTCAGCCTGGACCAGTTCGATTACCTCGTCCAGGACGACACGCCGCTGGTGACGGCGGCCTTCGCCGAACCCACCCCGACCGAAGTGGAGATCGGCCGCAACTGCGCGGCCCTCGTGGAGGACGGCGACTGCATCCAGATGGGCATCGGCGCGCTGCCGAACGCCCTGGCCGCCCAGCTGCACGGGCACAAGAACCTGGGCCTGCATACCGAGATGTTCGCGGACGGGCTGCTGCGCCTGATCAAGTCCGGGGTCATCAACGGCGTCAACAAGCGCATCGACACCGGCAAGGTGGTCGCTTCGTTCCTGCTGGGTTCCCAGGAAGTCTATTCTTTCATCGATGACAATCCCCAGGTCCTCATGAAGGACATCAAATACACCAACGACCCCTGGGTCATTTCCCGGAATCCGCACATGAAGGCCATCAATTCGGCCACCGAGGTGGACCTGACCGGCCAGATCAGCGCCGACTCGATCGGCACGCGCATCTTCAGCGGGACCGGCGGCCAGGTCGAGTTCGTCAAGGGCGCCACGATGTCCGAGGGCGGCAAGAGCATCACCGCCTTCGCCTCGCGGACCCTGAAGGGCAAGAACAAGATCGTCCCGATCCTGAATCCGGGCGCCGGCGTCGTGACGCCGCGTGCGGATGCGCACTGGATCGTGACCGAGTACGGAGCCGTGGATCTCTACGGCAAATCGCTGCAGGAACGCGCCAAGCTGCTGATCGGCATCGCCCATCCGGACGACCGCGAGATGCTGGACCGCGCCGCCTTCGAGCGTTTCGGCCCCCATTGGCACAACCTGAGCATCTGATGGATGCCGGCTGGAACGCACGGACCCGGCTGCTGCTGGGCGAGGAGGGGATGGACCGGGTCTCCCGCGCGCATGTCGTCGTGGTGGGGACGGGCGGCGTCGGTGCCGCGGCGTCGGAGATGCTGGTCCGCGCCGGCATCGGACACCTGTGCCTGATCGACAGCGACGTCGTTTCCCCGAGCAACATCAACCGCCAGCTGCCGGCCCTGCATTCAACCCTCGGCCGTCCCAAGGTCGAGGTGCTGCGGGAGCGTCTGACGGACATCAATCCGGACCTGGACCTGACGGTCCGGGAAAGCTACCTGGAAGAGGGGCATGTGGCGGAGTTGCTGGCGGTCTGGCCGCAGCAGCCGGATTTCGTCGTGGACGCCATCGATACCATCAGCCCCAAGGTGGCCCTGATCCAGCACTGCCTCGCTGCCGGCATCCCGCTGGTCAGTTCGATGGGCGCCGGGGCCAAGTTCGACGCCACGCGCGTCCGCCTCGCCGACATCTCCCGGACGCGGATGTGTCCGCTGGCGCACATGCTGCGCAAGCGCCTGCACAAACTGGGCATCCACGAGGGTTTCCTGGCCGTCTATTCCGAAGAAGAGCCCCGCATGTCTTCCATCGTGATCGAGGAGAGCCGAAACAAGAAATCGCAGGCCGGAACCATCTCGTACATGCCGGCGGTCTTCGGCTGTGTCTGCGCCCAGGCCGTCCTGGGCGGGATTGCGGGAATTCAATGAATTTGATTAAATTTGCAGCTCCTATCGAAGTGCGATATGTTTGAAGTCGTAGAAGTCAAGACCCGGAAGGACCTCCGCCGCTTCGTCGCTTTCCCCGACGAACTGTACCGGAATTGTCCCCAGTATGTTCCGGCCCTGCATGCGAACCAGCTCCGTCTCCTGACCCGGGGGGCGACGCTGGCATACTGTTCGCGCAAGATGTGGATGGTCCTGGACGGAAACAAGGTGGTCGGACGGATCTGCGCCATCATCAATCCCCGTTACAACGAGCGCTATCAGACCCGGCGCGTGCGCTTCGGATGGTTCGACGTGATCGACGACTTCGAAGTGGCGCGGCTGCTGGTCGGTACCGCCGAAGCGTGGGCCAGGGAGCAGGGGATGACCGAGATCCATGGGCCCCTCCACTACAACACCCTGGGCAGACAGGGCATGCTGGTCGAGGGATTCGAGAACGTCCCGCCGTTCAACTGCCTGTACAACTTCCCGTATTACAATGACTTCATGACGCGTCTGGGCTTCGTGAAGGAGTGTGACTGGGTCCAGTACAAGATGGTGGCGAACCACGGCGTCCCCGACAAGGCGCGCCGCGTCTCCCGCATGGTGATGGAGCGCTACAACCTGCACTTCGGCAGCCTGGGCCGGATGAAACGGAATCCGGAGCTGGTCCGGAAGTTCTTCCGCGTGTGCAACGAGAGTTTCGCCTCGTCGGTGTACAACTTCGTCCCCTACACGGACGAGGAGATCGACGAAGAGGCCCGCACCATCCGTCCCTTCATTTCCGACAAGGCCAGCAGCCTGCTGTTCGACGAGCACGACGAAATCGTCGCGTTCGGCATTTCCTTCCCGTCCATCTCGCGCGCCCTCCAGAAAGCCAAGGGCCACCTGTTCCCCTTTGGCTGGTTCTACCTGTGGCGCGCCCTGCAGAATTTTGAAACCACGGACCTGATGATCAACGGCGCGGTGCCGAAATGGCAGAATACGGGCGTTTCCTCGGTGTATTACCGGGAGATGGCCGACAAGGCCATCAAACTGGGATCCCGCTGGGCCATTTCCAACCCGCAGATCGAATCCAACAGCGCCGTCAACATCTGGAACAGTTACGAGCACGAGTGCTACATGCGCCGCCGCTGCTATATCAAATCCATCAAGTAACATGGCCGATACCAAACTACTCGAGAAAGTCCTGTCGCTCCAGGACAAATTCCAGTCCCTACAGGACCAGCTCGCCAGTCCCGAGGTGATGAGCGACATGAAGCGATATGTCCAGCTGAACAAGGACTACAAGGAACTGGAGCCCATTATCCGGACGGGTTTGGAGTACAAGAAGATGCTCGACGAACTCGCCCAGGCCAAGGACATGCTCCTGAACGAAAAGGACGAGGACCTGAAAGAGATGGCGCGCGCGGAGATCGCGGAGATCGAACCGAAGATCCCCGAAACCGAGCAGACCCTCAAGCTCCTGCTGATCCCGGCCGATCCCGATGATTCCAAGAATGCGATGGTCGAGATCCGGGGCGGCACCGGCGGGGACGAGGCGGCTATTTTCGCCGGCGACCTCTTCCGCATGTATGCCAAGTTCGCCGAGAAGCGCGGCTGGAAGATCGAAGTGACGGACCAGACGCCCGGCACCTCCGGCGGATACAAGCAGATCGTCTTCAAGCTGTCCGGCGGCGACGGGGTCTATGGCGTCATGAAATACGAATCCGGCGTACACCGGGTCCAGCGCGTCCCGCAGACCGAAACGCAGGGCCGCATCCAGACTTCCGCGGCCTCCGTGGCCGTGTTCCCCGAGGCCGGTGAATTCGACGTGGACCTCAGCTGGGATGACATCCGGCTGGACCTGTTCTGTTCGTCGGGTCCCGGCGGCCAGGGCGTCAACACGACCTACTCGGCCGTCCGCCTCACCCATATTCCTTCCGGGCTGGTCGTCCAGTGCCAGGAAGAGCGCTCCCAGCTGAAGAACAAGGAGCGGGCGTTCGAGGAACTCCGGACCCGTCTGTACAACCTGGAGCACCAGAAATACCTGGACAACATCGCGGCCAAGCGCAAGACGATGGTGTCCACGGGCGACCGTTCCGCCAAGATCCGCACCTACAACTACCCGCAGGGGCGCGTGACCGACCACCGCATCAACTGGTCCATGTACAACCTGCCCGTCTTCATGGACGGGGACATCCAGGAGTGTATCGACCAGCTGCAGATCGCGGAAAACGCGGAAAGATTAAAAGAAGCTGGCGAATGATTCGCCAGCTTTTTTATTGCATTCAGATTTTTCGGAAAGCGATACAGGCGTTATGCCCGCCGAAGCCGAAGGAGTCGCTGATACCCAGGGTGAGATCGGTCTTGACGGCGTTGTTCGGCGTGTAGTCCAGGTCACATTCGGGATCCGGCGTATCCAGGTTGATGGTCGGCGGGACGATTCCGTCGTACAGGGCCAGCACCGTGGCGATGGCCTCGGCGGCGCCGGTGGCGCCGAACATGTGACCGTGCATCGACTTGGTCGAGCTGATGTGGCACTTGTAGGCGAAATCCCCGAAGGCCAGTTTGCAGGCCTGGGTCTCGGCGATGTCGTTCAGGCGGGTACCGGTTCCATGCGCATTGATGTAGACATTGTCCCTGGCGGGATCGAATCCGGCCTGGGAAAGGGCCATCCGGATGCATTCGGCCTGGGTGCTGCCGTCCGGACGCGGTGCGGTGGCGTGGTAGGCGTCACAGGTGCTGCCGTATCCCACCATTTCTGCATAGATCCTGGCGCCGCGGGCACGGGCGTGCTCGTACTCTTCCAGGATCAGCACCGCGGCGCCGTCCGCCATCACGAATCCGCCCCGGTTGAGGTTGAAGGGGAGGGAGGCGTGCTTGGGATCCGGAGCCAGGGTCAGGGCCTTGCAGTTGGCAAAGCTGGCCAGTCCGATCGGAATCGTGCAGTGGTCGCTGCCGCCGGCGATGATGGCGTCGGCGTATCCGTGCTGGATGGCGCGGAAAGCCTCGCCCAGCGAGTGGTTCGAGGTGGCGCAGGCCGTGACGATGTCGATGCATGATCCCTGGGCGCCGAACTTGATGGCGATCTGGCCGCCGGCCATGTCGCTGATCATCGTCGGGACGAAGTTGGGCGAAATCCACTGGCCGCTCGGGTCCTCCGCCATCTTGAGAATCTCCCGCTGGATGGTCTGGAAACCACCGATGCCGGATCCGACATAGGTGCCCAGGCGGAACGGTTCGATGTTCTCGCCGGAAACCAGCCCGGAGTCATTCATGGCCTGCCAGGCCGCACCCATGGCGAAGATCGTGAAGGGATCCTGTTTGCGCAGGAAGGGTTTGTCCATCCCGTACTGCTCGGGATCGAAATTGCGGACCTTGCCGCCGATCTTGACGGCCAGTTGGTCGGTCGGGAATTCTGTGATATAATCTATTCCGCAGACACCGTGGGTGAGGTTATCCCAGTAAGTCTTGACGTCGTTTCCGACGCAGGAGATGACACCAAGGCCCGTTACAACTACGCGATGCATCATAATAATCCAATTCTATAAGGGCAGCAAAGGTAGAAAAATAATTGTATATTTGCAATCTGAGATAATTGCGATGGCTCTGTTAGACCCGATACCGGACTTCCTGCTGAGGAAGCAACAGATGATTTCGACCGTGGTTTTCACGGCCCTGTTCTCCCTCGTTTTCCTGCTGGTCAGCATACCGTTCTCGCACAACGTCTGGTTCAAGCTCGGCCCCGACCAGGCCTTCGGATTCACCGTGGTCTTCTTCCTGATCGTGCTGATGATCGTCGTGCTGAGCAAGGAGGTGATGTACCGGCTGGGCTCCCGCGTGATCCGGACCCTCTTCCATTATGTGCTCTGGAACATCGCCGAGATCGTGGTGATCTGCCTGCTGTACACCTTCTTCACCTACGAGGGCGAACGCTTCGGCATGCTGGACCTGGAGAACCAGAGCCTGCTGAAGGTGTTCCTGAGTGCGCTGGTGTACGCGACCGTCTCGATCGGGATCCCCTATGTGATCGCCGGGCAGTATTTCGCCATCAACGACAAGAACAACACGATCCGCCTGATGAACTTCGGCGATGCGGTCAGCGACGTGATGCTGGCCCCGCAGGAGGAGAAGCGCATCACGCTGTTCGACAACAACGGCGTGCTGAAATTCTCGGTCTACGCCTCCAACCTGTATTACATCGAATCCGACGACAACTACATCAAGGTCTGGTACTGTGATGTGTCCGGGGACCTGCGCCAGTACATGCTGCGCTGCCGGCTGAAGACGGTCGAGGAGAGTTTTTCCCAGGATTCCGACCTGGTCCGCTGCCACCGCAAATACATTGTCAACATGACCAAGGTGAAGATCCTCCACCGCGAACGGGACGGGTATTACCTGAACCTCGACCTCGATACGGTAGAGCAGATCCCCGTTTCCAAGACCTACGAGGAGGCCGTCCTCGCCCGATTCAATTCCCGATAGACCATGTGGCAAAGAGTACAAACCCTGTATCTGGCGATCGCGACCGTGCTGGTCGCCGTCCTGTTTTTCGCTGACAAAGCCGAAGGCGTACGCTATATTGCCTACCTGCCGTACTTGATCCTGCTGATCGTCATCACGCTGCTGAACCTGCTGGCCCTGACGACCTGGCGCATCCGGATCTTCCAGATGCGTACGGCCACCCTCGCCGCGCTGATCACCCTGGCCCTGCAGGTCTGGCTGGCCGTGGACTATTTCACGGCGGACAAGTCCCTGGTCTTCCATGTAACGGCCGTTTTCCCGCTGGTCGCCGTCATCTTCGACGTGCTGGCCATCCGCGGCATCATGGCGGACGAACTGGTCGTGCGCAGCGCCTCCCGCCTGCGTTCCGCCAAGAGAAAGTAACAACCGCTAATAACCAAGGATATGAGAATCCCTGAATCTGAATTAATCATCAACGGAGACGGATCCGTATTCCATCTCCATATCAAGCCGGAGCAGCTGGCCGACAAGGTGATCCTTGTCGGGGATCCCGGCCGCGTCGAACTGTTCAGGCCGCGTTTCAGCTCCATCGAGAGCGAGACCGCCTCGCGCGAATTCGTTTCCATGACGGGTTTTGCGCACGGCGAGCGTTTCACCGTGCTGTCCACGGGTATCGGAACGGACAACATCGACATCGTGATGACCGAACTGGACGCCCTTGCCAACGTGGACTTCAAGACCCGGGAGGTCCGGGACCGGCACCGCCGCCTGACGGTCCTGCGCATCGGGACCTGCGGCGCCGTCCAGCCGGACATCCCCGTGGGCTCGTACATCTTCTCGCACATCTCCATCGGCTGCGACGGCCTGCTGAACTGGTATGCGGACCGGGACAAGATTGCGCTGCTGGATTTCGAGGAGGCTTTCAAGGCCCATGTGCACTGGAACAAGCACCTGCCCGACCCGTATTTCGTGCGGGCCAGTGACAAGCTGATCCACCGCTTCGAGGACTGCACCGTCCGCGGCATGACGATTTCCGCCTCGGGCTTCTACGGGCCGCAGGGCCGTGTCGTACGCCAGCCCCTGGCCATGCCCGACATGATCGCGGATTTCGAGAGCTTCCGCTTCGGCGACTGGCGGATCACCAACTTCGAGATGGAAGGTTCGGCCCTGGCCGGACTGGCCGCCCACCTCGGGCACGATGCCGGCACCGTTTGCTGCGCGATTGCGAACCGCCACATCAAGGAGGCCAACACGAACTACCGCGGCTCGGTCGAGGGACTCCTCGACCTGTCGCTGGAACAGCTGGCGAAGTAGGATTACTGGTACAGATCGTCCAGCGAGGCATCGGCCCACGCCGGCGTAGTATAAGACGGATCGTTGATGGTTGCATCGACGATCCTTTTGTATCCCCCGCTGACATTCGTTTCCAGGAAGCGGAGTTCCTCGCGGTACAGCGGAATCATCGCGGCGGCGATCTCGTGGCCGCGGCCCGGGAAGCGGAGCACGTTGTAGTTGCTGCCGGCCTTCTCCAGCGCGGCGGCGATCTGCTTGGCTCCGGCGAAGCGGAGGTTCATGAAACCGATCTTGTCGTAGGGGACCAGCTTGTCCGCCGTCCCGTGCGCCAGGAAGACCGGGCAGGGCTCCTTCGCGAACTTGACCGCACCCTGTCGGGACAGGATGGCACCCGCGAAGGCCATGACGCCCGCGTAGTTGAATCCTTCGGGCAGCATGGAGGCCAGGGCGCCGCCGTTGCAGATCGTGTACTCGGCCTGCAGGGCGGAGATGGCGCCGGCGGACGATCCGCTGATGACGATGCGCTCCGGGTCGATGCCCAGTTCGGCCGCATTGTCAATCAGGTACTTCGTGGCGCTGAACAGGTCTTCGACCACCAGGTTGATGGCGTTCTCCAGGATGTCCACCTGGGCGATGCCCATCTTCTTGACGCCGCGCAGTCCCAGCCGGTAATCGATGGAGATGACCCGGTATCCGTCCGCGGTGAGCCGGCGGAACCAGGGCAGATAGCTGGCCTCGTTCCGCGCCCCCATGACAAAGCCGCCGCCGAAAATGAAGAGGACGCTGGGCTTGGCCGTCCCGTCCAGCTCCGTCGGGCTGCCGGGAGCGGGGTCGTAGATGTCCATGTACAGCGAGACGCTGTCTTTCTGGGCGAACAGATAGGTGCTGGGTTCGGCGCCCGGGTCCTGCGCCGAAGCGATCAGACCGAAGACCAGGGCCAGCAGGACCGTCAGGAGGGTCTGGAAAACTTTCATATCAACTGTAGATTTTGTTCTTGTCGACGACGATGCTGAAAACCCGTTTCTGGGGCTTGCTGCGGGGGGGTGCGGCGGGTCCGGGGGCAGCCGTGCCCTGCATGCTGCGCCAGCCCTCGGCCAGCTGTTCGTGGCCGATGCCCGCACGCCCGAGGAATTCGGCGCCGATGTTGCCCGTGGACCGGGATACGGCCAGCAGCAGGTGGATGGCGCGGGACCGCTCTTCGCCGGAGAGGGAGGTCTCCAGCACGGTCATGTTCAAGGTGCTCTGCGCATTGCGCGAATACACGATGCGGTCGATGTCGGAGTAGGAGATGCTCTCACGCCGGAACAGCTGGGATTCGATGAAGTGCTTGAGGTCGGTGGAATCGACGCCCAGACGGGTCAGCAGCCGGCACGCGTCGTTGTCGGCGTGCCGCAGGATGCCCAGCAGCAGGTGGTCCGGCAGGATGGCGTAGCTGCCGGTGCGCATCGCTTCTTCGCGGGCGTATTCGAGGACCTTGTCCAGTTCTGGTGAAAAGTCGATCTGCATGGCGTGAATGACGAACAAAAATAGCAAAAAAACGGGGAAAAGAAATTTGTGGAGGCGACATTTTTTTACTAAATTTGCGTGATTGTGCAAGAATGATTTTTAGAGGACTATTTTTGAGAAAATGATGGAGAACGAGGTAAGCAATCCTGAAGAAATACACGGCATCATAGAACCGGTTGAAATCGACCACGAGATGCGCACCGCCTACATCGACTACTCGATGTCGGTGATTGTTTCCCGTGCCCTTCCCGATGCGCGCGACGGCCTGAAACCCGTCCAGCGGCGCGTCCTGTTCGGGATGGACGGCCTGGGACTGAACTATGGAGGACAGACCAAGAAATCCGCACGTATCGTCGGTGAAGTGCTGGGTAAGTTCCACCCGCACGGCGACTCCAGCGTCTATGACGCGATGGCGCGCCTGGCGCAGCCGTGGAACCAGCGCTACCCCCTGGTGTTCGGCCAGGGCAACTTCGGATCCATGGACGGCGACCCTGTCGCGGCCATGCGATACACCGAGGCCAAGCTCGAACGCCTGACCGAGGACGTGCTGGGCGACCTGGACAAGGATACGGTCGATTTCCAGCTGAACTTCGACGACACCATCCAGGAGCCGACCGTCCTGCCGACCAAGGCCCCGCTGCTGCTGCTGAACGGATCGTCGGGCATCGCCGTCGGTATGGCGACCAACATGGCGCCGCACAACCTCGGCGAATGCTGCGATGCGATCTGCGCCTACATCGACAATCCCGATATCAGCGTCGAAGAGCTGATGCAGTATATCCAGGGCCCGGATTTCCCGACCGGCGGCATCATCCAGGGCCGCCAGGGCATCATCGACGCCTATACCACCGGCCGCGGCCGGGTCGTCGTCCGTGCCAAGACGGAGATCGAGGAGGGCGAGAACGGCCGTGAGGTCATCGTCGTCACCGAGATCCCCTACATGGTCAACAAGAGCGACATGATCCGCCGCATCGGCGAGATGGTGGAGGACAAGCGCATCGAGGGCATCTCCGACATCCGGGACCTGTCCGCCAAGGGCGAGGTCAGGATCGAGTTCATCCCCAAGCGCGACGCCAACACCAACGTCCTGCTGAACACGCTGTTCAAATATACGCCGCTCCAGTCCAGCTTTGCGATCAACAACGTCGCGCTGGTCAAGGGACGTCCGCGCACCCTGTCCCTCAAGGACATGATCAGGGTCTTCGTCGACTTCCGCCACGAGGTGGTGGTCCGCCGGACCCGTTTCGAACTGGACAAGGCCCAGAAGCGCGCCCACATCCTCGAAGGCCTGCTGAAGGCGATCGACGTCATCGACGAGATCATCCGCATCATCAAGGCTTCGCGCAGCGTGGACGATGCCAAGGAAGAGCTGATCGCCACCTTCGGCTTCTCCGAACTGCAGGCTGCGGCCATCATCGAGATGCGCCTGCGCCAGCTGACCGGCCTGGAGAAGACCCGCCTGCAGGCGGAATATGACGAGCTGGAGAAATTCATCGCCCGCTGCCAGGAGATCCTCGCCAGCGAGACCGAACAGCTGGCCATCGTCAAGCAGGAGTCGCAGGAACTCAAGGCCCGGTACGGCGACGCGCGCCGCACCGAGATCACCCTGTCCGCCGAGGACTTCAACCCCGAGGACTTCTACGCCGACGACGACGTGGTGATCACCATCTCCCATTTCGGATACATCAAGCGCACCCCGCTGACCGAGTTCCGCACCCAGAACCGGGGCGGTGTCGGCATGAAGGGCGGCGCCACGCGCGACGAGGATTTCATCGAGCACATCTATGTCGCCAACATGCACGCCACGATGCTGTTCTTCACCCAGAAGGGCATCTGCTACCGCCTGAAGGTATACGAGCTGCCGGAGGGAACGCGTGCCTCCAAGGGCCGCGCCGTGCAGAACCTGCTGTCGATCGACCAGGATGACAGCATCCGCACCTACCTGACCGCCGCCTCCATCGAGGATCCCGAATACACCTCCAGCCACTTCGTGACCCTGCTCTCGAAGAAGGGCATCATCAAGAAGACCTCCCTGGCGGAGTACTCCAACAAGCGCAGCCGCAACAAGGGCATCATCGCCCTGACCATCAAGGACGGCGACGAACTGCTGGACGCCGTGCTGACCAACGGGGCCGAGCAGATCATGATCGCAGCCCGCGGCGGACGCTGCGTACGCTTCGACGAGGCGGACGCCCGCGCCCTCGGCCGCAACGCCTCCGGTGTCCGTGGCATCAATATTGCTGATGGTGATGAAACGGTCGGTATCATTACCTACGATCCGAACGCGGAAGACGCCGCAGACCACACCGTACTGGTCGTCAGCGAAAACGGATTCGGCAAGCGTTCAGACCCCGAGGAATACAGACTGACCAACCGAGGCAGCAAGGGCGTAAAGACTTTGAATATAACTGAAAAGACAGGACCGGTGGTCGCCATCAAGAATGTGACGGACAACAATGATCTGATGATCATCAACAAGTCCGGGCTGACCATCCGGATGTCGGTAACCGATATCAGGCTGGCGGGACGCGCCACCCAGGGAGTGAAACTGATCAATCTCCGCGAGGGGGATGCAATCGCAGCCGTATCGGTGGTGGCTAAAAACGAGGAGGTGGAACAGACTCCCGATCCCGCAGTACAGGAATAAACAGTAACTTTAAAACGTATAGAATCATGAAAAAGATCTTTTTCTTCGCATTGGCTCTTCTGGCGACGCTCCAGTTCGCCGGTGCACAGGATATGGTGAAAAAGTCTGCATCCGCCAAGGCGGCTGTCGAGTCTGCCCAGGAGGCCGCCAACAATCCTAAGAAGAACACCAAACTCGCCACCTGGACCAAGCTGGGCCAGACGCTGGTGAATGCCTACAACGCGCCCCTCGGAAGCGGTTGGCTCGGTGCCTCCAAGGAGGACCTGAACCTGCTGATGCGCAGCGAGCGTCCTGCCGGCCCGGCCGAGGATGTTGTGATCGGCGAAAACCAGTTCAGCAAGGTGACCTACGCCACCTGCGAGTACTACTTTGGCGCCAATGGCCAGCTGGCCGCCATCAAGGTGACCAAACCTGCGGTCGAGAATGCCCTCGAGCGTGCGCTTGACGCCTACAAGGAGGCTGCGAAGCTGGATCCGGCCAACAAGAAGTCCAAGGACATCATCGACGGCCTGACCTCCATCGTCAAGGCTGCCGAAACCGAGGCTTATTCCCTGTACACGCTCGGCGACCTGGCCGCTGCGTCCAAGGCCTTTGAACTGGCCGCGGTTGCCGGTGGTACCGCCCCGATGAACGATACCGACTACTCGATGCTGTTCAACGCGGGTTACACCTCCGTCCAGAACGGGGACTACGCCCGTGGCAAGGACCTGCTGGAGAAGTGCGTCGCTGCCGGACACCTCGGAGACGAGGGAGCGGTCTACTCCAACCTCGCCGAGGCTTATGACAAGCTCGGTGACAAGGACAGCGCCCGTGAGACCCTGGAGAAAGCTATCCAGGCCTTCCCGCAGAGCCAGAGCGTCCTGATCGGCCTGATCAACTACTACGTCAGCAACAACGTCGATCCCGAGAAGCTGTTCTCGCTGCTGGATGTCGCCAAGAAGAACGAGCCCGGCAACGCCTCCCTCTACTATGTCGAGGGTCAGGTCCGCAGCCAGCTCGGTGACATCGAGGGTGCCGCCGCCGCGTACGACAAGAGCCTGGAGATCGACCCGAACTACGTCCATGGCTATGTGGGCAAGGGTCTGATGCTCTATAACTATGCCGTGAAACTCCAGGAGGAGGCCCAGAACGAAATGGATGACGCCAAGTACCTCAAACTGGCCGAGGCCTTCGAGAAGTCCCTCAAGGACAGCATCGTGCCGTTCGAGAAAGCTTACGAGATGTCTCAGGATCCCGAAATGAAGAAGGGTATCGCGGATTATCTGAAGAGCGCCTGCTTCCGCTTCCGCAGCGACCCGGAATACATGGCCAAGTACGAGAAGTACAACGCCACAGCCGCGGACTAAAGCCCGATTCCGGTCGCGGCACTGACCCGCCGCAACGTTTCGAGCATATTGTCATAATCTTTGGGAATGGACCAGTCGGATTGCCGGCCGGTCCATTCTTCGATGAACAGGGTCGTGTAATTGTCCGAGAAATGGCCCGGGAGCGAGCACCACATCCACTCCGCCTCGGGTTCCAGCAGCCGGACTTCGCGGGTGCGGTTGTTCCGCACGAAGCGCAGGGTGACGGCCAGTTCCAGCTGGGTGTTGCGGGCGCTCATGTTCGATACGGCGTTGCCCAGGGAGTAGAAGACCGGGACACCGTCGATGTGCGTGCTGTCCTGGACGACGTGCGGGTGCGAGCCGACGATGGCATCCACCCCGCAGGACACCAGCCAGCGGGCCCAATCTTCCTGGCTGCGGCTGTGCCGGAGCTGGTATTCCTCGCCCCAGTGCGGCAGGGCGACGACGAAATCCGCCCCGGCGGCACGGGCCTCTTCGATGGCCGTGCGGACCTCGTCCCGGTGCATCAGGTTGATGTGCGGCCAGTCGGGAACGCCGCCGTTGTTGGTGCCGTAGGTGAAGTTGACCAGGGCGATGCGCATGCCGCGGCGGAAAATCACCAGCGGATGGTTCTTCTTCAGGGCCTCCGGGTCGGCGGCCGCCCCCGTATAGCGCGTCCCGCGCGTCTGCTGCAGTTCGTCATAGACCCGCAGGGTCCGGCGCAGCCCGGCGGCTTCCCGGTCCAGGACGTGGTTGTTGCCCAGCAGGAACACGTCCACGCCGCAGTCGGCCAGGTAGGCGGCATATTCGTCCGGGGTGGAGAAGGCGGGGTAGCCGGTATAGGGCGGGCCGGCCATCGGGAATTCCATGTTCGCGACCGCCAGGTCGGCTTCCTGCAGGCGGGGTGCGACCAGCCGCAGGAATTCGCGGTGGTCGTACTGGAGCTGGCGCGCATGCATCATCACGTCGCCGATGATTACCATCGAGACGGTGTCCTGTTCGGGCAGCAGGGCCCGTGCCGGCGGCAGGGGGCGCTCCAGCACCACCCGGGCTCCGGCGGCCAGGGTCATGTACAACAGCAGGCAGCAAAGACCCTTGCGCATGGATCAGTAGCGGTTGATGACGATGACGCTGGGATCGTTGAGGCGGATCTTCAGCCAGTTTTCCAGCCGCTCCAGTTCGCTGCTCTGCAACGGTTTGCCGGTTTCGGCGACGATCAGGATGCAGCGGCTCTCGTCCAGCCCGGGCGCTGCGGCCTCCGTCTCTTCTCCCTCGGGCGCGGCGGCCGTCCGGACGCTGGCGCCCCGGGTCAGGTAAAGATTCTTGATGTCGGGGTACTGGCTGCGCACCTCCTGCGTGATCTGGGTGTAGGGGATCTCGGTGCTGCGGTATTCGCGCAGCTGGTCCTCCAGGATCTTGATCTGGGCTTCGCGGCGGTTGATTTCCAGGTCGGTCCGTTCGTAGATGCCTTTCATCAGGATTTCGGAATCGCTGGCGTTCGGTTCGTCCTCGTACACCTGTTCGTGGATGGTGATCTGGTCTTCGGTGATTCCGTATTCCTTCGCGATGGCCAGCATGCTCTCCCTTTCATGGGACTTGAGCGGATCGCCGGCGAAGTAG
Source organism: Bacteroidales bacterium (assembly GCA_017454335.1). Classification (GTDB taxonomy): domain Bacteria; phylum Bacteroidota; class Bacteroidia; order Bacteroidales; family UBA932; genus Cryptobacteroides. The sequence continues at coordinate 53,412 of JAFTDE010000027.1, read as the reverse complement.
ATGTCGATCCGGCCGCCCTTGTGCCCGTCGATTTCGTAATCGTAGATGTAACTGCGGTCCCAGCTCTTGTTCTCGTTGAGGAAACTGCGTGCCTTCAGGATGAAATTGTTGCTCTGGATCATGTTGGCGGCGGACCAGAGGCTGGGAATCGTGAAGATGATGATGACCGCGGCGATGACGTGCCGGGCACGCTTGGCCTTGCGCGGATCGGGAATCTCGGCGGGGTGGAAGCGCAGGTACTTCACCATCACGTAGGTGGCCAGCGTGATGAACAGGAAGTTGATGAAGAACAGGTACATCGCCCCCAGGAAGAAATGCATGTTCAGGTGCGCCAGCCCGTAACCCGCCGTACACAGCGGAGGCATGATGGCGGTGGCGATGGCGACGCCCGACAGGACCACGCCCTTCTCCCTGCGGCTCATTTCCAGCACGCCGGCGATGCCGCCGAACAGGGCGATCAGCACGTCGTAGATGCTCGGGTTGGTCCTGGCCTCCAGCTCGGTCGGATTGACCAGGGTCAGCGGCGAAACCAGGAAGAACAGGGTCGCGACGGTCACGCTGACCAGCACCATGACGGCCAGGTTGACCAGCGAGGACCGGATCAGGCGCGTATCCGTGATCCCCAGGCCCATGCCGAAGCCGAAGATCGGTCCCAGCAGGGGAGAGATCAGCATCGCGCCGATGATGACGGCGGTCGAGTTGATGTTCAGTCCGGTGCAGGCGATGATGATCGAGCAGGCAAGAATCCACACGTTGGGACCCCGGAACAGGATGTTCCCGCGGATGTTGGCATCCGCCTGGTCGGTGTCGATTTTATTGAAAACGTTGGTGATATCCTTGATGGCGGCACCAATATTGCTCCAGAGTGACATGTCTTGACGTTTCAGGTTGAATTACAAATATACATTTTTATTTTTTATCCGCTGGTTTTTCGTTAAATTTGCCGACTATGAAGAAGATGCTTGCGATCTGCGCCCTGGCGGCGCTCTGCCTGCTGACCGGCTGCGATTTTTTCCGCACGCTGGCCGGCCGGCCCACGTCTGCGGACATCGCCGCCAAACGCGCGCTCATCGAGCGGCAGGAGCAGCAGGAGGCTGCACGCCGGGACTCCATTGAGCGTGTCCGGCAGCAGATCCTCGCCGATTCCCTGGCCGTGATGCAGGCGCTGGCCGCCAACCGGAACCTCTTCCCGCCTGCGGAACAGGTGCACGGATACGCGACGGCCTCGCTGCCGTACCGGTATTACATCCTCGTGGGAACGTTCTCCAATGCCGATAACGCGAACCGGGTCATCGCGGCCGCCGACAAGGCCGGCCTGCATCCGGCGCGCATCCCCTACGGCCGGCTGGTTGCCGTCGGCGTCTGCCCGTCCAACAGCCTGGTCCAGGTGTATCATTCCCTTGAAGCCGTCCGACAGCAGCCCTTCTGCCCCAAGGATGCCTGGATATTGGCCAAAACGCAATGAAACGACTGTCGCTGATCGTGCTCCTGCTGTCCTGCGGCCTGCTGTGTCAGGCCCAGTTCCGCGGCGTCCCCTACGATGAACTGGAAGAGAGCGAAGTCTGCCGGCAGCTCCGGCAGGATGCCGGATTTTTCGCTTCGGCGGCCCTGGAGGGGCGTCGCGCCGGATCGGAAGGCGAGCTGGAAGCCGCCCGCTATTTCTCCGCCCAGTTGGAACGCTGCGGGGTGGATCTGCTGTACGGCGCGGACGGGGACCTGTTCGGACTCCGGCAGGAGAGCGGGGATACCCTCACTTCGCGCAATGTCGTCGGATACATCCAGGGCTATGACAAGAACCTGCGCGACCACTATATCGTCATCGGAGCCCGCCTGGACAACCTGGGGACGCACACCGTCATGGTGGACGGCGAGCCGCAGGAACGCATCTATTACGGCGGGAACGGGAACGCCTCCGGTCTGGCGATGCTGCTGCAGCTGGCGCGGATGCTCAGCGCGAACCGCGTGCTGCTCAAGCGCACCGTGCTGATCGCCGCCTTCGGCGCTTCGCTGCAGGACGGCGCCGGGGCCTGGTACTTCCTGAACCGCTCTTTCCCGGATGCGGCCAAGATAGACGCCATGATCAACCTGGACATGGTCGGCACGCCCTCGCAGGGCTTTTACGCCTACTCGGGATCGAACGCTTCCATGAACCAGATCGCCACGGCGCTGGAATCCGTCCTGCTGCCGATCCGCCCGACGGTCGTCAGCCTCGAACCGGTCCGCTCGGACCACCGCCTCTTCTACGAATCCCGCATCCCGTCGATGTTCTTCACGACCGGGATGTATCCCGAATACAATTCCGAGCGCGACCGCGCCTCGATCCTGGAGTACGGCGGCATGGAGAAGGAGCTGGAGTACATCTACAGCTACACCCTGTCCCTGACCAACGGGGAAAAGCCGCTCTTCGATCCGTCCGAACGCCTGCAGGAGCCGAAGGCGGGGGGATCCTCTTCCACGGTCTTCCCGTATTACGAGTGCGACGTCCCGCCCGCTTTCCTGGGCAGCACCGACCCGCGGTCCTTCCTGGAGAAATGGGTGTATGTGTACCTGAAGTACCCCCAGGAGGCCATTGACCAGGGCATCCAGGGACGGGTGCTGGTGGATTTCATCGTGGATGAGAAGGGCAACGTGACCAACGTCCAGGTGCTGCGGAGTTCGGATCCGCTGCTGGACGAAGCCGCCGTCAAGGTGGTGGAGGCGTCGCCGGCCTGGCGCCCCGCCCGGGTGAAGGGCAGCAAGGTCCGTTCGGAGATATCCGTGAACATAGAATTCAGATTGGAAAGAAACAAATAGGAGATATGGATTACGATTTCAAGTCGATCGAACAGAAATGGCAGAAGTACTGGGCCGATCACAAGACCTACAAGTCGGTGACGGACCCTTCCAAACCCAAATACTACGTGCTGGACATGTTCCCGTACCCTTCCGGGGCGGGACTCCATGTCGGGCATCCGCTTGGGTACATCGCCAGTGACATCTATTCGCGCTACAAGCGCCTGAAGGGGTTCAACGTGCTGCATCCGATGGGGTATGACGCCTTCGGCCTCCCGGCCGAGCAGTATGCCATCCAGACCGGCCAGCACCCCGAGAAGACCACGATGGACAACATCGCCCGCTACCGCCAGCAGCTGGACCGGATTGGTTTCTGCTATGACTGGGACCGGGAGGTGCGCACCTGCGACCCCGGCTTCTACAAGTGGACGCAGTGGGCTTTCCTGAAGATGTTCGACAGCTGGTACGATCCGGACCAGGACAAGGCGCGCCCGATTTCCGAACTGGTCGCCCGCCTGGAGAAGGACGGGTACGGGGACGTGAGCGCCGCGCAGTGGAAGGCGGCTTCCGACAAGGAGAAATCCGATATCCTGATGCGCTGGCGCATCGCCTACCAGGGGACGACATCCGTCAACTGGTGCCAGGAACTGGGGACCGTGCTGGCCAATGACGAGGTCAAGGACGGGCTGAGCGTGCGCGGCGGATTCCCGGTCGAACAGAAGAAGATGACGCAGTGGCAGCTGCGCGTGTCGGCCTATGCGGCACGCCTGCTGGACTCGCTGGATTCGCTGGACTGGACCGACTCGCTCAAGGAAATGCAGCGCAACTGGATCGGCAAGTCCGAGGGCACCGAAATGGTGTTCAACACCGTCTGCGACGGACGCGAGATGCCGATTACGATCTTCACCACCCGCGCCGACACCATCTACGGCGTGACCTTCATGGTCCTGGCGCCCGAGAGCGAACTGGTGGAGCAGCTGACCGCCGCCGACCGCAAGGCCGAGGTGGAGGAGTACCTGAAATACGTCCGGAAGAAGACCGAGCGGGAGCGCATCGCCGAGACCAAGACGGTCACGGGCGTGTTCTCCGGCGCCTACGGCATCAATCCGGTGACGGGTGAGAAAGTGCCCATCTGGATCTCCGAGTACGTGCTGGCCGGTTACGGTACCGGCGCCATCATGGCGGTTCCGGCGCACGACAGCCGCGACTACGTCTTCGCCCGGAAGTTCGGCCTGCCGATCATCCCGCTGATCGAGGGCTGCGACGTCTCCGAGGAGAGCTTCGACGCCAAGGACGGCATCCTGTGCAATTCCGGATTCCTGAACGGCATGACGGTCAAGCAGGCCATCGAAGCCGCCAAGGACTATGTCGAGGCGCATGGCCTGGGCCACCGCAAGACCAATTACCGCCTGCGCGACGCCATCTTCTCGCGCCAGCGCTACTGGGGAGAACCCTTCCCGATCTGCTACAAGGACGGCATCCCGACCCCGCTGCCGGAGAGCGCCCTGCCGCTGACCCTGCCGGAGATCGATTCCTTCAAGCCCTCCGCCGACGGGGAACCGCCCCTGTCCCGCGCCAAGGACTGGACCTGGAACGGATATCCGCTGGAGAAGAGCACGATGCCCGGATTCGCGGGCTCCAGCGCCTATTACCTGCGCTACATGGACCCGCACAACGACAGCGCCCTGGTCAGCCGCGAGGCGGACGAATACTGGCGCAGCGTCGACCTGTACATCGGCGGCACCGAGCATGCGACCGGCCACCTGATCTACTCCCGGTTCTGGAACAAGTTCCTCTATGACCTGGGTTACGTCTGCGAGGACGAACCGTTCCGCAAACTGATTAACCAGGGCATGATCCAGGGCCGCTCCAACTTCGTGTACCGCATCGTCGGGACCAATACCTTCGTCTCCTGCGGCCTCAAGGACCGCTACGAGACGACCGAGATCCACGTGGACATCAACATCGTTCACAACGACAAACTGGACCTGGAGGCCTTCAAGGCCTGGCGGCCGGAGTTCGCCGACGCGGAATTCATCCTGGAGGACGGCGTGTATGTCTGCGGCTGGGCCGTCGAGAAGATGAGCAAGTCGATGTTCAACGTCGTCAATCCGGACGTGATCTGCGACACCTACGGCGCCGACACGCTGCGCCTGTACGAGATGTTCCTCGGCCCGCTGGAGCAGTCCAAGCCCTGGGACACCAAGGGCATCGACGGCGTCAACCGCTTCCTCAAGAAGGTCTGGCGCATGTTCTACGACCGTGACGAATGGATCGTTACGGACGAGAAGGCGACGCCGGCCGAACTCAAGGCCCTGCACAAGCTGATCGGCAAGGAGCAGGAAGACATCGAGAACTTCTCCTACAATACGACCATCAGCGCCTTCATGATCGCGGTGAACGAGCTCGGAGCCCTGAAGTGCAGCAAGCGCGAGATCCTCGAACCGCTGGTCATCCTGCTTTCGCCCTTCGCCCCGCACATCGCGGAAGAGCTGTGGGAGCGCCTCGGGCACAGCGGCAGCATCGCGGACGCGCATTTCCCGCAGTACGTGGAAGCCTATACCGTCGAGGACAGCGTGACCTATCCCGTCTCCTTCAACGGCAAGACCCGCTTCATGCTGGACTTGCCCAAGTCGGCCGGCCCCGCGGAAGTCGAAGCGGCGGTGCGCGCCCAGGACCAGACGGCCAAGTATGTCGGAGGCGGCCAGATCGTCAAGGTCATCGTCGTTCCCGGCAGGATCATCAACATCGTGGTGAAATGAACGAGAAACACTTTGTAATCAACCGCCTGGTCAGGGATTATTTCGTGCTGACCCTGGCGTCTTTCATCTTCGCCTTCGCCTGGGAGGGATTCATGATTCCGAACGGGATGTCGGCGGGCGGCATGATGGGTCTGTGCACCATCATCCAGTATGCCACGGGCGGGCTGATCCAGGCCCAGTATTCCTACTTCGCCATCAATGCCCTGCTGCTGATCATCGCCGTGCTGGCGATGGGCATCGGCTTCGGGTTCAAGACCATCTACTGCATCATCATGACCTCGGTCGCGATGCAGATTCTCGGGAGCATCCCGGCCATCCACTGCATCCAGGGGGGATTCTTCTTCGTACGGGAAACCCTGCTGATCCCCATCATCGCGGGTGCGCTGGAGGCGGTCGGCATCGGCCTCGTCCTGCGCAACGGCGGCAGTACGGGCGGTACGGACATCATCGCGCTGATGGTCAACAAGTACTGGCCGGTTTCGCTCAGCACGGCTTTCCTGGTCTCCGACCTGATCGTCTGCTCGTTGCTACTGCTCCTGCCAGAGAAGCATTTCGCGGACATGTGCTACGGTCTGGTGGAGCTGGTGACCTTCTCGCTGATGATCGACATGGTGGTCGGCGGAAAGAAGTCTTCGTACCAGCTGCTGGTGTTCTCCGACCGCTACAGCGAGATCGCGGACCACATCATCAGCCGGATGGACCGCGGCGTGACCGTCCTGCGCGCCATGGGCTGGTTCACCCGCAAGGAACGGAACGTGCTGCTGATCCTGATCAGCCAGAAGCAGTTCCCGGCCCTGTCCCGGGCCATCAAGGACATCGACCCGAAGGCCTTCATGTCCGTGTCCCAGACCCACAACGTATATGGCGAGGGCTTTGAGGAAATCAAGGCCGGCGTACATACCCACAAGAAGAAACAGAATGAAAACCACGACTAAGAAGGCCCTGACCTTCATCAAGGAATACTTCCTGGTCACGGTGGGCATTACCCTGTACGTGCTGGGCTGGAGCATTTTCCTGGTACCCAACAACCTGGTCGGCGGCGGCGTCACCGGCCTGGCTTCGATCATCCAGTATGCGACGCACGGGGCGATCAAGATTGGTACGACCTATTTCGTGCTGAACATCGGCCTGCTGATCGCCGCGATCTTTACCCTGGGCAAGGGCTTCGGCGGCAAGACCGTGTATGCCATCGTCCTGGCGTCCGTCGGGCTGAATCTCCTGCAGGTCGTCATCCCGCCCGAGATCCCGCAGATCCTGGCGGTGGACAACGGCAAGCTGATGAGTACAATCATGGGCGGCATCATCGTCGGCGTCGGCATCGGCATCTCGATGTCGCAGGGCGGCAGCACGGGCGGAACGGACATCATCGCGCTGATCGTGAACAAATACCGCAACGTCTCCCCGGGGCGGATGATCCTGGCGATGGATGCCGTCATCATCCTGTCTTCGCTGCTGGTGCCTTCCTACACCGCGGCGGGGGAACTGATGCCCTGGCCGGAGAAGATCACCACGGTCGTGTACGGTTTCATCCTGGTCGTCATCTGCAGCACGGTGCTGGACATGTACCTGGCCGGTTCCAAGCAGTCCGTCCAGCTGTTCATCCTGTCGGAGAAGTATGCCGAGATCGCCGATGCGATTACGCACGACCTGCACCGGGGCGTGACCGTCCTGGACGGCAAGGGCTGGTATTCGCAGAAGAGCACGGAGGTGCTGATGGTCATGACGCGCAAGACCGACCTGAACATCCTGCTGCGTTATGTCAAGAACATCGATCCGAATGCATTCCTGTCCGTTTCGTCGGTGACCGGCGTCTATGGAAAGGGCTTCGAAACGATCAAAATGGCCCGGAAAGGGAAAAAGGAATAAAGAAGATAAACAGCTGACAGGAAGATTTTTGTCTAGCAAATCTTATCTTTATGGCAAAGTTACATGTATGAAAAAGATCGTATTGGTGTTATTGCTGTTCCTTCCGACGGCACTGTGGGCGCAGCGGACGCTGGACTTTCGTTTCGACGGAGGTATATCATGGATGCGGGGCGGCGGTGCTGAAGGAACCAGCGACAGGGCGATAACAGCCATCCAGCCCCAGGTCGGCGCGGGCCTTTGCTTCAATTTCAACCCGGTTTTCCGTCTGGGACTCGACTATAGCTATACACGGATGCTGCGTGAACAGACCCGTGCCAATCTGCTGCCCCAGCCCGACGGCGGCGTGAAGGGAGACGTCTACCGCGATTTCAGAACCAGCTTCCATGGTGCCGGGCTGAGCGGAGAACTCGACCTGCTGGGCCTGGGAGGACGGAAGAAGCCCCTTTCTCTCTATGTGGGAAGCGGAGTCGCCTGCCTGTTCGCAACGGGTAACAGTTACACCATCGGCGTGAGCAACATCATCAAACCCGACAAAAGCGGCAATACGGTCCATGTTACGGGGCACAACGAGAGACACGGGTATGTCGTGCCCTGTATCCCGCTGACGCTGTCTTTGGAATATGCCTTTCTCCCGCAGGTGGCGCTGCGGATCAGCAGCGGCTACCGCTTCGTCCTGGCGGGCGGACAGGAGCTTTCGCCGAAAGGCCAGGTCTATGCCTCCGTGGGTCTTTGTTTCCAACAGATGAAATAAAAAGATGAAAGCTATGAAAGAGACAAAGGGCAAAGGCATTTTACGCAGCGTGGTGCTGGCATTCCTGCTCGTGGCGCCACTGGCGTTCTCGTCGTGCGAGACCCGGCATCCGGATATGGATATCACGATGGAAGCGGATTTCAGCGAAATCATCGCGGCCATCAACAGTGCAAACAAATCGCTGTCCGACAAGTTGGCGCTGATTGAAGCGTCGCTGGTGCAGGGGCTGGCCGACAACCAGGCCGCCATGGCGCAGGTCCGGCAGGCCGTAGCCTCGCTGAGCGGCACCATGGAGGAGAAACTGGCGGCCGTCGCGGCGGCGGTGCAAGCCCAGGCCACCAGCCTGGAGACGAAACTGGCGCTGGTAGAAGCGGCGGTCAGCAACGGCTTCGCCGACAGCCAGGCGCAGCAGGCGCTGCTGCAGCAGGCCATCGCTTCGCTGAGCGGTTCGATGGAAGAGCGGATCGCCCTGATCGAAGCGGCGGTGCAAGCCCAGACATCAAACCTGGAAACGAAGATAAGCCTGATCGAAGCGGCGGCGGCGGAAGGCTTTGCCGACAGCGCTACTGCGCAGGCGTTGATGCTGACTGCGATCTCTTCGATGGGCGGCTCGCTGGAAGCAAAGCTGGCGGCCATCGAAACCGCCATCGCCAATCAGACGACGGCCTTGTCGGCCAAGTTGGCCTTGATTGAAACAGCCGTCGGTGAAGGATTTGCCGCCGATTCGACGCAGCAGGTTCTGATCCAGACAGCCGTGAGCTCCCTCTCCGGTACGGTGGACGACAAAATGACCGCTATCCAGACGGCCATGGGCAGCCAGACCACAAGCCTGGATGCGAAGCTGGCGCTGCTCGATGCGGCGGTGACGACGATCGGAGCAATCGGAAACGCTGCGGAAGTGACATTGATCCAGACGGCACTCACGACGCTGAGCGGCTCCGTCGACGATAAGCTGGCGACCATCCAGACGGCATTGACAAACCAGTCGACAAACCTGTCATCGAAGGTCGCCCTCATCGAGTCAGCCATCAGCAGCGGCTTTGCCAGCGGGCAGACGGCCATCGGTCTGCTGCAAACTGCGCTGACTGCGTTGAAGGGTCAGGTGAGTGATACGAATGATTCGCTCTCGGATGACATAAGCCAAGTGATTGCCGATCTTGGGACCCTCTCGTCAACAGTCACGACGGGACAGGTCGCCCAGGTCCTGACGCAGATCCATGACGCCGTGCAAGGCCAGACCGACTACAGCCTGGTCCTGGCGGGTATCAAGAGTTCCATCGATGAGTTGAAAGAGGAATTGAACATCTTCTCCCTATCCTATCTTGGGGTTGCTTCCTATACCGTCGCCAAGGGTCAGACCATCGATATCCCGCTTCGCGCCAATCCTTCGAGCAAAACACTCGAACAGGAAAAGATGCAGCTCAAAATACTGGAGAGCAAGCAATTTTTCCCGAACAATTCCGGGACGGAGGCGGATCACTTCACCCTTACCTCCCTTGTGGCGGACCCTTCTGCCGAGGGACAGTATATCGCTACGCTGACGGCGTCCGCGAACGTGTCTGTCTGGGATGAATCCACACTGGCCTTCGAGTATGACTATGGCACGGACACGAAGCCGGAGTATTTTACCACGAATTCATTCCAGGCCGTGATGATGCCAAATCCCGATTTCGGAATCCACCGCTGGTACTATCCCTACGCTTCGTACTGTCCGATAGATACCTTTTATAACGCTATAAACGAGCCATATCCCGATGATACCCTGGGTGTCGTCTACTACGCCCTCGACTCTGTAGCATTCCAGCAGAAGAGCGGCCCGGAGACCCGCTCCTACACGGCGTCCAATATCACCTCCGCCAGTTTTACTCCGAACGATGCCAATATGGCTCCTGTGAAATGCATCCTCGACAACGAGAGGCATTTCGTACGCTTCTATCCCGATACGACGGGCAAAAAGAAATGGCGGGATTTCCGGATGGCCAGCAGCGTCAAGCATGAGGATGTCGTCGGTATCCTGTCGCTGACCGACAACTGGGGCGTGACGTCCACGTTCGGCGTCAATTTGTCCTGGTTCAACACCTATAGCCTGGATCTGAATATCGATGTCAGTGTCAATGACCCGAGTCTTGTCAAGGTAAGTCATCCGTACTATCCCTACGATTTGACGGACGGGTTCAAGGAAAGAGGGCTGGATGATGAACTCCTGTCCGAGCGCTATGAGTTCGTATTCAGCACCATTCCCCTGACAAGCGCGGAAGACCCGGGGTGTGAACAGTTGGGATTGGAGTGGAAGGGATTTAAACGGGAGGCGAATCTGGTTTTCAGCAAGAACGGTGACCAACTCGCCGCAGGCCAGAAATACCGGGTTCGCGGCCGCATCCGGCTCAATACGAAACCCAGCGACAACACACCTTCCTTCGCACCGACGCAACTGTTGCTGGACTACTGTGTCACGCTGAACCTCACCGACTAGGCCCATGAAACACATGCGAAACAGATGGATCCTTGTCTGGGCGGCATCCCTGGTGCTGGCTGCTTGTGAAAACGACGTTTCTCCGATCACGATCGCGTTGCAGTCGGAATATCAGGGCGTTCTCGAAGCCATCAGCCAGTCGAACCAGCCGCTCTCTGAAAAGTTGGCGCTGATCGAAGCGTCGCAACGCGACGGGCTGGCCGACAACCAGACGGCGATCAAGATGATCCGGCAGGCCGTCGCCTCTTTGGGCGGCACGCTGGAAGAGAAACTGGATGCCATCTCGGCGGCGGTCCAATCGCAGACCACGGGTCTGGAAACGAAACTTGCGCTGATCGAGGCTGCCGTGACCAACGGCTTTGCCGACATCCAGGCGCAGTTGACCCTGCTGCAGCAGGCCCTTGCTTCGCTGTCCGGGACGCTCGATGAGAAACTCGCGGCGGTTGAAGCGGCCGTGAAGGTGCAGGAAATGGACTTTGCGACCAAACTCAACCTGATTGAAGCTGCGATCCAGGGGGGCTTCGCCGACAGCGCCGCCGCACAGGCGCTGATCGCGAAAGCGATCGATTCGTTCAAGGGTACCAAGGAAGAGAAACTGACGGCCATCAATACCGCCGTCAGCGATACGACAACGGCACTTTCGGCCAAAATGTCCTTGATAGAAACGGCCGTTAAGGGAGGTTTTGCGGAAGCGTCGGCCCAGCAGGCCCTGATCAAGACGGCGGTCTCTTCGTTGAACGGACCGATCGGGACGAAGCTGGCGGCCATCGAAGCGGCTGTCGCCAGCCAGACGACGAGCCTGGAAACAAAGCTGGCCCTCATTGAAACAGCGGTGGAGAACCTGGGGGATCAAATGGAGAATCTGGGGCTTGGCCTGGTAAAGACGGCGCTTTCTTCCCTGAGTGGAACGCTGGATACGAAACTGACAACCATCGAAGCGGCGGTCAACAGCCAGACGACGGGTTTCTCGTCCAAACTGGCCCTCATCGAAACGGCCCTCTCCAGCGGATTTACTGACGAGAGTACTGCCCTTGGCCTGGTCCAGACGGCACTCGGTGCCCTGAAGACACAATTGGACAATGTGGATGACGGTCTCTCGGACGCCATCGATGATGTGTCGACGGCTTTCAGCACCCTGTCGACAAACATAAACGTGGATATGGCCCTTTCGGATATCCTCTCCGCTATTCAGGGACTGCCTGACTACGGCGCGATCCTGGCCGCCATCCAGAATACGCTCGCCGAGCTGAGAGATGCGATCATCCCGTTCCGGTTGAAGTATGTGGGGGACAAGACGCTCACGACGGCGGCCGGCGGTGAATGGCGCGTTGTATTCCAGGTCGAGCCGGCGGATTCGGTCATCAGTGCATCAAGGCTGAAGCTGGACATTCTTTCGAAGAAGCAGTTCTTCCCGACCTGGGGCACGAGTACAACGGCCGGTGAATCGCCGGTCTCCTATTACGTCACGGCAGTGGTGGCCGATCCTTCTGTCGCAGGGCAGTATGTTGCCATAGTAACCTGCCTGTCCCCTGATGTCGTGTGGGATGAATCTACCGTGTCTCTTTCGGTAGCCTATGGAAAGACGGAGAACCCGAAATTTGCCACGACGGAATCTTTTGATCTCGTGATGATACCGAAAGCCCTTAAGGGTCTCAAGTACTGGACCTATCCCGCAGCCACGTTCACGTTCAAAAGACACGGCAGTATCAACAATATCTACTATTCGCTCGACAGCGGGGTATTCGAGACGCAAGACGAGTCGGATACCCGCACTTATACGGCAGCGTTCATTGATTCGGTGCAATTCATTCCGGTAAACGATTCCATCGCACCGGAGTTCATCCAGTTGGACACGGAGAAAAGGATGATTGTTTTCATACCTGATACGGCGGGTATCACCTATACCCAGTTCTGGCCCGACAAGGATCCGTCCGACCGCGGCGGCTGGAGACTCTGGCATAATTTCAAGGATTCCTCCGGTGTCAAGAATGAGTCCGTGCTGGGCAAGCTGGTCCTGACGGACCGCTGGCATGTCAAGGATACAATCCATAATTTCAAGATCGGATGGTACAATGCCTGGTGGTTCCCTGAAAGTGCCATTGTCAGGGTTGACGAGATCCAGGACGACAATACTGCGGTCGTCGATATCAGAAGCCTGCTCTCTAAACTGGGCTTGTCGAGATCCTGGCTGGACGGCCGTTTTATTCTGCAGGAACAATATGGAGACCTTGACGGCCCTTATTTTAAGATGTCGGCCCAGCTGCTGCCGGAGACGCTGAAATTGGCAGTGAAGTTCCAGGCAGATCCTATAGTCGGAACAAAATTCGGCTTGACAGCCCATCACGACCTGTGGATCTTCCCCACTGAGACCGATCCTCAGTTCAAGGTACTGGCGTTATCCTTCTCGTATAGTTTGGTAGTAACGATTGTGAACTGACATTCCCATGAAAGACATGAAAAAGACAAACATATCCGCCCTCTTGCTTACCGGCATGGTCCTGCTGGTCCCGTGTGGCTGCGAGAACGGGCAGGATGATCTTCGCATAACGCTGGAAACGGATTACAGCGAAGTCCTTTCGACGATCGAGCAGTCGAGTCGCTTGCTGTCCGAACAGATGGCGCGCATCGAGTCGCTGATGCGCCAGGGGCTGGCCGACAACCAGTCGGCGGTCGAACAGATCCGGCAGGCCGTGGCGGCATTGGGCGGTACGCTGGATGAGAAACTGGCGGCCGTCGAGGTGGTCATGAAGGCAGAGACGACGAGTCTGGAAACGAAACTGGGCCTGATCGACGCTGCCGTTGAAAGTGGTTTCGCCGATGACCAGGCACGACAGGCGTTGTTGCAGCAGGCACTTGCTTCGCTGGACGGCACGCAGGATGAAAAGCTGGCAGCCCTCGAAGCTGCGGTGAAGGCTGGGACCTCGGGCCTGGAGACCAAGCTGGGCCTGATCGAAGTGCTTGTCGGTAATGGTTTTGCCGACAGTGCTGCGGCACAGTCGCTGGCCGCTGCGGCCTTATCCTCGCTGGGAGGCTCGCTGGCGACGAAACTGGCGGCCGTCGAGACGGTCATGGGCAGCCAGAAGACGGCCCTGTCGACCAAGCTGGCGTTGGTAGAAGCCGCCGTCTCCGGTGGTTTTACCAACAGCCAGAATAAGTTGAAACTGCTGCAAACGGCCGTCTCAGCACTGAACGGCACACTGGCGACGAAACTGGATGCCGTCCAGTCAGCCGTTACCAGCCAGACCTCCGGGCTGGAGACGAAACTGGCGTTGATCGAGGCGGCTTTGGCCGTTATCTCAACGGATGAGAGTCATTTGAAAGACGAACTGGAATTGGTCCAGCTGGCGATTTCCACACTGGATGGTACGTTGAGCACGAAACTGGCGGCCCTCGAGACGGCCGTGGCGAGTCCTGCGACCACCCTGGAAACCAAGCTTGCGACCATCCAGTCGGCCCTGGGCAGCGGTTTCGTCAGTGATAAGTCGGCCCTGGGGATGGTCCAGACGGCGCTCGGTGCCATGAAGACACAACTGGGCGGTGTGGATGCCGGACTCTCGGCGGCCCTCGACAACGTGTCGACGGCCTTCGGCACCCTTTCGACAAACGTGAAGGTGGATATGTCGGCGGTCCTTTCGACCATCCTCTCTGCCATCCAGGGACTGCCCGACTACGGCTCGATCGTGGCCGCCATCAATTCCGTCGTGGAAAGTTTGGGAAGCTAAAAAAAGTAAAAAGGAATAAAAAAGATAAAAAACTGACAGTAAGTTTTTTGCTATTCTTTTGTTCTTGATGGGTCTTTCTTATCTTTGCCGACAAGAAATGAACCCATGCTTTGAAAAAGATTCTGTCTTATCACAAGCTCATCCGGATCATTTCTCTGGTGAGCTTCCTGGTCCTGGCGGCCGCCGAGTTCGGTGACCGTTCATTGTTGACAGGAGCTGTTGCTGCGGTGACGGTCATCCTGTGCTATCCCTTGAGTTACGAACAGCCGGGTCCCTCTTTGTTCTGGTCCCTGGCCGCCGTGATGGTAACACTCCTGGCTGACCTGCTCGTTTCGAATGATGATCTGTTCCTGTTCATAGCGGACATGCTGCTGTTCGGCTACCTCACATACCGGACGCTGAGACGCTTCCGCCGCCTGCGGGTCCTGTTCGGCGGGAAAGCGCCCTGGTACCAGGTGGAGGATTATGCCCGTTTCTTCTACGTCGTCACCTGGCTGGTCTGCCTGACGGGGCTGGACCTGCTGGCCCGGCCCGGCTGGCTTACCTGGCTGGCCGGAGCCCTGACCAGCGCCATCTATGTCTTCCTGCTGTACCGTGCACGGTCGGGCAATCTCTTCTTCCTGCGCCGGAAAGCCCTCCGCTCGCTGGAAGCGATGGTCCGGGGGAACCTGCGGACGCCTCCTCCGGATGAAAATGCGGACGGGACACGCCTGGCGGCGTTGTACAACAAGGCTGTCCGCTATCTCGAAGAAAAGCGGCCTTTCCTGGACGAGGGCTTCTCGCTCGTGGACCTGGCCGGCGGTGTCTTCTCCAACAAGGTTTACCTGTCCAAAGCCATCAATTACTGCTCGGGCCGCAATTTCCGCCAGTTCATCAATTACTACCGGGTGAAATACGCGGTGAAACTGATGGAGCGTGATCCGCGGCTGCGTGTGTTCGAGGTGGCTTCGATGTGCGGATTCCACAACCCCGTCACGTTCGGGGTCGCGTTCAAGGTCAACATGCAGGAAACACCCGGCGAGTTCATGCAACGTCTCAAGACCCGGGTACTGGAATCCCTTTCCAGCCGGAAGGAACAGGAGCCGTAATGTCCATTTCGCTCTGGCGGACGGGGTGGATGAAGCGCACCCTGCGGGCGTGCAGGCAGATGCCGCCGTCCGGGTTGGAGCGCGGCGCACCGTATTTCAGATCGCCCTTGATGGGACAGCCGATGTGTGCAAGCTGGCAGCGGATCTGGTGGTGCCGGCCGGTCAGCAGCTCGACTTCCAGCAGGTGATAGCGCTCCGTATCGGAGAGGTGCCGGTACACCAGCCGCGCCAGTTTGGCGTCTGGGTTGCGGGACGTGGTGACATAGCTCTTGTTCTGTTTCTCGTTGCGGACCAGATAATCCTCCAGCTGTGCTTCGCGCTCGGCGGGGGCGTTGCAGCACAGGGCCCAGTAGGTCTTGTGCACGGACCCGTTCCGGAACATCGCGGCCAGCCGCTCCAGCGCCTTGGAGGTTTTGGCCAGGATGCAGATGCCGCTCACGGGCCGGTCCAACCGGTGGGGGACACCCATGAAGACTTTGCCGGGCTTGCCGTCCCGCTGGGCGATGAAGGCCTTGTAGGTGTCGGAGAGGCATTCGTCCCCGGTCTTGTCGCCCTGGACGATTTCGCCCACGCGCTTGTTGACAACCATCAGGTGGTTGTCTTCGTACAGGATCCGCGCCTGCAGGTCGGCGAATTCCGCTTGGCTGAGCTGTCTGTATTCCACGGTACAAAGATAGTGATTTTGTGACATTTTGTCAGGAATCGGGAGGTGGCAAAGGATTTGATGCTACCATTCCCGGCCCGCCGGAGCTGGCGGGTGACAGAAGTTGAATAGTTAAAAGACAGATATTATGGGAAAAATCATCGGAATCGACCTCGGCACTACGAATTCCTGTGTCGCAGTCATGGAAGGCAACCAGCCGACCGTTATCATCAATGACGAGGGCGCGCGCACCACGCCGTCCGTCGTGGCTTTCACCGACAGCGGAGAGCGCAAGGTGGGCAGCCCGGCTAAGCGTCAGGCCATCACCAACCCGAACAACACCGTATTCTCCATCAAGCGCTTCATGGGAGAGACCTACGACCAGGTGAACCGTGAGGTCGCCCGCGTCCCGTACAAGGTCGCCCGCGGCGAGAACAACACCCCGCGTGTGGACATCAACGGCAAACTCTACTCCCCGCAGGAGATCTCGGCCATCATCCTCCAGAAGATGAAAAAGACGGCGGAAGACTATCTCCGCCAGCCTGTCACCGAGGCGGTCATCACCGTTCCGGCCTATTTCTCCGACAGCCAGCGCCAGGCCACCAAGGAGGCCGGCAAGATCGCTGGCCTGGATGTCAAGCGTATCATCAACGAGCCGACTGCGGCGGCGCTTGCATACGGTCTGGACAAGAAGAACAAGAACATGAAGGTCGCGGTCTATGACCTGGGCGGCGGTACCTTTGATATCTCCATCCTGGAACTCGGCGACGGCGTGTTCGAAGTCAAGTCCACCAACGGTGACACCCACCTGGGCGGCGACGATTTCGACCAGGTCATCATCGACTGGCTGGCCTCCGAGTTCGCCTCCGAGAACGGCGGCATGGACCTGAAGAAGGACCCGATGGCCCTGCAGCGCCTCAAGGAGGCTGCCGAGAAGGCCAAGATCGAGCTCTCCAACCAGACGTCCACCGAAATCAACCTGCCGTACATCACGGCGGTCGACGGCATGCCCAAGCACCTTGTGAAGACCCTGACCCGGGCCAAGTTCGAGGGGCTGTGCGACGACCTGTTCCGCCGCAGCATCGAGCCTTGCCGCAAGGCGCTCGAAGATGCCAAGCTGAGCGCGTCGCAAATCGACGAAGTCCTGCTGGTGGGCGGTTCTACCCGTATCCCCAAGGTCCAGCAGCTGGTCAAGGAGTTCTTCGGCAAAGAGCCCAACAAGAGCGTGAACCCTGACGAGGTGGTCGCGATCGGCGCCTCCATCCAGGGCGGTGTGCTGGCCGGTGACGTCAAGGACGTCCTGCTGCTGGATGTCACCCCGCTGTCCCTCGGCATCGAGACCCTGGGCGGTGTGATGACCAAGCTGATCGAGTCCAACACCACCATCCCGGTACACAAGGACCAGGTCTTCTCGACCGCTGCCGACAACCAGCCTTCCGTCGAGATCCGCGTCCTGCAGGGCGAGCGCCCGATGGCCAAGGACAACAAGCAGATCGGCATCTTCCACCTGGACGGCATCGCTCCCGCACCGCGCGGCATCCCGCAGATCGAGGTGTCCTTCGATATCGATACGAACGGTATCCTGAGCGTTTCCGCCAAGGACAAGTCCACGGGCAAGGAGCAGCACATCCGCATCGAGGCCAGCAGCGGCCTCTCCGACGCCGAGATCCAGCGCATGCGTGACGAGGCCAAGGCCAACGAGGAGGCCGACAAGGCGGAGAAAGAGCGTGTGGACAAGATCAACAGCGCCGATGCGATGGTCTTCCAGACCGAACGCAACCTCAAGGACTACGGTGACAAGCTGCCTGCCGACAAGAAGGGTGCGATCGAGTCCGCCTGCGCCGAACTCAAGAAGGCGGTCGAGGCCAAGGACCTCGCCTCCATCGAGAAGTACAATGCCGAACTCGAGGCTGCCTGGCACGCCGCGTCCGAGGATATGGCCAAGGCCGCACAGGGCGGCCCTCAGGCCGGTCCGCAGGGCCCTCAGCCCGGCCAGGGCGGCCCGCAGGGTGGTCCCCAGCCCGACTACGGCAACGACGCCCCAGACGAGCAGTAAACGCTGATTCATATCACCTTTTTGGCGGGAAAACGGTATGTTTTCCCGCTTTTTTATGCCGCAACGTTTGTTTGTACAAAATTTTGTACATATCTTTGTGTAAATAGGAAAATGGCTATGGTAACAACGACTATTTCAGATTTCAGAAAGAGTATCAAAGGCTATGTCGATGCAGTCATTGAGAATAGAGAGGCTGTCCTCATTAACCGGGGACGACAGGGTGTTGTACTCGTTTCACTGGATGAATACAATGCGATGGTCCGCACGGCCTCCGTTTTGACATCACGTGTCGGTGAGGATGTGCTGGAAGCGGCGCAAAAGCAGGAGTTTGTTGAGGTTGATATTGATTCGTTATGATTCTTCTGTTTACTCCGGAGGCTCTTGCTGCCTATCAGGAGCTGAAATCTTCAACACCACGCGAGGCGGAATCGATAAAGGATATCCTGAAAGATGTCCTGTCTCACCCGGAAAGCGGAAAAGGCTCGCCCGAGGCATTGACCGGCACGCTTGCTGGGCTGTGGAGCCGTGAATATGGTTTCTGTCGCCAGATTGTTTACCAGATTCTTCCAGAAGAGGTGAAGGTCTATGCCATCGGGAAGAATGTCCTTCCAGACATCAGGACCCCATCCTCCGGATTCCGGCAAACCAGTTACAGCGAAGAAGAGTATCCTCATGTATACGATATGATCCTGAAAGAATTCAATCTTCCTCCTGAGCGGACAACGGCCAAATATGCCATACATTGGGATATCGGCCAATCCTGGAGGTGAAATCATATCACCTTTTTGGCGGGAAAACGGTATGTTTTCCCGCTTTTTGTTTTTATAACAGACTGATTGTTAAATTATTTAATGCTAAAAACACAGGTGATATGATAGTTGATGCCGGAACTTGCAGGAAAAATGAAAAGATGATATATTGATGCAAACATTTTAAAAATCAGCATTATGGGTATCCTTTCTTTTATCCTTGCTTGTATGGTCATGGCACCCTTGCAGACGTCACCTGCTCCCAATCCTCCGGGAGACGATGACGAGATTATTATTACAGAAATCCCCAGTCCGGGTGGTGAACGTGGAGGCGCTCTGGTCCGTGCCTTCTTTGTGGCCGGAGACATTTCCATTACCCTTGCCTCCAGCCTGGGTGTAACTTCTATTACTGTCCTTAATTCCCTGGACCAGACTGTTTACTACACTTCAGTTGATGCGTCTCTCACGGGTACTGTACAGTTTGCCGCCCCGACAACACCAGACACGTACACCCTGATCATCCAGTCCTCGTCGTATTACGGGATCGGGGTGTTTCAGATTCAATAGAATTACATGAATCGGTTCGTTATTCCATTCATTATATCGGTGTCCACTTTGCTGGTCAGTTGTCAAAGTCTTCCGATGAGGGTGACACTTAATCGCATGATTGACTCCACGATCGTACTTCCTGATGAGTTGACATGTATTCGTGCGGGAGAAGTTGTTCCCGTACCCACGACACTTGCATTGTCACCTAAATTAATTGTTTTTATTGATTCGACCGGTTGTAGTTCATGTCGAATCAATGATTTCGTTTTATATGAGTCTTTATTCGCACAAGCGTCAGAAACGGGTCAATACTCTATCCTGCTATTACTCTCCGTAAAAAAAACCATGTATGAAGGGATCCATTCTTTATTATGCAATGTCAAATACCCATTCCCTGTGTATCTGGATACAGAAAACTCTTTTCTTCGGAGCAACCCCATGATTCCAAAGGACCCTCGGTATCATGTTATGCTCATTGATATATATAATAGAATTAAAATGGTGGGCGACCCGACAACTGACGCCGCAACGATGTCATTATTCAACAAAACACTAAACGACATAAATGTATTACTATAAAATGGTTATCTTATGAAGAAAAAAATCATCATTATTATCATCACAGTTTTTACTGCCGGTGCAAGTATTTGTGTTGGGGCAGCGATTCACAAGAATGTGAATCCGACAGTTAAAACAAACATTGAGGTTCTGGCTGATGGGGAAGGCCCTACATGTACGGGACCTAAAAAGGAAAACCTTGTAGGAAACATTTTCTGCCATTGTGAAAATACGGTACCCTGTAGGGATTTGTTCGGTTGTAAATGACACAAAAGATGCAACATCGAATGCTTCTGCTATTTATCCTGGCCTTGTTGCCACTTGTCTTTCCCGCGTGCCGGATGCAAGAGACAGGGGGCGAAGACGTAATCGTAGAAGAGATTCATTATCAATTATTTTCCGAGGCCCCTTTGGACCTCTCGGATCCTTTTTTTCAAGGAAAGCTGGATACGATTTCTCTGGATCCGGAGGGACCGGAGGAC
The DNA here is from genome assembly GCA_017454335.1 of Bacteroidales bacterium. Taxonomy (GTDB): domain Bacteria; phylum Bacteroidota; class Bacteroidia; order Bacteroidales; family UBA932; genus Cryptobacteroides. The sequence goes on along the minus strand of JAFTDE010000027.1, from coordinate 32,941 downwards.
TTTTCTGTATCAAATGCAGACAAGGTGGTTGTGTTCGGTAATCGGATCTATATTCTGGATGAAATGTTCCGACGCATTGCCGTTTATGATCTGACAGGTCATGTCTTGAGCCGTATAGGACGGATTGGTCGTGGCCCGGAAGAGTATCTGCGTATATCGGACTTTTGTGTTTCAAAGGATGGCAGCGTTTGGTTGGTTGACGGCAGTACGGACAAGTTATTTCATTATTCTTCTGATGGTGTTTTCCTGAGCAAGAATTCATTGAAAACCGAGATTGGAGCGCTGCAGAAGTTGCCTGGTGAGGGGTTTTTGATGGGTGTTAATCTGTGGGATGACTCTTCATACAAGGACTATCATGTCCTTCTTTGCGACAGCCTGCAAAGAATTACTGCCGCGTGGGTGACAAGGGAGAAGGAAATCGATCCGGATTTTACCTTTCCGTCTGTGGGATTCTGCGAAGGAGAGAATGGATTTGATTATATGATTCCGCTTATGGATGAAATATATGAATTCGACACATCGGGGACATACATTCACAAGTATCTCATAGATTTCGGGCCTTTTGCACTTTCTAAAGACGCACGCCAGCATGTGGAAAATCATTTGGAAGAAACCTTGTCATGTGTCTTTTTGGCGCTCGCCAGTTATGTGGACAACAATTATTTGATCAGTGGCATAAGAGACCGGGGGACATATCGTAGTCTTATCGCTGACCGCAAGTCAATGACGCGTTATATGACAGAAGACGTTCTGGGTTTGTTTCTGGGCGTTTCTGATAGAAGGGCCGTTTTTATGAAGCAAACGAAAAGCGGGATGACCCTGACTCTTGTCCGGCTTACGGCACCAGAGCCATCTCCTCAAAAAGTCGGCAGTGGTACCGTACCGTCGGCGGTCCGAAAAAAAATGAACTGCACCCCCAGCGAAAAAGGGTCAAAACGTTGGAGGTCCCCTTCAAATAATGCGGACCTCCGACACCTAACTGGCAAACAAATCGGTTGACGCCGCCCTGACAGGTACGGTGCAGTTTGCCGCCCCGACTGCGCCGGACATCTATTCTCTTATTATCCAGGCTTCGTCGTATTATGGTATCGGACATTTTGTTGTTCAATAAAACAACCGGACGAGGTAAAGCACAATGATTATTTTGATTAATTAAATTATTTACACATCTTTACAAAGTATAATACTTGATATCAATTATATGCGATATTTTGTTCATTACTTTTTTGTTCTTGGCGTTCTCTTCTTCCTATGCGGTTGCTCCTATTTCGATATGGTGGAAGAATCTGGATTCGATAGGAACAACGAAACGGAATCAATCGACCTTGTCCCGAACGAAGATGGGAATATCTACTATTACTATTTTGACGAAAAGATTTTTCTTAAAGAAAAGAAAGATTTAATCCTTGTCTGTTTCGTTGATGCATCTTCCCGGAAGGATTTCATCAACGAACTAACAGCCGTTTCCTATCTTAAAGTATGGAACCCAGCCCGTTCTGATCATTGGGATGAAGATAATGACTATAATATCTTGATTCTTCAGTCCGCATCTGAAGATGAGATTCCGACAGAACGGGTGATGGATCTTCAAAACCATCAAGGTGTCAAGTACGTGTCGTATATGATGGAATATGAGGGCTCTTCTGTATCAACGTCGGATGAATTTGCGGTAAAACTGAGAAACCGCTCTGGATTATCTCAACTGGAAGACCTTGCTCGCGAATATGGTTGCGCTGTTTCTCGTTGTGCAGACCAAGAGGACGGGATTTATTATGTTCGTAGAAACAAGGAAACCGCCAGTAGTATATTCCAATTGTCGAGTGTTTTTTATGAGACTGGCCTGTTTGCATTTACTTCCCCTGATTTCTTCTGCTTTAACGCCATGTCGTCCCCGGATCCATTTTATTCTGACCAATGGAGCTTGAGCAACACGGGACAGTATGGATCATCGGGGTTAGATATTGATGTTGAAACTGCGTGGGCTGAGACAGAAGGAAGCAGCAATATCACCATCGCTGTCATGGATGTCGGGGTGGAATTAACCCATCCGGATCTTGCCGCTAATCTCGTCTCTGGACTTGACTGTATTAACCCTTTGGGAACCGGGGCTCCATCTTCTGTGTATGAAAAACATGGTACGGCGGTTGCTGGGATTATTGGCGCCGTTAAAGACAACGGAATAGGAATTAGCGGAGTTGCGCCTGGCTGCAAAATAATGCCAATACGGGTAGGAGTATGCCTCTCACAAGGTTATACTGAAGATATAAGTGTGAGCGCAGCGATAAACGGTTTTGATTGGGCGCGAACTCACGGTGTTGATGTGATTAACTGTTCGTGGCATCAAAACCCGTGTTCGTACCTCACAACGGCGATCCAAAATGCGGCAATGTATGGAAGGGGAGGGAAAGGCTGTGTCATCGTGTTCTCTTCTGGAAATAATAATGGCGCAACACAATATCCTGCATATTTAAGTGACGTTTTGGGCGTGGGCGCGGTCTCCTATGATGGCTATCGTGCCGTATTCACTTCGCCGGCTTGGGGCAGTTGCTATGGAAGCGGACTTGATGTTGTTGCTCCAGGTGTACTTATTCCAACTACGGACAGATCCGGGACTGACGGATATGATTCGTCAGACTATTATCCGAGCTTTGACGGCACGTCAGCTGCGGCGCCTCACGTCTCGGGGATTGCTGCTCTGGTTCTCTCCGCGTATCCGGTATTATCTGAAGAAGAAGTTCGAAGAGCAATAACTATGGGCGCCGTTAAGCTCCCCAGTTATACATATTCATCAGTGGGCACATATCCTAATGTTGGTTATTGGAACTCTGAGGTAGGCTTTGGTCTTGCAAGCGCCAGCGGTGCTCTTGATGCCGCAAGCGATATTTATGATCTTGAATATACTCCCGGCTTGGATTTCACTATCATTAACAGCTCCTCTTATGATTTGGAGGACGTTATCATAGATGTTCAAGGATCGATCAGCGGGCAGACAGAATGGTTGATCTCCAGCGACATTGGTGGCGGCGTTCCGAGCGGAGAGCAAGCTGGGTATCCATATTATCGGGGCTACTACCTGACAGCAACTCCTGGTACGCCGATAACAAACATCTCGGTAAATCTTTTTGCAAGTTGTGAAGACTGTCCGGGCAATCTGGAAATAGGTGTAGCCTTTGATACACCGACTCCCAACTCCTTCCAGCAGTTTTCTTTTGGTCAGGGAGCAACTTTCCAAACTACTTTACCCAATATTACGGTTCCGAACGAGAGTCGCCGGAGGGTTTATGTACGAGTATTTGATGTCGTCCAGAATAACTGATACAAAAATGAGAACAGATTTATTATTAACCCTCGCATGTGTCTCTCTTCTTTTCGCTGGATGCAAAAAGGAAGGCATCTCTTCCGAATATGCGAACATTTTTAACGGAAAGGATAAACGAGCTATGGCTCCGGTTGAATTGTGTCAAGGAGATGAATTCTATTACCTTTCACGGTTTTTTTTAGATGAATTCTATTCAGACAATGCGGACGATCCTCGTTGGCCAACAACAAATGGTAATTTCGCTGTGGTTGTGAATGATGCGAGATTGCTTAAAGACTACAACACATCCAATGGTCAGCCTTTCTTCTGGCCGGAGATTGATTTCAATAAATACTCTTTGGTGGTCGGACGATATTGGTATGTCGGTGGGACCTTTCAGCGTTATAAGGACCAACGAGCTGTCGTATCTGAGGGAAAGACGACCATTTATTTACGCTTTGTGAAATACATCGGTGGCGAACCAGCGGATGTGCACCCGGTCAGCTTTGGTGCCGTGTATGATAAGCTGCCTGTAGACGGTCTGGTAGAGGTTGTTGAATGGGTAGATCCTTCCGAAGAAGTAAATCGTTGATCCAATCGCAGCTTCCGTTTTATTGTAGAAAAGAATCAAAAGTGTCTGTGGTCAGGCGGATAGTAAATCAATGTATCATCTTTCTCTGCGTCCTCCTGTGCGCTTGTAATGGCGCACAGGAGGCGCGGCGTGTCCGGGAGACGCTGGACGGTGTGGAAACCTACCTGGCGTCCCGGCCGGACAGCGCCCTGACGGTGTTGCGGAACCTCGATACGGGATCTATCAAATTGAAGAAAGATCAAGCCCGGGCGGCCCTGCTGCACAGCATCGCGCTGGACAAGTGCTATGTCGACATCACCTCGGACAGCATCCTGGCTCCGGCGCTGGCGTATTACCGACATCACGGGACCGCCGATCAGCGGCTGAAAGTGCGATACTATCGTTCCGTGCTGGCACGAAACGCCGGGGATCGGGACGCGGAGATGGCGTGGCTGGTCGAGGCGGAACGATTCATCCCCCGCGCCTATGATCCGGAGATGGCCGGATTCATCTATGCTGCTAAGCGAGAGTTGTTCCTGGACCTGCTGGACACGGAGAATGCCTACAAAAATGCTATCATGGCGGCATCGGCTTTTCAGCGAGCCAACGCTGCTCGGAGATACCACAATGCCATCATTAGTTTGGCGATGCTGGCTCAGATGCAGGAGAACTATGAAGAGTCTGCACGTTGGATAGACAGTTTGATGGTTCATTCCCGGGAAATGACACCCAGGCAGCAAGGAGAATTATATTCCTTGCGTTTGGCTCAGGCGGCGAAGGAGGACATTCACGCAATTTCGGAACTGATTCAGGATCTTATGTCCGGAACCGTGGATGAGCGTTCTGTCCTCTGGTTGTCCGTGGCGTCAGCATACTGGCAGTCGGGTAATCCGGAGGAGGCCGCTATGGCATTGGAAAAGGCACTGACTCTGAAACAGACAAGTGAACAGGATGTCCATTACCTTTTACTTGCTTCCAGGATTTCGGAAAGCCTCGGTCAGATAGAGCAGTCGGCAGAATATTTCGCGAAGTATCACCAGTTGTTAAAAGTTAGGCAGGTACGCGCGCGGGAGAGTTCCGCCCGCTTTCTGGAAGAGCGTCAGCATTTACAGGGTCAGAGGCGAGGCTGGTTTTATGTCTGGATCGGGAGTGCCGTTCTGGCGTTGCTCGTCATGGTTTTGTTGGCAATGGAAATCCGACGCCGCCGTAGGGAGTCCCTCAGGGAACGGGAAAAATTCAGCGAATACACCCGGACCGTGGGTAATACGGAACAATTCCTTGTGTCCCGCTTGCTCTCCGCAGGGTTGGATGGGACCATGAATGAAATGGAGCGAAATACACGTTTGAAAGAAGTTCTCATTGAGTGGAGGGAGCTGTTCCCTTCGCTGGTGTCCACGGCCCGCCAGACTCATCCGAAGTTTATCGATTACTTGGAAAAACGGGATCTGACATTGCGCGAAATGGGTTATTGCTGTTTGTTTGCCAAGGGATACACATTGAAGGAGTGTTCATCGTATTACGCTCAGTCAACCGGAGCAAAGAATAACAGGTCATTCTACAACATGACATCTGCCATCCGGAAGAAACTGGCACTGACGGATGGGAAGGATCTGGACGAATGTATCCGGGACCTGGTGAATGAATGATCACCGGACCCCGGATATGCGAAATGGGTCCTTACTTTGCGAAGGGGAGTTTGACGACGAGGATGTGCATCGGGGCGGGGATGCCGTCCGGGGCCAGCATGGGCTGGTGCGCGTCGGACGGGAAGGCGACGATGTACTTGCCCGCGGTCAGCACATGAGGCCGGGGGTTGGTGGAATTCCTGTACAGGATCACGTCCTTGGCTTCGTTGTACTCGCTGACCAGGTCGGTCAGTTCTTCCGGTTTGCAGAGGTTGACGAGTTCCGCACCGGAAACGATGTAGAACAGGTCCACGCCGTTGTGATGAACTTCCCAGTTCTGGGAGGTGCGGCTGTCGGCGTACAGGACCTTGGCATAGGTCCGCTCCGTGATCGGATACTGTCCGGCGGGCAGTTCCGCCGAGGCCGGATCGGCCAGGAACGCGAAGGCCGCATCCCACTCGGCCTGGTTCAGCTTGTACTGCTCGGCAAAGACATCCAGGTCGACGACGGCATTTTCAGCATTCCAGGGCATGGGTTTCTGCGCGCATCCGGACAGGACCAGCACGCAGGCGAGGGTGAGTAGGAGAAGTTTTTTCATGGGACTATTGGATTTGGCTCTCCGGCGTCCATCCCTTCAGGACAAAGGCCGGCGTTCTGTAGTTCTTAATCAGTTCGGCGTCCTTGACGGCATCCAGGCGGCGGGACCAGGGATCGCGCTGCGAGTAGTCCACTTCCTTGCCGGTGTCGGCATCGCGGGTGTTGAATTCCAGTTGGACGGCGGTCTCGCAGCCGATCTGGCTCCAGCCCTTGGGGTTGAAGTTGCGCACCGTGCAGTTGATGGCCACCAGTTCGGCGTCGGTATAATCCGTGCCGGCGTTGAGGTGGGTGCGTCCGAAGTCGATCGGGCGGTTGCCGGTTCCCTCGAAATGGCACTCGACGAAAATGTCGCCGTGGTCCGGGGCGAAGTTGCGGACCCAGGTCACGGGACCGCCGGAGTTGCGGAATTTGCTGCGGTAGGCGAAGAGGCTGCCGCGGCCCAGGATCGAATCCAGTCCGCCGTCCAGTTCGCAGTTCTCCAGGTAGACGGTGCCGTTGGCCTGGAGGGCGTCACCGCCGCCGATGATGTGCACGCGGTACAGGGCGACGCGCTCGCCGTTGATCAGCAGACCCTCGGCCTGGCCCTTCGGGGCGGTTTCGCAGGTCAGGTCCTGCAGGACGATGTCGGCGCAGTTGTCAAAGGCGACGGCGCCGCGGCGGGACGGGAAGGTGCCGCGTTTCTCGTTGGTCTTGAGGTTCAGCGGGTGCGGGTTGAAACCCTCGTCGTTCTCGTAGTGGATGCGGGTCTTGTCCATGCCGGCGCCCTTGATGAGCAGGTTGCTCTTGTTGCGGCAATAGACGATCTCTTCGTAATCTCCCTCCGCCACGTCGATGGTGATGGTTTCCTTGCTCCAGTCGGGAACGAAGTCCAGCGCGCCCTGCAGGGTGTTGAAGTCGCCGCTGCCGTTGCAGTTGACCGTCAGGTTCAGCGGATCCTTCGGGCCGGATTTCTTGGTGGAGAACTTCCATTCGCCCTTCTTGACGCCGGGGAAGTCGCCGCAGACCAGCACGTCGGGGTCGATCGTCACATAGTACTTGTGGCCGTACTCCAGCATGTTGTTGTGCAGGTAGATCGTGGCGACGTTGTCGTGGACGATGATCGGGTGGAAGTGGAATCCGTCCGTGAATCCGCCGATGATGGTCAGCTGGCGCTGCTCGGTCTCGGGGGCTGCGCCGGCGGAAGGCGTTCCGGGACGGGTGTCACGGTTGGTCGGCATCACGGTGCGGGTGTAGTCGTACGGGGTCTTGAGGTAGTCGCATTCGGGCCCGTAGCGGCGGCGGCTCGGCGCCGCCGGGATGCTCATGTCCAGTTCGTCCACCAGCGCGTCCGTCGCTGCGTCGTACACGCGGATGAATCCGGACTCGCCGAGGGTCGGCGTGGCGTCGAAGGTGATGGTCAGGTGGGTGTCGGGATTGACATTCTTGCTCTTGTTCGCCGGGAAGAATGCATCGTTTCCGGACTGGCAGGCTGCCAGCAGCGGCAGTGCGGCCAAAAGGGTAATCAGGGGACTTCTCATGGTATGAAGGTGTTAGTTACATTAAATAGCGGCTCATGTCGATGCCCTTTGCGCGGGCTTCGCGGATCTGCGTCGAGGAGATGTCCACCTGCGGCGCGTCGATCAGCCGGATCTTGTAGCGGCGGTTCCGGCGGTGGAGTTCCCGGCGGAGCTGCGCCATGTCGTAACCCGCGCGCGGATAGACGCAGATCCCGTATTCGGTCAGCACCCGTTCCGCCTCCCGCCACTGCTCGATCCGTTCCAGGTTGTCCGCTCCGATCACCAGGGTGAAGCGGTTGCCGGGTTCCCGTTCCCGGAGCGCGTCCAGGGTGCGGATGGTGTAGTGCGGCGGGTCCATGCCCAGCTCGATGTCCTCCACGTCCACCCGCAGGCCGGGATGGCGCTGCACGGCGGCGACGGCCGCTTCGTGGCGGTCCCGGGCGGTCAGGACGTTTTCTGCGCTCTTCCAGGGGTTCTGCGGCGAGATGACCAGGTACACCCGGTCGAACAGCCCATCGGCTGTCAGGCGCTCCATGATGGCGAGGTGCCCGATGTGGAGCGGATCGAAGGACCCGGAGAAGACGGCGATTTTCATGCTGCGAGGAATTTGTCGACGACCTGCTCCGCCTCGCGGAAGGCCTGGTCCAGGTCGTCATTGACCAGCACGAAGTCGAACTTGCCGGCGTAGGTCATCTCTTCGGCGGCCTTGGCGACGCGCGTCTCAATGGCTTCGGGCGAATCCGTCCCGCGCAGCACCAGCCTGCGGCGGAGCTCCTCGATGCTGGGCGCCTGGATGAAGACGGACAGCGCGCTGTCGCCGAAATAGCGTTTGAGGCTGACCCCGCCCTTGACGTCGACATCGAAGATGATGACGTGGCCGGCGCCCCAGATGCGCTCCACTTCGCTCTTCAGGGTGCCGTAGCAGTGCCCGGCATAGACCTGCTCCCACTCGACGAAGGCGTCGGCGCGGACCTTGCGGCGGAATTCCGCGTTGGAAATGAAGTAGTATTCCCGCCCGTCCACTTCCTGTCCGCGGGGTTTGCGGGAGGTGGCGGAGACGGAAAACTCCATCTCGGGATGCAGCCCCAGGATGTGCTGGACGATCGTGCTCTTCCCGGATCCGGAAGGCGCTGAAAAGATGATGACTTTGCCTTGCATTTGTGTTTCGAAATCACACAAATTTAGCTAAATTTGCGGAATCGGTTGCAAATAGTGTTATTTAAATTCGATAAACGATGATTTCTTACAAAGAACTGGGCCTCGTGAACACCCGTGAGATGTTCGCCAAGGCCGTCAAGGGCGGATATGCCATCCCTGCCTTCAATTTCAACAACATGGAACAGCTCCAGGCCATCATCATGGCCGCGGCCGAGACCAAGTCTCCGGTCATCCTGCAGGTCAGCAAGGGCGCCCGCAATTACGCCAACCAGACCCTGCTGCGCTACATGGCCGAGGGTGCGGTTGCCTATGCCAAGGAACTGGGCTGGGAGAATCCGCAGATTGTCCTCCACCTGGATCATGGCGACAGCTTCGAGACCTGCAAGAGCTGCGTGGATTTCGGCTTCTCTTCCGTGATGATCGATGCTTCGGCCCTTCCGTTCGAGGAGAACATCGCCCTCACCAAGAAGGTGGTGGAGTATGCCCACCAGTTCGATGTCACCGTCGAGGCGGAACTCGGCGTGCTGGCCGGTGTCGAGGATGAGGTGAGCGCCGCCGAGTCCCATTACACCAAGCCCGAAGAGGTCATCGAGTTCGCCACCCGCAGCGGCTGCGATTCCCTCGCCATTTCGATCGGCACCTCCCACGGCGCCTACAAGTTCACGCCGGAGCAGTGCACCGTCGATCCCAAGACCGGCCGCCTGATCCCCCCGCCGCTGGCCTTCGACGTGCTGCATGAGATCGAGAAGAAGCTGCCCGGATTCCCCATCGTCCTCCATGGATCGTCCTCCGTTCCCCAGGAATACGTGGACATGTGCAACCAGTACGGCGGCAGCCTGCCGAACGCGGTCGGTATTCCCGAAGAGCAGCTCCGCGAGGCCGCCAAGAGCGCTGTCTGCAAGATCAACATCGACTCCGACAGCCGTCTGGCCATGACCGGCGCCATCCGCAAGCACCTGGCCGAGAACCCCAGCCACTTCGATCCGCGCCAGTACCTCAAGCCTGCGCGTGAGGCGATGAAGGCGATGTACATCCACAAGATCGTCAACGTCCTCGGATCCGACGGCAAAGCCGCCTAGTTTCCGATCCTACGCCCCGGGGCCCCTGCAGTTTTTTTCGTGCGGCTGATTTAGGTGAAAGCACGAAAAGAATTGCAGGGGCCCCGGGGCGTCAGTATGCCGTCAAAGCATGCGCTTGCGCTTGAAGAAGAACCAGATGCCGACAACCAGCAGGGCCATCAGCGCAGAGATCGCCACCCAGGCCCACCACTTGTCGGCGAAGGGCAGGGTCACGTTCATTCCGTAGAAACTCGCCACCAGCGTGGCCGGCATCAGCAGCAGGGACACGAAGGTGAAGATCTTCATGATGTTGTTCTGGTCCAGGTTGATGATGCCCAGGACGGTGTCCTGCAGGTATTCCAGCCTTTCGAAGGCGAAATTCGTATGGTTGATCAGGGACGCGATGTCCTGCAGGATGATGTTCAGGTCCGAACGCAGTTCCGGGTCGCGGGGCCCGAACTTGCTCTTCAGGATGTTCGAGATCAGGCGCTGCTTGTCCACGATGTTCTCGCGCACGGTCATCGTGTTCTCCTGCAGCTGGTTGATGTCCAGCAGGAATTCCTCGTTGATGTCCTCCTTCTGGTTGATGCGCTTGCTGAACTGCGAGACGTCCTTGGACAGCAGCTCGACGATGTCCGCATCCAGGTCCACGCGCTTGTCCATGATGTCGACGAAGATCGTGAATCCGTCCGGGTACTGGTCCGGCAGGGCCTGCATCTTCATCTGCAGGGTGTTGAAGGACCGCAGGGGAACCTCGCGGATGGTGGTGAGTATGCCCTGGGTCAGGATGAAGGACACGGGATCCATCAGCATCTCGTCATCGGCGGGGGAGAGGAAGTTGGTATTGGTGAAGATGGCGCCTGCCTCTTCGTAGAAGCGGGAAGAGCTCTCGATCTCTTCCGCCTCGGCACGGCTCTGGGTTTCGGTACCCAAAAAAGATTCAACCGCCCTCTTCTGTTCTCCTGTAGGTTGCAGGAGATCTATCCAGAGGACATTTTCTTTGCTGATAGTAGCAAACTCCGTTTCGGACTGGCACAGGGCTATTTCTGCGCCTCGTCTGTAGAAAATCTTAATCATCGGCCTTCCTGAATTGTTCCCGGCACACTCGTCGGAAGGGGGTTAAACTTACGGGCTAGCCGGCATTACGGAGAAGCCGGCGCGCAAATATAAAAATTTTCTCCCGAAATGAGTATATTTGCGTCTAAATGTTGGCAGAAGAACACTATCCGTCCCAGTTGCTCCGGGACGCCGTCGAAGCCATCGGGTCCCTGCCCGGTGTGGGGCAGCGCAGTGCGCTGCGCCTGGCCCTGCACCTGCTGCGCCAGCCGTCCGAGAACATCCACCGCTTCGCCTCGGCCATCGACCGGCTGGCGGACGAAGTCAGATACTGCAAGACCTGCATGATGATTTCGGACGGGGACGAGTGCGCGATCTGCGCCGACCGGACCCGGGACCACGCCACGGTGTGCGTGGTCGAGGACGTGCGGGACGTGATGAGCATCGAGGCCACCGGCCAGTACCGGGGCGTGTACCATGTGCTGGGCGGCATCATTTCGCCCATCAACGGCATCGGTCCCTCGGACCTGACCATCCGGCAACTGGTGGAGCGGCTGAAGAAGCTGTGCGCGGACGGGGCTTCGCCCGAAGTCATCCTGGCCCTGAGTGGCGACGTGGAAGGGGAGACCACCTCGTTCTACATCTACCGCCAGATCGAATCCCTGGGCGTGCGCGTGACGACGCTGGCCCGCGGCCTGGGATTCGGGGACGACCTGGAGTACGCGGACGCGCTGACCCTGGGCCGCTCGATCACCGCCCGCCAGCCTTTCAAACCCTGAACAAACCCTTTTTAACCTAATCACACTATCACATGAAAACGATTGCCAGTATTTTGACCGTGGCGGCCCTGGCGGCCAGCCTCGGAACGGCTTCGGCCCAGCCCAGGACCCCGGCTCCGGCCCCGGCGGCTCCCGCCGGCCCCGTCCTGGAGGACTTTGTCCCTTCCACCAAGAACCAGCCCCAGCAGCAGTACCCGATGGTGAACTCCCAGGGATATGTGCGTTTCTGCATCGATGCGCCTGATGCGAAGTCGGTCGTCGTTACGCTCGGCCTCGGCGGCAGCGGTGGTACGGTCCTGTCCAAGGGTGAGGACGGCAAGTGGTGGGGAACCACGGCCGGCCCGATGGACGAGGGATTCCACTACTATCACCTCATCATCGACGGCGGTGTGTTCAACGATCCGGGCACGAACAACTACTACGGATCCACCCGCTGGGAGAGCGGCGTCGAGGTCCCTGCGCACGACGCGGCCTTCTATGCCGAGCGCAACATCCCGCACGGCAAGGTAGAGCAGATCCTGTTCTGGTCCCCCAGCACGAACTGCCTGCGCCGCGCCTTCGTCTACACCCCGCCGACCTACAACCCCAAGTCCGGCAAGAAGTACCCTGTCCTCTATCTCCAGCACGGTTGGGGCGAGGATGAGACGGCCTGGTCCGTCCAGGGCCACGCCAACCTGATCATGGACAACCTGATCGCCGACGGCAAGATCGATCCCTTCATCATCGTGATGACCTACGGCATGACCAACGAGTTCGGCCGCGGCATGGGCCTGCGCAACTGGTCGCCCGATGCCTTCCAGACCGTCCTGGTGGACGAACTGGTCCCCTTCGTGGACAGCCACTACAAGACCTACAAGGACAAGAACCACCGCGCCATGGCCGGCCTGTCGATGGGTGGCATGGAGACCCACAGCATCACCCTGGCCCGTCCCGAGACCTTCGGCTGGTGGGGCCTGCTGAGCGGCGGCACCTATCGTCCGGACGAAATCAAGACCGAGGTCAAGGGCATTTTCATGAGCTGCGGTTCCAAGGAGAACGCCGCCGGTGTCACCAAGGCGGGCGAAGACCTGCGAGCAGCCGGATACAATGCGGTCGACTACATCTCCGAGGGTACGGCCCACGAATTCCTGACCTGGAGACGCAGCCTGTACCAGATGGCCCAGATGTTGTTCAAGTAGTGTAAAAACACTTACACTATGAAAAAAGCAATCCTTACCCTGATTTGCGCCGCGCTGGCCACGGCTGCCTTCGCGCAGCCGGGCGGCGGCGCGGGATTCGGCGGCTGGCAGATGCCGCAGATCCAGATGGAGTACTCGCAGAAGATCGCCGACGTGGATTATGCCGGTGACGGCGAGGTTTACCACAAGATGGACATTTATCTTCCGAAAGAAGAGAAAGCGTCCTATCCGGTCGTCGTCCACATCTACGGAAGCGCCTGGTTCAGCAACAACTCCAAGGGAGCGGCCGACCTGGGCACCATCGTCCAGGCCCTGCTGAATGCGGGATACGCCGTCGTGACCCCCAACCACCGCAGCTCCGCCGACGCCAAGTTCCCGGCCCAGATCCACGACATCAAGGCGGTGGTCCGCTTCGTGCGCGCCCACGCGGCCGAGTATCACTTCGACACCTCCTTCATCGCGACTTCCGGATTCTCGTCCGGCGGCCACCTCTCCTCGCTGATGGCGACTTCCGGCTGCGTCGAGGCCCTGGAAGGCAAGGTCGGCAACTGCCTGGACTACTGCAGCCGGGTGAACGCCGCCTGCGACTGGTCCGGCCCCATCGACATGTTCCGGATGAACTGCGACGAACCGCGCAAGTGGGGGAACACCCCGGAGGAAGCGCTGGTCGGACACGCCTACGAGGAAGTGTACCGCAAGGACTTCGAGGCCATCAGCCCCGTGACCTACATCGATGCGAACGATCCGCCCGTGATCATTTTCCACGGAACGGTGGACAATGTCGTTCCCTGCTGCCAGGGTGTCGAACTCTACGAGCGCCTGAGCGCGGCGGGAGTCGAATCGGAACTGTACCTGCAGGAAGGCGGCGGACACGGATTCAACATGTATTCCGAGGAGAACCTGGGACGCATGGTGAACTTCCTGGCAAAAGTCCGTGCCAAGTAGCCACTTGCTCGCTGGTTTTTTGTATATTAGCGATATGAAACAGTTTCATATCGCTTTTTTGTTGATGCTGGCGCTGCTGCCGGTGTCCTGCTCGCGTCCGCTGACCGGGATGAAGGTCCTGGAGACAGAACAGCGCGAAGGTTACAAGTGCATGCTGGTCGAGTATCCGGTCAATGACGGGGAGCTCGTCCAGTCCTACCTGCTGGTGCCGGACGGCGCTTCCCGCAAAGACCCGCGCCCCGGCCTGGTGCTGCTGCACGACCACGGTGCCCGCTTCGACATCGGCAAGGAGAAGCTGGTCCGCCCGCTGCCTTCCGCCCCCGAATACACCCGCCGCTCGGCCGAGCAGTGGAGCTCGAATTTCGACGGGGTCTTCTTCGGTGACCGGCTGGCGGCCGAAGGCTATGTCGTGATCGTTCCGGACCAGCGCTACTGGGGATCCCGCAGCACGGAACTGACCCAGCGCTATGCCCGGATGCAGTTCGCCGGCGAGCCCGGGGACATGCGGGCGGTCAAGGACGCCGTGTATGAGGGCCAGCGGGCCGTGTATGACAGCCTCGCCCGCCTGGGCATCGTCTGGGCCGAACAGACCATGCAGGAAGACAGCACCGCCGCCGCCCTGCTGGCGGGCCTGGACTGCGTGGACGCGGAGCGCATCGGCGCTTTCGGCTGGTCGATGGGCGCACACCGCAGCTGGATGCTGACGGGGTTCTGCCCCCTGGTCAAGACCGGCGTCGCCCTGTGCTGGATGACGCTCAAGGAGACGGTCGCCCTGCCGCTGAAGGCGTCCGACTACTCGATGTACATCCCGCGCCTGCGCGACAACTACGACTTCCCGGACATCGCGCGCAAGCTCGCTCCCAAGCCCTACCTCTTCCTGGCCGGCACGCAGGACAAGCTGTTCCCGGTCTGGTCGGTCGAGGCCGCCTATGCGCAGATGCAGGACATCTACAGCGCAGCCGGCGCATCCGGCGCCCTGCAGACCGAGTTCTTCGAAGGTCCGCACCACTGCGGGCTGGAGGTCCAGGACCGCATCATGGAATTTTTCCAAACCACATTGAAATAGCATGAAAAAGATCCTCCTGCTGCTGGGCGCCGTGACCCTCACGGCAACGAGTCTGGCCCAGCCCAAACTGACCCGGGACAACATCGACGAGGTGCTCGCCGCGATGACCCTGGAAGAAAAAGCAACCCTGCTGGTCGGCGGCGCCCGGGCCGCCACCGTGAACGGCGTGACCTCCGGGCAGGCCATGGGACCCGTCCAGGGTGCCGCGGGCAACACCCGGGCGATTCCCCGCCTGGGCATTCCCGTGACTTATCTGGCGGACGGCCCCGCCGGCCTGCGCATCAGCCCGACCCGCCAGGGGACGGACAAGACCTTCTACTGCACCGGATTCCCGGTCGGCACAGCGCTGGCGTCGTCCTGGGACGTCGATCTGGTGACCCGCGTGACCACGGCGATGGGCAATGAGGTGCTGGAGTACGGCGTGGACGTCCTGCTGGCACCTGGCGTGAACCTGCACCGCAACCCGCTGTGCGGACGCAATTTCGAGTACTTCTCCGAAGATCCCGTCCTGTCGGGAAACATGGCCGCCGCCTACATCCAGGGCGTCCAGTCCAACGGGGTCGGCACTTCGATCAAGCACTATGCGACCAACAACCAGGAGACGAACCGCAACGAGGACGAAACCGTCGCGAGCGCGCGTGCCCTGCGTGAACTGTATCTCAAGAACTTCGAAATCGCCATCACCAAGGCCCGTCCCTGGACGGTGATGTCTTCGTACAACCGGCTGGACGGCGAATACACCCAGCAGAGCGAGGACCTGCTGACCAAGGTCCTGCGGGACGACTGGGGATTCGAGGGCATCGTGATGACGGACTGGGGCAGCAAGGCCGGGACGGTCAAGTCCGCCGCGGCCGGCAACGACCTGATGGAGCCGGGCAACCAGACCGAGATCGACCGCATCATCGCGGCGGTCCGGGACGGATCCCTCTCGCAGGACGATCTGGACCGCAACGTCCGGAACATGCTGAATTACATCGTCAAGACGCCCACTTTCCGGGGATATGCCTACAGCAATGCACCCGACCTGAAGGCGCACGCCCGCGTCGCGCGTGAGGCGGCCGGCGAGTCCGTCGTCATGCTGCGCAACGTCCAGGGGACCCTGCCCTTGCAGGGAACGGAGCAGCTGGCCCTCTACGGCATCGGCTCGATCGATTTCGTGGCGGGCGGCACCGGTTCCGGCAACGTCAACAAGGCCTATGTCGTGAACATGGTCGACGGCCTGGAGAATGCCGGATTCAAGCTGGATCCTAGCCTGACCGAATACTACAAGGCCTACATGGCCTATGACCTGGCCCAGCGGCGCCTGTCTTCCCCCAACGTGCGCAGCGGCAAATACGCCGAGATTCCCGTGCCGAAGGCCGCCATCGAGGCCCAGGCGGCGCGCAACGACGCCGCCGTGCTGGTGATCGGCCGCAACGCCGGGGAAGGGGCGGACCGCCGTCTGGTGGATGACTTCGAGCTGACGGACACCGAGCGCACCCTGCTGACGGACATCGCCAATGCCTACCACCGGGCCGGCAAGAAACTCATCGTCGTGCTGAACATCGGCGGCGTGATCGAGACCAGTTCCTGGAAGCACCTCGCCGACGCCGTCCTGCTGCCCTGGTCCCCGGGACAGGAGGGCGCCAACGCCGTCGCGGACATCATCGCGGGCCGCATCAACCCGTCCGGCCGCCTGCCGATGACCTTCCCGGAGAACTATTTCGACCATCCGTCTTCGCTGAACTTCCCGTACGATTACAACCGCAACGCAGTCTCCCAGAACCGCCGCACCCCGCTGAAGGATGTGGACGTCACGCGTTACGAAGAGGGTATCTGGGTCGGTTACCGCTTCTTCGGTACCGCCGGCCGCAGCGTGTCGTACCCCTTCGGATTCGGCTTGTCCTACACGGACTTCAACTTCTCGCGTCCCGTCGTCAAGGCCTCCGGGGACGGATTCACCGCCTCGGTCACTGTGACCAACACGGGCAAGGTAGCGGGCAAGGAAGTCGTCCAGCTGTATGTCGGCGCTCCCGCCGGCGGCCTGGTCAAGCCGGTCCGGGAACTCAAGGCTTTCGGCAAGACCCGCCTGCTGCAGCCGGGTGAGAGCCAGACCCTGAGCTTCCGTGTCTCCGCCTACGAACTGGCCTCGTTCAACGAGGCGCTCAACCGCTGGGAAGCGGCGGCCGGCACCTACAGCGTGCAGTTCGGCCAGAACGCGGAGTGCATCCCCGCCTCGGCGACGTTCAAGCTGGCCAAGGCCCAGGCCTGGCCGGTCAGCGACGCCTTCCTCGGCGTTGAAATCAGTGAACTGAAACTCTAACCACCTAATAATCAGTTTTATGAAATCGCATCGTATCTGGAGCGTCCTCCTGGCGGCCTTCCTGGCGGCCGGAACGCTTGCCGCCCAGCCTGCTGGCTTCGGGCGGCCTGTCCCCGAGGACCCGACGGGCCTCAAGGACGCCTATTCCGATTACTTCATGATCGGTGTCGCCGTGAACCAGCGGAACGTCACCGATGCCGACCAGATCGCGCTGATCAAGAAACAGTTCAACAGCATCACGGCCGAGAACGACATGAAACCCCAGCCCACCGAACCGCAGAGCGGGGTGTACAACTGGGAGCGCGCGGACAGGATCGCGGACTTCTGCCGCCAGAACGGCATCAAGCTCCGCGGCCACTGCCTGATGTGGCACAGCCAGGTCGGTGCCTGGATGTACCAGGACGAGAAGGGAAACCTGCTGTCCAAGGAAGCCTTCTACAAGAACATGAAGCAGCACATCCAGGCCGTGGTCTCCCGCTACAAGGACATCGTCTATGCCTGGGATGTCGTCAACGAGGCGATCGCCGACAACGTCCGTCCCGGCCAGAGCCCGTACCGCCAGTCCCCGATGTTCCAGATCGCCGGGGATGAGTTCATCCGCAAGGCCTTCGAGTACGCCCGGGAGGCCGATCCGAACGCCCTGCTGTTCTACAACGACTACAACGAGACCGATCCCGGCAAGTGCGAGCGCATCTGCACGATGATCCGGGAGATGAAGGCCGCCGGCGTGCCGATCGACGGATTCGGCATGCAGGGCCACTATAACATCTATTCGCCGACCGAGGAGGCCATCGACGCCGCCATTTCCAAGTACGCCGAGGTCGTGGACCACATCCACATGACCGAACTGGACGTGCGCGTCAACACCGAGTCAGGCGGCGGCCTGCGTTTCAGCCAGGGTGAGGCTCCCGTCCCGCCGGCCTGGCAGCAGACCCTGCTGACGGACCAGTACAGCCGCATCTTCCGCGTGCTGCGCAAGCACAAGGATGACATCGAGTGCGTCACCTTCTGGAACCTCTCCGACCGGGATTCCTGGCTGGGCGCGAACAACTATCCGCTGCTGTTCGACGCCAACTACCGTCCGAAACAGGCCTACAACGCCGTCAAGAATTTCGACCCGGCGCTGGACAAGGCCGTGGTCAAGGAAGATTTCGTTCCTTCCAGCAAGAACCAGCCCTTCCAGGAGTATCCGCAGGTCAATTCCCAGGGATACGCCCGCTTCTGCATCGATGCACCCGAGGCCAAGTCGGTCATCGTCAGCCTGGGCCTGGGCGGCAGCGGCGGAACCGTGCTGCGCAAGGGCGAGGACGGCAAGTGGTGGGGAACCACCGCGGGCCCGATGGACGAGGGCTTCCACTACTACCACCTGACGATCGACGGCGGTGTCTTCAACGACCCCGGCACCAACAATTACTACGGATCGACGCGCTGGGAGAGCGGCATCGAGATCCCCGCGCACGACCAGGCCTTCTACGCCGAGCGCGACGTTCCGCACGGCAAGGTGGAACAGGTGCTGTTCTGGTCGCCGAGCACGAACTGCCTGCGCCGCGCAATGGTGTACACGCCGCCGACCTACAACGACAAGCCCAAGCAGAAGTTCCCGGTGCTGTACCTCCAGCACGGCTGGGGCGAGGATGAGACCGCATGGTCCGTCCAGGGCCACGCCAACCTGATCATGGACAACCTGATCGCCGACGGCAAGATCGATCCCTTCATCATCGTGATGACCTACGGCATGACCAACGGTCCCCGGACCGGCGGCCTGCGCGGATTCTCGTACGATGCCTTCCAGACCGTCCTGGTGGACGAGCTGGTCCCGTACATCGACAGCCATTTCAAGACCTACGCCGACAAGAAGCACCGCGCCATGGCCGGCCTGTCGATGGGCGGCATGGAGACCAAGGCCATCACGCTGGCCCGTCCCGAGGTGTTCGGATACTACGGCCTGCTGAGCGGCGGCACCTACCTGCCCGACGACATCAAGGACAAGAACCAGGTGTACGGCATCTTCATGAGCTGCGGCAGCAAGGAAAACCCCGCCGGCGTGCTGCAGGCGACCGAAGCGCTGCGCGCGGCGGGATTCAACGTGAAGGGTTATGTCTCCGAAGGGACGGCGCACGAGTTCCTGACATGGCGGCGCAGTCTGCTGGAGATGGCTCCGATGCTGTTCAAGAAGAAATGATCCCTGGGGCTATTTCTGATCGACGACGACGGCGTTCTTCCGCCAGTGGCGGATGCCGATGACGCTCGAGAGGATGTAGCACACATACAGGACGACCATCCACCAGGCGCCCTGCCCGGCATACAGGACGATGACGATCAAGTCCGCTGCAATCCACAGGTAGTACTGCTCGACGTGGGACTTCATCAGGAACCACGCGGCGATGACACTGAGGGTCAGCGAAAGTCCGTCGGGCAGCGGCGCCGGGTCGTTGGTGAAGTGCAGGACGGTGACCAGCACCGCGGCGAGGACCACCCCGAAGATGCTGGCGCGCACCACTTCGGGCCGGTGGAGGGGAACGATGTGCATCTTCCCTTCCGAATGGGCGTCGAGGCGCTTCCAGCGGACGATTCCGATCAGGGCCGTGAGGTCGAAGTAGAGGTTCATCAGCACCTGTGCCCACAGCGGTGCCCAGACCCCGTCGGCGCGGTTGGACAGGGCGACCAGCAGCGCGGCGGTGGCGGTGACGAGGCACAGGTACCACATCCACTTGTGCTGGAAGATCTGCATCACCATATAGACGATTCCGGAGACCAGCGAAAGGATCTGGATCCAGGAACTGACGGAGTAGAGCCAAAGCAGCGTGTCTTGCATAGCGAAATCGTTTTTCGTCGTAAAGATAATAAATATTCCCGGGTTTTTGGAAATCAATAAATTATCTCCTATATTTGCACGCTTTTTCGCGGGCATGCGCCCGCAAGGCTCAAAATATAATGTTCAACTACTAATTTGTTTGCAATTTTAAGTTTAACAAATGGGAAAATTTGAGATCAAGACCGCGAAGGACGGTCAGTTCTATTTCAATCTCAAGGCAGACAACGGTGAGATCATCCTCTCCTCCGAGATGTACACCACCAAGAAGTCCTGCGAAAACGGCATCGCCTCCGTCAAGAAAAACGCTGTCGAGGAGAGCCGCTATGCCCTTTCTCAGTCCGAGAACGGCAAATTCCACTTCAACCTCAAGTCCGGCAATCACCAGGTGATCGGCTCCAGCCAGATGTACGCATCCGAGGAGACCGCCAAGAACGGCATCGCCTCCGTGATGAGCAACGCCCCCGAGGCAGAGGTTGTCGAGATCGCTCCCGAGGCCCCCGCGGCCGAGGAGCCCAAGGCTGAAGAAGCCCCCAAGGCCGAAGAGGCCCCGAAGGCTGAAGAGCCCAAGGCTGAAGAGGCCCCCAAGGCCGAAGCCGCCGAAGAAGAAAAACCCGCCAAGAAAGAAACCAAGGCTGCGACCCGTCTGAACGCGTCCGTGGCTCCCGAGGACTTCGACTGGGAAGCCTTCGAGGGTGGAGACATCTACGGCACGTCCGACAAGAAGGCGATCGAAGAGGCGTACGACAAGACCCTCTCCAAGGTCGTCGAGAACGAGGTCGTCGAAGGTGAGGTGACCGCCATCAACAAGCGTGAAGTCGTCGTGACCATCGGCGGCAAGAGCGAAGGTGTCATCGCCGCCCCTGAGTTCCGTTACAATCCGGATCTGAAGGTCGGTGACAAGGTCGAGGTCTATGTCGAGTCCGCCGAGGACCGCAAGGGACAGCTCGTCCTGTCGCACCGCAAGGCCCGCGCCCTCAAGTCTTGGGATAGAGTCAACGAGGCGTTCGCCAACGACGAGGTCGTCAAGGGCTTCGTCAAGACCCGCACCAAGGGTGGCATGATCGTCGACGTGTTCGGCATCGAGGCCTTCCTGCCGGGCAGCCAGATCGACATCAAGCCGATCCGCGACTACGACGCCTATGTCAACCAGACCATCGATTTCAAGATTGTCAAGATCAACCAGGAATTCCGCAATGTCGTCGTGTCCCACAAGGCGCTGCTCGAGGCCGAGCAGGAGCAGAAGCGTGCCGAACTCATCGGCAAGCTGGAGAAGGGACAGATCCTCGAGGGTGTCGTCAAGAACATCACCAACTACGGTGTGTTCGTCGACCTCGGCGGTGTGGACGGTCTGATCCACATCACCGACCTCTCCTGGGGCCGCGTCAACCATCCCGAGGAAGTCGTCTCCCTGGACGAGAAGATCAAGGTCGTCGTCCTCGACTTCAACGAGCAGCAGAAGCGCATCGCGCTGGGTCTCAAGCAGCTGACCCCGCACCCGTGGGATAACCTCAATCCTGACCTCAAGGTCGGTGACAAGGTGACCGGTAAGGTGATCCTGCTGGCCGACTACGGTGCATTCATCGAGATCGAGCCCGGCGTCGAAGGCCTGGTCCACGTCTCCGAGATGTCCTGGTCCCCCAGACTGCACTCCGCCCAGGAGTTCCTGAAGGTCGGCGACGAGGTGGAGGCCCAGATCCTCTCCATCGACCGCGAGGCCCGCAAGATTTCCCTCGGACTCAAGCAGCTCACTGCCAACCCTTGGGAGAGCATCCGCGAGAAGTACCCGGTCGGCAGCCAGCACAAGGCTACCGTGCGCAACATCACCAACTTCGGCGTCTTCGCCGAGCTGGAGGACGGTGTCGAGGGTCTTGTCCACATCAGCGACCTGAGCTGGAACAAGATCAAGCATCCTTCCGAGGTTGTCGCTTCCGGTGACGTCATCGATGTCCAGATCCTCGATTTCGACGAGGCCAACCACAAACTCAGCCTGGGTCACAAGCAGCTCACTGCCAACCCTTGGGATGAGGTTGAGGCCAAGTATCCTGTCGGTTCCGTCATCGAGGGCACCATCGCCTCCATCACCGACAAGGGTGCCAACATCACCCTCGACGGCGAGGCCGAAGGTTTTGCCTTCACCCGCGAGATCGTCAAGGAAGATGGCAAGCGCGCCGCTGTCGGTGAGACCCTTCCGTTCAAGGTGATCGAGCTTCGCCGCAGCACCCGCCGCATCCTCCTGAGCCACCTGCGTACCTACGCCGATGTCAAGGAGAAGGCTGCCGCCGCCGAGACCGAGTCCACCAAGAAGGCTGTCAAGAAGGTCAACGCCGCCGTGGAGAAGACCACCCTCGGTGACATCGACGCCCTGGCCGCCCTCAAGGAGAAACTCGAGAAAGGCGAGTAATCGATGAACTTCACACTGACGATAATGGGCACAGCTTCGGCTATGCCCATTTCTGATAGGAACCCAAGCGCCCAGGCACTCAACGTGCACGGGCGCTTGTTCTTGATCGACTGCGGCGAGGGCACCCAGCAGCAGATGCGCCGCATGCACCTCTCCTTCGTCAAGGTGGAGGCCCTGTTCCTGTCGCACCTGCACGGAGACCACCTGTTCGGGTTGTTCGGCCTGCTGTCCACGATGGCGATGTACGGCCGGACGGCGACCCTGCACATCTATGCCCCCGTCGGCTTCGGTCCCGTGCTGAAGTTCTACCTTTCGTATTTCGGCGAGGGGATGAACTTCGAAATCGAGCACCATCCCCTGAAGATGAAGGAACCGGAAGTGGTGCACACGAACCGCTCGCTGTCGGTGTCCGCCTTCCCCCTGCGCCACAAGATCGACTGCTTCGGATTCCGTTTCGACGAACAGCTGTCCGAGCGCTCGATGCAGAAGCGCGCACCGCGCTCGTATGCCTATTGCAGCGACACGATGCCCTTCCCGGAACTCGCGCAGTGGGTGTCCGGCGTGAACGTGCTGTACCACGAATCCACCTATCCGCAGGAACTCGCGTCCAAGGCGGCCGAGCACTTCCATTCCACCACCCTGGAGGCGGCGCAGTGCGCCCGCGATGCGGGTGCCGGCAAGCTCCTGCTGGGCCATTATTCTTCGCGCGTGCGTGATTTCGAAGTCTTCGAGCACGAAGCCCGGACGCTTTTTCCGGAGTCCTACGCGGCGCAGGACGGAGATGTCCTCGAAATTTAGTATCTTCGCAAAGATGAAACGGATTGTACTACTTCTCGCTGCCCTGCTGTTGTGCGTCGCAGCCGACCGGCCGGCCTATGACCGGTACATTGCCACCTATTCGTCGCTGGCCGTGAGCGAAATGCACCGCAGCGGCGTGCCGGCCAGCATCACCCTGGCCCAGGGCATCCTGGAATCCAACGCCGGGCAGTCCACGCTGGCCGTCCAGGCGCGGAACCATTTCGGGATCAAGTGCCACAACGACTGGCGCGGCGGCAAGTTCTACCAGGACGACGACGCGAAGAACGAGTGCTTCCGGGTGTACAGGCAGGTCGATGAGTCCTTCCGGGACCATTCCGATTTCCTGCGTTTCCAGAACCGCTACAAGAGCCTGTTCGACCTCGATCCGACGGACTACAAGGGTTGGGCGCGGGGCCTGCGCAAGGCCGGGTACGCCACGGACCCGCAGTACGCGGACAAGCTGATCCGCATCATCGAGGAGTACGAACTGTTCCGTTTCGACACGGACCAGCAGATCCCGGTTTCGCCCGCCGCCATCGAAGAAGCCCGGGTGCTGAAGGTCCAGTACAAGGAAGAATACCGCTTTGCGCTGACGCGCAGCATCTACGAACACAACGGCGTGCCCTTCGTCTATGCCATCGAGGGCGAGACCTTCGAGAGCATCGCACGGGACAACCACCTGTTCCTGCGGGAGATCCTCGCCTACAACGAACTCAGTGCCGTACGGCCGTTGGTCAAGGGCGAGGTCGTCTACCTGCACGCCAAGAAGAACAAAGCCGCGCCGGGCATCGACAAGTACGTCTTCAGCGAGGACGGGGAGAGCCTGCGCGACGTCTGCCAGCGCTACGCCGTCAAGCTGTCGGCCGTACGGCGCATGAACAAACTCCCGAAGAACTACGTGCCCGCCGAGGGTGATACGATCCGCCTGCGCTGATGAAAAAGGCCCTCTCCCTGCTGCTGGCCGTAGCGGTGGCCGTAGCCGCCGTCTGCGCCTGGAACTGGCTGCGGGACAACCGCCTGCCGGCTTTCGGGGGCGGGGCGGAGCTGTATGTCACCCCGGAGATGACCCCGCAGGACGTGGTCGCGCAGCTGGAAGAGCAGGTGCAGGTCCGCTGGCCGGGCCGGCTGGAACGGGTCTTCGAAAAACACCGGGTGCAGGAGTACCTGACACCGGGGCACTACGTGCTGGAACCGGGCCGGACGGCGGCCTATCTGGCGCGCATGCTGAACAACGGCTGGCAGACCCCCGTGCGCGTCGTGCTGGCGGGGAGCCTGCGCCTGCGCGGCGAGATCGCGGACAAGGTCAGCGCGCAGCTGCTGGTCGATTCGGCCGCCGTCCGCCAGGCCATGGACGATCCGGCTTTCCTCAAGCCCTACGGATTCACACCGGCCGAAGTCTTCGGCCTGATCGTGCCGGATACCTATGAGATGTACTGGACGGATGACATGGCGGCGTTCTTCGACCGGCAGAAACAGGCCTACGACCGCTTCTGGAACGCGGAACGGCTCGACAAGGCCGCCAGGCTGGGCCTTACGCCCAAGCAGGTCAGCGTCGTCGCGTCCATCGTGAACGGCGAGACGAACTACGTGCCCGAGATGCCCAAGATCGCCGGGGTGTACCTGAACCGGCTGAAACAGGGCATGAAACTGCAGGCTGACCCGACCGTGGCGTTCTGCTTCGACTACAGCCTGTCGCGGATTTACCTGCGCCACCTGGAGGTGGATTCACCGTACAATACCTACCGTTATGCGGGATTGCCGCCCGGACCGATCGCCGTGCCGACGCGGGATGCGCTGGAGGCGGTCCTGAATCCGGACCGGGGCGGGGGAAACCTGTATTTCTGCGCGGATCCTTCGTTCAACGGGACGCACCGTTTCGCGCGGACCTATACCGAGCACCTTAGGAACGCCCGTGCTTTCCAGCAGGCTTTGAATCAGCGGAATTCGGCTTCTCCTGCCAGATGACGCGCTGGATGCGGTAGGGGAACATCTCCCGCAGCCGGGGTGCGTTCGGGCAGTCCTTCCGGTGGATCTTGATGCCCTCCGTGCGGGTCACGAATCCGAACACGTCATCCCCGTAGACCGGGTGGCAGCAGGCCGCCATCTTGTATTCCAGCCCCTTGACCCCCTTGGCGTTGATGACCAGGATCTCTTCGCCGCCCTTGGCGCTGCTCTTGCCGCCGTGGCGCTCTTCCTCCTCCGTCGTCGCGGCGCGGTTGACCAGCTGGCCCGGATCGAGGATATAGGCCTTGATGTCGTTGATGTCGATGGTGCCGTCCCCGACCGCCGCCATGAACGAGATGACGGAGGTGTACTTGAGGTGGTGCATGATGTTCGCCACCAGTTCGTCGGGAAGGCTCATGCGCCAGTTCTTCAGGCGCCGTTCCAGCAGTTCGCGCCCCTCGGCCGCCTTCTTGCGGACCTCGGAATCCAGCTCGACCTTGATCTTGCTGCGGGCCTTGGAGGATACGACCCAGTTCAGCCAGTCGGCGCTGGGCTTCTGGTTGCGGCTGCTCATGATCTCGACCACGTCGCCGGTCTCCAGCTTTTCCTTGATGGCCACGGCCTTGCCGTTGACGCGTCCGCCCGTGCAGTGACAGCCCAGTCCGGTGTGGATGCTGAAGGCGAAGTCCAGCACGGAGGCGCCGGCGGGCAGGATCTTCAGCTCGCCGGTCGGGGTGAAGACGAAGATCTCCTTGTCCGGCGGCTGCGGCAGGTCTTCCGGTTTGGCGTTGTAGGGATGCTCCAGCTGGTAGCGGACCGTCTGCAGCCATCCTTCGATGGTCTTGTCGGTTTTGATGCCCTTGTAGGACCAGTGTGAGGCCAGGCCGCTCTCCGCCATGTCGTCCATCCGCTTGGATCGGATCTGGACTTCGAGGTAGCTTCCGCGGGCGTTCTTGACCGTGATGTGCAGGGACTCGTAGCCGTTGGGCTTGGGGTTGGACAGCCAGTCCCGCAGGCGCGAGATGTCCGGTTCGTACTCGCGCGTCACGTGCGAGTAGACCTTCCAGCAGAGTTCCCGCTCGGCCTTGGGGCCCTCGTCACAGTCGACGATGAAGCGGATGGCGAAGACGTCGTACACGCCTTCGAAGGGGACCTGCTGCTTGAGCATCTTGCGGTAGATGGACCAGGCGGTCTTGGTGCGGATCTTCAGTTTGTATCGGATGCCCTCGTCGGAGAGTTCCTTCTCCAGCGGCCGGATGAACTCTTCCATGAGTTTCTGCCGCTCCCGTTCGGTGGCCTTCAGCTTGCGGGTGATGGCGCGGTACTGGTCGGGCTCGGCATACTTGAAATAGATGTCCTCCAGTTCGCTCTTGATGTTGTACAGCCCCAGCTGGTGGGCGAGGGGAATGTACAGCATCAGGGTCTCGAGGATCTTCTGCTCGCGCGCGGTCTTGGAGAACAGGTGCAGGTTGCGCATCACCTCCAGCCGGTCCGCGATCTTCAGCAGGGTCACGCGCGGGTCGGTGGAATAGCGGATGATGAGTTTCTTGTAGTTCTCGGCCTCCAGGCGGGTGTCCTTGGGCTTGATGGTGGCGATCTTCGTCAGGCCCTCGACCATGGTCAGCACGTCCTGCGGGAAGGCGCTGATGTCCACCTCTGGGTGGAAGCGGGTGGCTTCGTGCAGATAGACCGCCGCAATGCACTCCGGGCCCAGTCCGATTTCGTCCTCGACGATGCGCGCCACGCCGTCCGGGTGGCCGATGAACGGCCGCCCGTCCCCGCGCACATCGTCGCGCAGGGCTTCGAGGGCGATCCGCCGTGCATTTCTGACCAGGTCTTCCATCGAAGCAAAGATATAAAAAAAGTCTCAGACTAGCGGGTGCCGCCGCTGCGGCCGCGGCCCGGGCTTCGGCGCGCTGGGCCTGCCTGGGCGTGAAGTGGGTGTTCTAGGGGCTTATCCCAGGGCTTCTGCCAGGGCGGCCTCGATGCCTTTGCGCATCTTGCCGAAGACGTTCGAAAAATCGAACTTGGTGCCGTCTTTCAGGACGATGCGGTATCCGGCCAGGCCGGTCTTCCTGTAGGATTCGATCTCGCTGAGGGCGAAGGAGGATCCCTCGAAGAAAGCGACGCCGATGGCATCCATCATGCCTGCCTCGAACGCAGGCAGGACATAGACCTTCTCTTTCGAGATGGCGAGGCGTCCGTTGCAGGAGGCGAAACGGGACAGGTTGATGGCGGGATCGAACTGATCGATAATCGGTTCCTGAATATCGCTCACGGCGAATTGTTTGGGCAGTTTTTCCATAATCGCTTATTCGTTTATCTATGCAATTTTACGAAAATAATGAGGAAAAACAACGGATTTTTCGCACATTTGTATTTGGACTGATAGCAAAACCTGAATTATGAGAAATATATTCCTCTCCCTTGCACTCGCCTGCGCCCTGTTGGGAATCGGATTCTCCGTCTCCGCCCAGCAAATCCGTGACATCGAGACCCTCGTCAGCCTGTACAAAGACGGGTCGGCCGTCATCGACCAGACCTGGGACGTCACCGTGACCGAAGGGACCGAGTGGTACATCCCCGTCGACAACCTTGGAAAGAGCTATATCCACGACTTTCATGTCTATGAAAACGACCAGGAATACGCCAACGACGGCCGGAAGTGGAATTCGGACCGGACCCTGGAACAGAAGACCGGCCGCTGCGGCATCGTGGAGAAAAAGGGCGGGAACATCGAGCTTTGCTGGGGACAGGGTCCCTACGGCGACCATGTGTACCGGATCGTCTACACCATCGACAACCTGGTCCAGGCCTTCGATGACTGCGACGGATTCCATTGGCATTTCCTCAATGACGAATGGCGGGTCAAACCCGAGCATGTCTCCATCAACATCCTCAATTATACCACCAGCGACGTCTGGTACTGGAACAGCGAAGAGGACCACAACATCCAGTATTGGGCCTACGGCATGATCGGCCAGTCCTGGATGGAGGACGGGGCGCTCTTTTTCGAATCGTCACAGCGTTTCGACTACGACAGCTTCTTCTCCGCCCTGGTCCGCTTCGACAAGGGCCTGTTCTCCCCGGCCGTGGAGGCGGACGGGACCTTCGAGGAACTGAAGGACGCCGCGATGGAAGGCAGCGATTACGAGGAGGACAAGATGACCTTCTTCGACTGGGTGTGCGTCGTCATCCTCCTGCTGGTCATCCTCGGCCTTCCCCTCCTGTTCATAGGCTATGTCCTTTACACGCTCGGACGGAAAATCTGGCGAAGGGTCACCGGCCGGCGTTACGACAAGAAAATCTTCGGGAAGGACAAAATCATCGACTGGTACCGGGATGTCCCGATGGACGGCAATCCGACCGCTTTCTTCAGCCTCCTGCAGAGCGGCGACCTGTTGGCGAAGAGCAAGTTCGATAACTTCCCGAACCTGGTCAGCGCCTACTTCCTGAAGTGGATCCAGGACGGCCTGATCTCCGTGGAAAAGGACCTCACGAAGGACGAGCGGACCAATCTGCGCTTTGCAAAAACACCCGACGAAGTCGATTTCGAGGATGTCATGGAAAGGAAACTCTTCGGCGCTGCTTTCGAAGCCTCCGGAGAGAACCGGCTCCTGGAGCAGAACGAGTTTAGGAACTGGTCCTACATGCATGACGAGCGGGTGTCCACCTGGCCCGGCGAGGCCATCCAGCGCGGCCGCCCGGTCTGGCAGGCCCTCTCCGAAGAGGAGCGCTGCCACGCCGTGGAGTTCAAGAATTTCCTGTCCGACTTCACCCTGATCGGCGAACGGGCTGCACCGGAAGTGGCCGTGTGGGAGAAGTACCTGGTGCTGGCCGCTTCGCTGGGCATCGCGGACAAGGTGGCCAAGGAGTTCGAGCGGCTGTTCCCGAAGGCTATGGAAGAGTACGTCCAGAAGACCCACATGACCGACACGCGGACGACTTATTATGTGCTGAACAGCCTGAACACCTCGTCCGCAGCG
Organism: Bacteroidales bacterium; assembly: GCA_017454335.1. Lineage (GTDB taxonomy): Bacteria > Bacteroidota > Bacteroidia > Bacteroidales > UBA932 > Cryptobacteroides. Next base: position 3,868 of record JAFTDE010000027.1, on the reverse strand, counting down.
ATGATGTCGTCGGCGCTCAGCCATCAGGCCCAGCGTTCCGCAGCCCGTGCGGAGGCGACCCGCCGCAGCTTTGGCGGCGGCGGATCCATTTCCCGCGGCGGCGGTGGCGGCGGCTTCGGCGGCGGCCACGGCGGCGGATCCCGCTAGTCTTTCCAGACTTTCAGGTATTCCTGCAGCGCCCACATCTCGTCGCGGTAATGGGCCGCGGCGGTGAAATCCAGTTCGGTGGCGGATTTGTTCATCCGCCGCCTGTCTTCGTCGATCATCTTCTGGATCTGCGGGCGGGAGAGCGAGCGGATGACGGGATCCTGGAGCACGGCCGCGAGGTCAGCCCGGACGTATCCGTCCGCATAGGCCGCACCCTGTTCGCGCCGGGAATCATGGCCCAGCCCCACGGAGACCGTTCCACGTCCCAGATCGGAAGGATTCGGGATATAGACCGGATTGTCGTAGGAATTGGCCGCGCTGACCCGGCCCGTCGTGCCGCCGGCCAGGCGCGAGGCCAGCACGTTCTGGCGGATGCCCACCTGGGTCGGCGTGATGTGGTGCAGTTTGTTGTATTCGATCTGCTTGGCCCGCCGGCGTTCGGTCTCCCGGATGGTCTCGTCCATCGACGGCGTGACCGAGTCGGCGTACATGATGACCAGCCCGTTCACGTTGCGCGCCGCGCGCCCCGCCGTCTGGGTGAGGGCCCGGCCGGTGCGCAGGAATCCCTCCTTGTCAGCATCCAGGATGGCGACCAGCGAGACGGAAGGGATGTCCAGCCCCTCGCGCAGCAGGTTGACGCCGACCAGGGTGTCGAACAGCCCGTTCTTGAAGTCCTCGATGATCTGGACCCGTTCCGTCGTGTCCACGTCGGAGTGGATGTAGCGCACCCGGATGCCGATTTTCTGCAGGTATTCGAACAGCTCTTCCGCCATGCGCTTCGTCAGGGTCGTGACCAGCACGCGCTCGTCGGCTTCGGCCCGCTTGCGGATCTCCTCGACCAGGTCGTCCACCTGGTTTTTGGTGGGCCGCACCTCAATGGGCGGGTCCAGCAGGCCGGTCGGCCGGACCACCTGCTCGACGACCAGGCCCTCGGACTTCTCCAGCTCGTAATCGGCCGGCGTCGCGCTCACATAGATTTTCTGGCCGGTGATCTGCTCGAATTCGTCGAAAGTCAGCGGGCGGTTGTCCGCCGCGGCCGGCAGGCGGAATCCGTACTCGACCAGCACGGACTTGCGGCTGTGGTCGCCGCCGTACATCGCGTGCACCTGGGGCAGGGTCACGTGGCTCTCGTCCACGAAGGTGATGAAATCCCTGGGGAAGTAGTCGATCAGGCAGAAAGGCCGCTGGCCGGGCTTGCGCCCGTCGAAATAACGGGAATAGTTCTCGATGCCCGGGCAGTACCCCATTTCCTTGATCATCTCCAGGTCGTATTCGACCCGCTGCTTGAGGCGCTTGGCCTCCAGGGGCTTGTCGACGGACTCGAAGTAGGCCATCTGCCGCACCAGGTCGTCCTGGATCTGGCTGACGGCCGCGATGCTGCGCTCCTTGGTGGTGACGAAGTTGTTCGCCGGGTAGATGTTGATCTCATCCAGGTCCTCCCGGTGTCCGCCCGTGAGGGGGTCGATGATGCTCAGCCGTTCGATCTCGTCGCCGAAGAACTCGATCCGGACCGCATCGTCCGCCCCGGCCAGGTACACGTCCAGCGTGTCTCCCTTGACCCGGAAGGTGCCGCGGGTGAAATCGGCCTCCGTGCGGTTGTACAGGGCGTCCACCAGTTTGTATAGCAGCCCGGTCAGGCTGCGCGTCTCGCCCCGGCGGACCGTGACGGTCTGGTCGTGGAAGTCCTCGGGATTGCCGATGCCGTACAGGCAGGAGACCGACGAGATGACGATCACGTCCCGGCGTCCGCTCAGCAGGGCCGACGCGGCCGACAGGCGGAGCTTCTCGATCTCGTCGTTGATGCTCAGGTCCTTTTCGATGTAGGTGTCGGTGCTGGGGATGTAGGCCTCGGGCTGGTAGTAGTCGTAGTACGAGACGAAGTACTCGACGGCGTTGTCCGGGAAGAAGGACTTGAACTCGCCGTACAGCTGGGCGGCGAGGGTCTTGTTGTGGCTGAGGATCAGGGCCGGGCGCTGCAGGCGCTGGATGACATTGGCCATCGTGAAGGTCTTGCCCGATCCGGTCACGCCCAGCAGGCAGACATCGTGGACACCAGCCTGAAGCGCCGAGCACAGTTGCTCGATGGCTTCAGGCTGGTCTCCTGACGGTCTGTAGTCAGATTGAAGCTTGAAATTCATCGCCGGACGCTCCTCGGGAGGCTACTCCCACTCGATCGTTCCGGTGGGCTTGGGGGTAAGGTCGTAGAGGACGCGGTTCACGCCGGGGACCTCGGTGATGATGCGCCGGGTGATGTGGTGCAGCAGCTCGTAGGGGATTTCTTCGATCGTGGCGGTCATGGCGTCGCGGGTGTTGACGGCACGGATGATCACCGGCCAGTCCCAACTGCGCTTGTTGTCCTTTACGCCCGTGGACTTGTAGTCCGGAACGATCGTGAAATACTGCCAGACCTTGCCCCCCAGGCCATTCCTGGCGAATTCCTCGCGCAGGATGGCGTCGCTTTCGCGCAGCGCCTCCAGACGGTCGCGGGTGATGGCGCCGGTGCAGCGCACGCCCAGGCCGGGGCCGGGGAACGGCTGGCGGTAAACCATATTGTCCGGCAGGCCCAGTTCCTTGCCGACGACGCGCACCTCGTCCTTGAACAGCAGCTTGATGGGCTCTACGAGTTCGAACTGGAGATCCTCGGGAAGACCGCCCACATTGTGGTGGGACTTGACGGGGCCGGATTCGACGATGTCCGGATAGATGGTTCCCTGGGCCAGGAAGCTGATGCCTTCCAGCTTGCGCGCCTCTTCCTCGAACACGCGGATGAATTCGGCGCCGATGATCTTGCGTTTCTGCTCGGGATCGGCCACGCCGGCCAGCTTGTCCAGAAAACGGTCGGTCGCGTCCACATAGATCAGATTGGCGTTCAGCTCGTCGCGGAATACTTTTACCACCTGCTCGGGCTCGCCCTTACGCAGCAGACCGTGGTTCACGTGGACCGATACCAGCTGCTTGCCGACGGCCTTGATCAGCAGGGCTGCCACCACCGAAGAATCCACCCCTCCGGAAAGGGCCAGCAGGACCTTCCTGTCGCCGATCTGCTCGCGCAGCTCCTTTACCTGTTCTTCAATGAATTTCTGGGCCAGAGCGGGTGTGGTAATGCGCTCCATATCGGCCGGGCGTACGTTTCCTGTTGCCATAATCTTTATTCTCCTCTGGTGTAATTGGGGGTTTCCTTGGTGATGGTGACGTCGTGCGGGTGGCTTTCGGCCATGCCGCTGGCCGTGACCTTGGTGAAGCGGGCCTGCTGCAGTTCGGGGATGTTGTGCGCGCCGCAGTAACCCATGCCGGACTTCAGGCCGCCGATCAGCTGGTACACGGTCTCTTCCAGCGTGCCCTTGTAGGGGACGCGGCCGACGATGCCCTCGGGTACGAGTTTCTTGGTCTCGGTGGTCTTGTCCTGGAAGTAGCGGTCCTTGGAGCCGGCCTCCATCGCATCCAGCGAACCCATGCCGCGGTAGGACTTGAACTTGCGGCCGTTGTAGATGATGGTCTCGCCCGGGGCCTCCTCGGTACCGGCGAACATCGATCCGCACATCACGGAGGTACCGCCGGCCGCCAGGGCCTTGACGATGTCGCCCGAGTAGCGCAGGCCGCCGTCCGCGATGACGGGAATGCCGTACTTCGCGGCGACCTTGGCGCATTCGAAGATGGCGGACAGCTGGGGGACGCCGACGCCGGCGACGATGCGGGTGGTGCAGATGGAACCGGGGCCGAT
>JAFTDE010000001.1 GCA_017454335.1 Bacteroidales bacterium | reverse complement strand
TCCGTCCACGACGAAGAGGCGCTTGCCGCTGAGCTGCTTGAGGGCGAGATTCTTGACCTCGGCCCAGACAGCCTCGGACATCTCGTGGTTGTCGTTCGGATAGTCGGGCGTATTCCACCAGACGGTGTCCTTGGAGTTCTTGTCCATCACGATGTACTTGTCCTTGGGCGAGCGTCCGGTATAGACGCCGGTCATGACGTTGATGGCGCCGAGTTCGGTAACCTGGCCCTTGTCAAAACCTTCCAGGCCGGGTTTGGTCTCCTCGTTGTAGAGGACTTCGTAGGTGGGGTTGTAGAGAATCTCGGTAACACCGTTGATTCCGTACTTGCTGAGATCGATGTGTGACATATTTGAAAGAAAATTAATTAACCTTTTTTTGGCGACGCAAATTTAGCGAAATTATTGGCATAAATCAAACAATAACCGGGCATTATTTCTTACTTTTGTGCAAGTGCGAAACGAGATGGAGGAAGTGTTGAAGAAATACTGGGGCTACCCGTCTTTCCGGCCGATGCAGCGCGAGATCATCAGCGCCGCGCTGGAGGGGCGCGACGTGCTGGCCATCCTGCCCACCGGCGGGGGCAAGTCCGTCTGTTTCCAGGTCCCGGCCCTGATGCGGGAAGGGATCGCCCTGGTCGTCACGCCGCTGATCGCCCTGATGAAAGACCAGGTCCGCCACCTGGAAGAGCGGGGCATCAAGGCCCTGGCCATCCATGCCGGCATGACGCGGCACGAGGCCGACCTGGCCCTGAACAACGCCGCCTACGGGGACTTCAAGTTCCTGTACGTGTCCCCGGAACGCCTGGGCACGGAACTCTTCCGCTCGTATCTGGACGTGCTGGACATCAATTTCATCGTGGTGGACGAGGCGCACTGCATCTCGCAGTGGGGATACGACTTCCGTCCGGACTACCTGCGCATCGGCCAGCTGCGCGAGCGGGTGCATGCCCCGGTGATCGCCCTGACCGCCACGGCGACGCCCGAGGTGGCCACGGATATCATGCAGCGCCTGGCCTTCTCCGAACCCCTGGTGCTGCGCAGCGGCTTCGAGCGGCCGAACCTGAACTACGTCGTGCGCCGCTGCGAAGACAAGCTCGGCCAGCTGCTGGACATCTGCCGGGCTGTCCGCGGCAGCGGTATCGTCTACATGCGCCAGCGAAAACGCTGCGAGGAGATCGCCGCCTTCCTGCGGCAGAACGGGATAGAGGCCTCCTACTACCACGCCGGACTCTCGTCCGCCGTGCGCAGCCAGCGCCAGAAGGCCTGGCAGGAGGGGAGCCTGCCCGTGATGGTCTGCACGAACGCGTTCGGCATGGGCATCGACAAGGCGGACGTGCGTTTCGTGGTGCACCTGGCCCTGCCGGACAGCCCGGAAGCCTATTTCCAGGAAGCAGGCCGGGCCGGACGCGACGGAGGGGAGTCCTACGCTGTGCTGGTCTGGAACGAGGCGGACCTGCAGCGCCTGCACCAGCTGGAACGCATTTCCTTCCCGTCGCTGGAATTCATCGAGGACATCTACCACAAGATCCATATCTTCTTCGGCATCCCGTACGATACGGGCATGGGACGCCAGCTGAAATTCGACACGGCCGAATTCTGCCGGCATTTCGGCCTCCAGCAGGCGCCGGTGCATTATGCCGTCCGCTACCTGGAGCGTTCCGCTCACCTGAGCTATGCCGAGGACGCCGACATCGACACGCGCGTCCGCATCCGCGTGGACCGCGGGGCGCTGTACGAGATCGAACTGCCCGAGCCCCGGATGGTCGATCTGCTGGAAGCCCTGATGCGGGGCTATCCGGGCATTTTCTCCTACCTGGTCGCCGTACGCGAAGAGACCCTGGCCGCGGACCTGGGCGTGACGGTCCCGCAGCTGCGGCAGCTGCTGTACCGGCTGTCGCTCGAGCACGTCATCCAGTACGTGCCTGCGGACCACTGCGACATCCTCGTCCTGCACCACGACCGCCTGCGGCCCGGCAATGTCAACCTCGACCCCGCCCGCTACCGGATGCTGCAGGAGAATTACGCCCGGCGGGTTGCGGCGATGGAGGGTTATGTGACGTCGGAGGGCTGCCGCTCGCAGTACCTGCTGGCCTACTTTGGCCAGGCGGAGTCCGCTCCCTGCGGCAAGTGCGATGTCTGCCGTTCCGGCCAGTCGGACCGGGATGTCCGCGCGCGCCTGCGCGCCTGGCTGGACGCGCATCCCGGCGCGGGCGTCGCCGAGTTGCGTGTCTGGATCGCCGACCCCGCCTCCCGCATGCCCGCCCGCACCCTCGAACTCTACCGCCAGCTCCTCGACGCCGAATAGGCCGGGGCAGGTTCCCCTGAATGCGGCTGGGGGGCAGGTTCCCTTGAAAGGGGCCGAAGGTAGCTCCCCCCGAAAAGGGGCCGGGGCAGGTTCCGCGCGGAGAATGCAATACAAAACGCTCCCGCGTTTCAAGCATTCCCGCTGCGGAACTGCCCCCGGCCCCCTTGACGATAGCCCTGTGTTACAGGGGAAGGTAGTCTTTCAAGGCGTTTACGTAGTTCCGGAAGGCTTCCAGACCCGTGGGCGTGATGGTGCAGGTGGTGCAGGGCATCTTCCCCTTGAAACCTTTCTGGACACTGATGTATCCGGCCTCCGCCAGTTTATCGATCTGCACGCTCAGATTCCCGGCCGTGGCGTCCGTCTGTTTCTTCAGAAAGCTGAAGTCGGCCGAGCGGACTTCGGCCAGGATGGACATTACGGCCAGCCTCAACTCCGAGTGCAGAAGTGGGTCAAGTTTGGGAAACATAGCCTACTTGTACTGGAATTTGATGATCAGTCCCGTAAGCACCAGCAAAATGCCTCCCAGCGTGAACAGGAACAGCTGTTCCGCACCCTGCAGCAGGGAGGCCGCCACTGCGCCGCCGATGCCCAGGATGGCACCGGCAACGATGATGGGCCAGTTCTTGAGCACGACGCCCGAAATGCTCTCGGCCAGTCCCAGGATGATCACGATGATCAGGGAAATGTTCATGGGCACGAAGAATACGGCGATGGCGCTCAGGCACATGGAGAAAACGCCGAAGGTGCCCCAGATCGGACCCAGCAGGCGGCCGATTTCATTCGTCGGGACGGGACCTTCCTTCTTACGCAGGAGGAAGGCGGAGGCATAACCCAGGACAGGCATGGCAAACCAGAGCATGTTCCAGACGGGATGTCCGCTTGCATGCCAGAGGAAGTAGATGACCAGGGAGACCACGGTCAGGAGGATACCCCATAAAAAGAAGTAGGGAGCACTGCTGCGGAGGATGGCCTTCCGGCTGTTGTTCATTGATTCCGCGATGATGGCCAGGCTTTGCTGGGCCGTCATTTCTTTGTTTTGTTCCATTGTATCAAATGTTTACATTGTTTTGAGAACAAACGCAGCTGCGCAGTCTGCCCTGTTCCTGGCGCAAATATAAACAAGTTTATTTTATAAACCAAAATTTCCGGATTTTTTTTTATTCCGGCATCGCAGGGGGAGAGGATGTTCCGTAAGCCCGTCCCGAAAAAAGTATTATCTTTGTAAGGTATGAAACGATTGCTCTGCGCGCTAGGCCTTTTATGGGCAGGAGTCATCCTTCCGTCCTGCCAGAAAGCCCCCGCTCTGACCTTGACCGGTGGGGCGCTTGTTGAAATCGGATCCGACGGAAGGAGCGAATCCCTCACTTTCACAGCCAACCGGAACTGGACGGTGGAGTGGACGGAGAACTGGATCCATGTCAGTCCCTCCTCCGGCTCCGCGGCGGACGGCCCGATCACGGTATCTGTCAGCTGCGATGCCTGCAAGTACATAGACAAGCGTATTTCGCATATTACGATCCTTTAGTCCCATCTTTGCCGCCATGAAGGCCAAACTGACTTTTCTCGGGACAGGAACCTCCCAGGGTGTACCGATGATCGGCTGCCAGTGTCCGGTGTGCCGGAGCGCGGACCCGCGGGACAAGCGCCTGCGCGCCAGCGCGCTGGTCGAGTACGGAGGGCTGACCATCCTGGTGGACTGCGGCCCCGACTTCCGTACGCAGATGCTGCGCCAGGACGTGCGGCACCTGGACGCCGTGCTGCTGACCCACAATCACAAGGACCACACCGGCGGCCTGGACGACCTGCGCTCGTTCAACCTGCTGGAGGCGAAGCCCGTCAACATCTACTGCGAAGCGTATGTCAAACGCTCGCTGGAGCGCGAATACAGCTACGCCTTCGCCGAGCCGCGCTATCCCGGGGCCCCGGAGTGGCATGTGCATGTCATCGACCCGGACAAGCCCTTCCTGGTGCATTCCAATGCGGGGGAGGAGACGCTGGTCTGGGAATCCGGATTCGGATACCGCCACGAAGCGGCCGCACGGGAGCCGCTGCCGGACCCCGTCGAGATCGTCCCGATCCACTGCTGGCACCACAAGGAGAAGGTCCTGTCCGTGCTGGGGTACCGCTTCGGCAATATCGCCTACATCACGGACATCAACCAGATCGGGGAAGAGCAGTTCGAAAAGCTGCGCGGACTGGACGCCGTGACGGTCAACTGCGTCAAGATCTCCACGCACTATTCCCATTTCTCGCTGCAGGAAGCGCTGGAATTTTTCGAACGGGTCGGTGCGAAGGAATCCTACATCACGCACCTGTCGCACCAGCTGCCCGCGCACGAAGAGTTCGCGCGCATGCTGCCGCCGCACGTGCATCCCGCCTATGACGGGCTGGTGATCGGAGGATAAATCCCGGAAAAAAAGCTATTTCAGCTGGATGGTGGTCTTCTGGCCCGACCATTCGGCCATCACCATCTTGACCAGCTGGCCGCCGGAGACATTGTACACGCACTGGACCTCGGAATATCCACCCGGCGTCTTCTTGCGGGGTTTGAAGGTCACGGTGTGCTGGGTCTTGGTGGAGGAGACCGTCATCTCGGCGTCCTGCTCTTCGGCCATCTTGCCCAGGCGGCCCGCCATCGAATCCATCAGGATGCTGCGCAGGCGGCTCATCATCACGTTCTTCGTGAGGTCATAGACGCTGCGCGTACCGTTCCGGACGATGATCATCGAATCGCCGACGATGTTGAAGGCGTTCTGCTTGTCGTCATAGATCATGGACATGGCGTCGGGCTGGCGGTACTCCAGCTTGCCTTCCAGGACGGATTCCTTGCCGGCAGGGCTGACTTTGATCTCTTCGAAACGGCCTTCGAAAGCCGTCCGCTTCTCATTGGCCCGCTCGATGGCGGCGGGAATGTCCTGGGCGGATGCCAGCGTGCATCCGAGTGCAAGGGTCAGGATGATCCAGAATCTTTTCATGGCTATTTCTTGCTTCTGGTGCGTTTGAGCATTTGGTTGCGCAGCCACTCGTTGCGCGTCATCAGGTGGAAGAGCAGTGGCTGGATGGTATAGGTGAGCATCACGGTCGTGATCATGCCGATGACGGTGCAGACCCCGATCGACCAGATGGACGGGTGCCGGGCGAACAGCAGCGAACTGGTCACGACGATGAGCGAGAAGACGGAGAAGACGATGGCCGCCTTGTGGCGCAGCAGCAGGGCGTCGCTGCGGCTCTTGGCGCTGGCAATCAGACCATCCATCACGAAGATGCTGTAGTCCACGCCGACGCCGAAGATGAACGACGAGACGACGATGTTGATCAGGTTGAATTCCACGCCCAGCAGGGCCATCAGGCCCTCGACCACGTACCAGCTGACGGACATCGGCAGGAAGGCCAGCAGGGCCGTGAAGATGCTGCCGTACGAGACCAGCAGCACCAGCAGCACGAACAGCGCCGAGATCAGCAGCACGGTGTTGAAATCCTGGTGTACGATTTCGACCATGTAGTCCGTGTAATAGAAGGGCTGCATCACCACCGCGCCGTCGATTTCGTTGACGGCATCGTCGATGCGGTGCAGTTCCTCGCGGGGCAGGGTGGCGTTCACGAACACCAGGTACTGGTCGCCGCAGAGCTCGTAGAAATTGCTCATCAGGTGGTCCGGCAGGGCGCCCGATCCGATGGGCGATCCCGGCTCGAAGTCGGCGTCGGCCAGGTAGCGGTAGTCTTCCGGCACCATTTCCAGGCGCTCCGGCGTCCACCAGGCGTGCCAGAAATCAATGCGTTCCCGCTGTTCTTCCTCGGGGACGAAGAGCATGTGCGTGATGGAATGGCGGATGCCCAGCGCGTCCAGCGTGTCGGCGATGCGGCGGCTGTTGATGATGGCCGTTTCCAGGTCCTCCCCGCGGCCGGCATAGTATTCGGAGACCATGCCGCCGTACACCTTCCGGTTGAACAGCGTCTCGGACTCGATGTAGTCCTTGTCCAGGTAGCCGATGTGGTTGAGGTCCGAATCGAACTTCACCCGGCCGGACAGGACGATGCCGGTCAGGCAGATGACGGTCACCGCCGCGACGATCCACTTGTTGCGGTCATAGCGGTAGGAATTGATCCGGTCGATCAGCTGGAAAGCCTTCTCGTTGCGCTGCGCATTGCCGTCGTTGAAGAAATGCGGCAGGAAGATCAGCACGAAGAAGGTCGTTCCGATCAGGGCGAACGAGGCGAACAGGCCGAAGTCCCGCAGCAGGCTGCTGGTGGTCAGCAGCAGGCCGCTGAAGGCGCCGATCGTGGTCAGGCAGCCCAGGCAGACGGGACGCGCCTGCTCGCGGATGACCTGTTCGGGGTCGGAAATGTATTTGTGGTGCGTGATGAAGTGCAGGCAGTAGCTGAGCGCCACGCCCAGCACCAGGGCGCCCAGGCCGATGGCCATGAAGGACATCTGGCCCTGGATCAGGTAGATGCAGGCCAGGGAGAACAGCGCTCCGTAGCCGATCGGCATCAGGATGTGCTGCAGGGTTCCGTGCCAGCGCAGGCAGACCAGCAGCACGATCAGGATGACCAGCAGCGACAGGCCGATCGTGATGACGATGTCTTTCTTGATGCGGCTGGAGTTGTTCTCGGACGAAACGCCGGCTCCGTGCGTCAGGACGCGCACGTCGGGGTAGTCCGCCTGCAGGCGCTGGGCCGCAGCGCGGATTTCGCGGACCATGTAGGTGCAGTACTGCGAGTCCGTGGTATTGAAATTGGCCGCCACGAATCCGACGGCGACGGTGGAGTCCCGTGTGAACAGGTGTCCGTCCACCATGCCGTAATCCAGCAGGTCCAGTTCCGAGAGGTTGAAATTCTCCGTCTCGATCATGTCCCGGACCTTCGTCTCGATGAAGGGGTAGGCCTCGGGCGGGATCAGGGTCGGGGCATAGTTCATCGCCCAGAACAGGGCGTTCATCATGTCATCCTCGGTGAGTTTCCACAGCGTGGACTCGATCAGGTGATGCCGCCTGCCAGGCAGGGTATCCAGGGCCTGCAGTTCCTCGAAAAAGCGGTCCTGGGCCGCTGCGAGGGTCTCCGGAGAGACGTCCGCGCCTTCCCGGGCGGCCAGCTGGATGAAGAAATTGTCCTTGACTTTGATATTGGAAAAAGCGATTCCGCTCTCGTCCGCCTTGTCGGTCTGCGGGAGCAGCTTGGCGATGTTCTCTTCGAAGTGTACCCGCGAGGTGAAGAAGGCGAAAACCAGTGCGGAGCCGATCATCAACGCATACATCAGCGCCTTGTGGCGCTCGAAGAAACGGTATATGGAAATGAATATTTGCGTGGGGCCTTTCACGGGTATTCCTTGTAATTGCTAAAATTTTGCAAATATACAAAAGAAATTGCTTAATCCATCAATACTTGCCAGCGTTCCGCCCAATCGTCCAGCACGGCGTTGCGGTGGGCGGACACCGTCCGGTATCCCTGCCATCCGTGTTCGTAGAATTCCGCCTCGCCGCGGTCCGTGTACCAGTGCCCGCCCAGGGCATAGGAATCCGGGGTCCGGCGGCCCGGCCAGCCGTCCGCGACGATGAAGGAACCGCCCAGGCCGTTCAGTTCGGGATAGTCCGAATCCAGGGTGATTTCGACCCGGAAAGGCGCTTTGGGGACATAGCGGAACACGAATTCGCCGTTCCCGGCATAATAGCCTTCCCGGCCCCGGTAACGGGGTGCGGGGATGTTCGGCGCGTTGGCCGGAAGGGGCTGGGGTGCGGGTGCGGCCTGGGGCACGGGTGCCGGGGCAGCGCCCGGACGCGGGGCGTTGGGATCGGGGTAGTAGACTTCGGTGAGCGGCGTGGTGCGCAGCTGGACATAGAAAGCCGGCGTGCCCACGGGCAGGTCCAGCAGCGGGCCTTTCAGCCGGAGTTCGAATACGGAATAGACGGGGATGCTGTCCGCCATCGTCGGCATCCGGTCGAAGACGGTGCGCGTCGAATAGCGGGTCGGGGTGAAACTGCCGCCCCAGCTCTCGCCCTCGGGGTCGTCGGGATCGCCGTCCATCACGTAGAACAGGGAGGGGGAGTCGCCCATCTTGACATGGCCGTTGTAGTAGGCCAGGAAATCGTCGGCGAGGTGGCCCCGCCCGGCGATGTGGGCGTCGTAATAAAAGTTGTTGTATTCGTCGTCGATCTCGGCGTCCCAGATGAATCCGCGGTAGGAGGCGTTGTCTTCGATCATCCACAATTCCGGGAAGTTCTCGGCGATGTAGTGATAGGAATTGACCCCGCCTTTGTTGGGCCCGCCGATGAAATAGACGCGGATCCGCTCCGCGATGTCCGGTGCGTCGTGCAGGGCCTGGGCCAGGTCGGACAGTCCGCCCCAGACCAGCACCCACAGCGGGCGGCTGTCGTCCTTGCGGGCGCAGGAAATGATCCATTCAGACCCTTCCGTGGGCGTTCCGTAGCCCTGGAAGGGGACCGAGCCCTTGAATCCGCGCTTGACCAGCGGGCGGAGTTCGTCCGGAGCCATCAGGCCGGGATAGGCGGCTTTCAGCCGGGGGTAATCCTGTTCGAATACATCGATCATCCGGAACATTTCGTCCGCGTCGCCGCTGCCGCCGCCGGGCGTGGAGACCAGCCCTTCGAGGTCGAAACGGTCGGTCATCATCATCAGGTGGGTGAAGGACTGTTTGTCGTCGGCGTCCGAGCCGCCGATGTCGGTGCTGACCAGCACCCGGGGCTTTTCCACCGCGGGTTTCGTCGTGCAGGCGACCAGCAGGGGAAGCAGGAGAAGGAGGATTCTTGTACGCATGTCAGTAGATGATATCGGTGATGCGGCCCACCAGGGCGGGGTCGTAGGGGCGGGTGACGCGGAGGTAGTTGCCGGTGTAACCGCCCATCATGCCGCCCTGCTCCTTGGATTCGAACAGCACCTGCATCGGGATGCCGCGGTTGGCGCGTTCAAAGTCCACGTGGAGCTCGGCGCAGAGGGTTTCCAGCGCGGCGACGCGCGCTTTCTTGACGCTGTCCGGGACCTGGTCGGGCATGGTGGCCGCCGGGGTGCCCGGACGGCGGGAATAGGGGAATACGTGGATGAAAGCGGGACGTGCGACATCCCGCAGGAAGGCATGGGTCCTCTCGAAGAGGGCGTCGGTCTCGCCCGGGAGTCCCGCCATCACGTCGATCCCGAAAAAGACCTTCGGCGCCCCGGGACGCTCCATCCGCGAGCGGATGTAGTCCAGCCGGGCGGCGAAGAAGGCCGTGTCGTAGCGCCGGCCCATCCGGGCGAGCAACTCGTCGCAGCCGGTCTGCAGGGGAATGTGGAAGTGGGGCTGGAATTTGGTTCCCGAGGCGATCCAGTCCACGATGGGGTCGGTGATGAGGTTCGGTTCGATCGAGGAAATGCGGTAACGCTCGATTCCTTCCACCTTTTCCAGGGCCTGCAGCAGGTCCAGGAAGGATTCGCCGGTGGTCCGGCCGAAATCGCCGGTGTTGACGCCCGTCAGGACGATTTCCTTCACGCCTTCGGAGGCGATCTTCCTGGCCTGGCACAGCAGTTCTTCGATGGGGACGTTGCGGCTGCCGCCGCGGGCGTACGGCACGGTGCAGTACGCGCAGCGGTTGTCGCATCCGTCCTGCACCTTCAGGAACGAGCGCGTACGTTCGCCCGTGCTGTACGCGCCGAATACGGCGCCGGAACCGGCGGGCGCGTCCGCGGCGCCGATTCCGGCCGCGGCGAGCGTCTCCGCCACCACCCGGGATTTCTCCGTCGCGCCGAACACGCGCGTCACGCCTTCGATCGCCTCGATCTCGGCGCGGCGCAGCTGGGCGCTGCAGCCCGTCACGACGATCAGCGCTTCCGGATTGATCCGGTGGACTTTCCGGATCAGGTTGCGCGACTTGCCGTCCGAAGTCTGGGTCACCGAGCAGGTGTTCACCAGGTAGATGTCCGCCCCCTTGTTCCAGGGCACGACTTCCAGGCCTGCGTCGCGGAAACCGCGTTCGTAGGTGGACGTTTCGGCGTAATTGAGCTTACACCCGAGGGTCAGCAGGGCGATCTTCATCGCTTGACCGTTACGGCGGACCAGGAGGTGGGACCGGCCAGGGGCGGATCCAGTTTCATCACCTTGATTTCCAGGTGAACGATCTCGGGATGGACGGCCTGGACGCGGTCCGCGATGCGCCGGGCGAGGTGCTCCAGCAGCGAGGAACGGATCCGCATCTCGGTGTCCACCAGGCGGAAGATCTCGTTGAAATCCAGGGTGTCGGACAGCTTGTCCGACGCGGCGGCGCGCTCGATGTCGTATTCGCAGCGGAAATCCACCAGGAAGCGGTTGCCATATTTCTGTTCTTCCGGAAGACATCCGTGAAAGGCTTTGAATGACATCCCGCAGAGTTCTAAAGTTGCGTTCATGAAGCTAAGATCAAAAAAACACAGGGGCGTTTGCCGATGACCGTGCCGCTGCGGCGCCACTGGTCCACGCGCAGGGTCCGGACAAACTGGGTTACTAACGTGAGATCCGCCGCGACGCACAGGCGCGTGGCCGGGCCGAGCTGCTGCAGCAGGTCCGAGAGCAGGGCGTCGTTGCGGTAGGGGGTTTCGATGAAAATCTGGGTCTGCCGGTGGGCGGCAGACTGTTTTTCGATGGCACGGATGGCGCTGCGGCGCTCGTCCGTCTTGGCCGGGAGGTATCCGCAGAAGGCGAAGGACTGTCCGTTCAGGCCCGAGGCCATCAGGGCCAGCATCAGGGAGGAGGGACCCGTCAGGGGAACCACCTCGATGCCGCGGCGGTGGCACAGGGCCACCAGGGCCGCGCCGGGGTCGGCCACGGCCGGCAGGCCGGCCTCGGTCACCAGTCCGACGTCCTGCCCGTCTTCGAACAGGGAGGCCATCTGCTCGACCTCCGCCGGCAGGGTGTGCTCGTTGAGCTCCACCAGGCGCAGTTCGTCAATGTGCCCCCTGAGTCCGGCCCGCGAGAGGTAACGGCGGGCTGTGCGCAGCTCTTCGACGACGAAGCAGCGCAGCGCCGGCAGGATGGCCAGTACGCCGGCGGGAATCACTTCCGCCGGATCGTTGTCCCCGAGGGGCGCGGGGATGAGATAGAGTTTTCCCGTGCTCATTCCGTGATCTGTATGACGACTTTTTCCGCTTCCTGCTCCGCTTCCTTCGCCTTCATCTCTTCCCGTTTCTCCTTGGAACTGAACAGCGAGCGGAAGAATTCCCGGTAATTGTTGAACTCCCGCTGGTAGGACAGGCCGACGCCGTTGCGCTGCGAGTAGTCCAGGTAGTTGGTCAGCTCGTCCGCGGAATGGGAGAACAGGTCCAGGCGCAGCTGCCCGGGCTTGTCCAGCTTGATCTGGATGTCCAGGTCGCCGACCATGTTGCCGTTCGCTCCGCCCGCGTTGCTGTATTTGCGGTTGCCGACCGATCCGCTGACCAGCACGCGGTCGTTGAACAGCTGGGTGGACACGGCCACGTCGAAGATGTCGGTGCCCCCTTCGTTGTGCTGGTAGTTGAATCCGAGGTCCAGCGGGACGTCCAGCCGCTGCAGGATGTTGTTCAGCTGGCTGGCCATCATCTCACTGACATTGGAGTAGAGGATGCTGTTGCTGTTGATGACCCCGGACGACTCGGTCGGCAGGAAGGTGCCCAGCAGCAGCAGCGAAACGAACTGCTTCTGGACCTTGTCCTCGGAATCCAGGGCGGAGTCGACGTTGCTCTGGGCGCTGGGATCCAGGTCCGGGATGTCGATGGAGAAGGAGACTTCGGGGTTGGCGACGCGGTCCTGGATGTGGATGCCGCACAGGACGTTGCGGCGGGTGCTGACCGAGGTGGAGTCGCTGATCAGCGGGGCCAGCGACGCACGCACGGTATAGACGGCGTCGATGTCCAGGTGCGTGTCCATCACGTCGCCGCCGAAACCGATGGTGCTGCCTTCCTTGATGTCGAAGTTCTTGGCGGTGACGCCCGGGACGGCGAAGTTGAAGTTTCCGCCGCTGAGGGTGTATCCGCCGTTCAGCTGGATCTGCTTGAGGCTGGTCTGCATGTCCAGGTCCACCATGCCGTTGCCGTAGGCGCTCAGGGTGCTGCCGGCGGCCTTGTCGATGTCCAGGTGGGCCTGGACTTCCGGCGTGATGTTCACGCGGGCCTTGATCGTGGTGTTGCCGGGACTCTTCTGCTGCTGTTGCGTGGTGGCGATCATCTGCTCGTACGGGTCTTTCTCCTCCGCCTCCTGGACGAAGGTCAGGATGTCGCTGTTGGTCGCGTTGGCTGCGGAGGACAGCGGGAGGCGTACGTCGCCGTTCTTGGCTGTACTGATGTCCGCATCGATGACCAGGGCGTCCAGCGGCCCGCGCAGGCCGGCCGAACCCGAGGCGAACAGGGTTCCGGAGAGCCCGTCACCGGTGTCCGGCTTGTCCAGGACGGCCATTTCGCTCATGTACAGGCGGGCGTCCAGGCGGATGTCCCGGAAGGATTTGTGCCGGATGCTGCCGGACAGCGTTCCGTATCCGTCCCGGTGGTCGCTGATGCGCAGGTCCCGCAGGTGGATGCCGTTGTCGTCCAGGCGCAGGGGACCGTTGATGGTGTAGGGGACGTTGGTGAATGCCACCCGGACCAGGACGTCCTCCAGCTGGGCGTTGTCGCTCTCGATGCGCAGGGCGTCCATCGGCCCCGTCACGTGGACGTCACCCGAGAGATGCCCGTCCAGTTCGCTCAGGGTCGAGGCCAGGAAGGGTGCGGCGGCGCCGAGTTCCAGCTGGTCGAAAATGGCCTTCAGGTCCAGTTCGCGGGTGCGGGGTTTGTAAATGGCGTCCATGTCGATGGACTCCCGGTCGTTCAGGGTGTTGCGCAGGTAGGAGACCAGCTGTTTCTGCTCGTCGTCCCAGTGCGTGCCCAGCCGCAGGGAGCCGATGCGCCTGTTGCCCACCTGCAGGGAGTCGCACAGGACCGTGCCCTGCAGCTGGAGCTGTTCGCCGACCGGCGAGAAGAGGTAGCCCTGTCCGTTCAGGATGCCCTGGATGCCGTAATCCTGGGCCAGGAAATAGTTGGCCAGGCTGACGTCCAGGTTGTACAGCCCGACGGCGAGCGTGTCGGTGCAGGCGGGGCCCATGCCGCCCTTGACGGAGAGGAACTGGGTGCCGCTGCTGATGCGGAAATTGTTGAACTGGGTATGGGCCGAAGCCAGCTGGATTTCCGAATCCTCGATGGTCCAGGTGGACTGCTTGAGATCCAGTTCCGAGTGGCGCGGACGTACGGTGACCAGCAGCGAATCCTGTTCGTCCCGCATCATTTCGCCCTCCAGGCGGATGCTGCCGAATTCGCTCAGGCCGTCGATGCTGTCGTATCCGAAGCTGGCGCCGAAGCCGTTGTCTTTCAGGCGGGCGTCCAGGCGGCTGTCGCGGATGCGCAGTCCGCCGACGTTGAGTTCATTCCCGCCCAGCGCCAGGTTGAAGGCGTCGCCGCCGTTGTCCAGGTCCACCCGGGCGTTGCGCAGGTAGTTGCTGCCGAAGGCCAGCCGCGGGGAGTTGATCCAGCCCGTCAGGGATCCCTGTCCGCCGATGCGGATGGCGGCGTCGCTGCCGTCGGCGATATACAGCCCCGGCAGGATGAAGGCCAGCAGTTCCCGGCTGTCCTTGAAAGACAGGTCCAGGTTGTAGTCTCCGGGGCATTCCGGAAGGGTATTGTCGCTGGGGAACAGGGCGGGGAGTTCTTTCCGCACGCTCAGGTTCTGGATCTGGGCGGCCAGGTCCGTGATGCTCCGGGATCCCGAGAACAGGGCGTCCAGGAATCCGGACTGCAGCTGGATCTGCTCGGTGGTGGAGTCCCGCTGCAGGCCGACATGGATTTCCCCGATGTCGTGCGCTCCGCTGTCATTCTCCAGCACCAGCCCGCTGATCGTGGCTTCGCCGTTCATCGCGCCGTCCCCGGTCTGCAGCAGCGAGGCGACCGCCTGCATGCTGGCCCGGGAAGTGCCGCGCTTGTCCAGCTGCAGGGCCTGCAGGTCGGCACGGTCCAGCGTGGCGTCCAGGTGGTACAGGGTTCCGTCGGGGGTCTGCTCGGAGTAGGCTTCGAAGAGCAGTCCCAGCGCCGGGTCGTCGGCAAGGGCCCGGGCGTCGAAAACCGTCCCGTCATAAGCGCCGGCCAGGTCGATGTCGTGGTAGTCGTATCCCAGGGCCGTGATGTGGTCCACGCACAGGGAATCCAGCGTGAAGGTCGGCAGCCCCTTGTCCTGCAGGGTGGCCGACAGGGAGGCCCGGGCGCTGCAGGGGCCCAGGGCTTCGATCCCCAGCACGCGGGCGAGGTCGAGTTCGTTCACGGCCAGGCTGCCGCTCAGCCCGATCGGCCGGGGCGTGATCAGGTTCGTCAGCAGCAGGTCGGCGAGGGCCGTGCCGCCCCCGGCGTCGACGGTCCCGTGCGCCTGCAGGGCATTCAGCGTGCCGTACGCGCTGCCGCTGGCCACCAGCTGCATCCGGGGCGCGATGTTGCTCAGGTCCACGGGCTTGCCTTCGGAGAAGCCGCTCAGCAGGGTGCTCAAGCCGCGGGAGGTCATGGAAGCGTTGTCGAGCTGGATGTCGAAGAGGGTGGACGGCAGGTCCGGCAGGCCGGTGATGTCCACGCTGGCCCGGGCGGAGACGTCGCTGTTGCGGTCATGGAAGTCGAAACCGTGGATTTCCAGGGCGGAGACGGGGCCCTGGACGGATCCGGAGCGGATGTCCGCCAGCAGCTGGTTTTGCGGCAGGGCGTCCGCGAAATACTTGACCGTCTGCCAGCCGATGCGGGAGGGGGCGAAGGAGATGTCCAGGTTGACCTTGTTGATGAAGTCGGCGAAATCGTCGCTGTTCCGGAAGCTCAGGGCGGCGATGGGCAGGCGGAGGTCGGTAAAGGCGTCCTGCAGGATGAAATCGGTGATGCGGACCAGTCCGCCGCCGATGCGCACGACCCCCTCGATGTTCTCGATCTCACAGCCGCTCTTCTCGCGCAGGTCGATGTGCGGGACGTTGCCGGTGATGATGCCTTCGTTGATCCGCAGGCTGTTGGCCTGGATGTTCGCGACGATGTCCAGGTCCTCCCAGTTGATGCCGATGCCGTGGTGCGGGGCCCGCAGCGTGTCGAAACTGCGCATCGTGAAATGGAAATTCCCGATCTCCACCTTGTGGACGAGCAGTTCGGGAAGTCCGGCCTGCTCTTCCTGCGGTTCGACCTGCAGGATCCGCTCGATGTTGGATTTCCACCGCTCGCCGGGTTCGGTGACGAAATTGAACGCCCCGTCCAGCAGCTTGACGCGGGAGACTTCCAGTCCGGAACGGGACAGCAGGCCGCGCAGGGTGAAGGTGGCGTAGATGTCGCCGGCATGGAAGAGGGTGTCCACGGGCGCCCAGCCGCGTCCGTAGCGGTCTTCGGTATAGGGATGCTCGTCCAGGAAATACACGTCCTTGATGTGTATGGAATTGAAGGAGACCTGGGCGGTGGTGAAGTGCAGTTTGCCCGGCAGGACGTCCTTCAGGCGGTCCATGACGCGCTGGCCCACCCAGGTCAGCCCCTGCGGGGTTTCCAGGAACAGCACGACGCTCAGGACCAGCACCAGGACCAATCCCGCGATACGCGCACCGATATGAAGTTTCTTCTCGATAAGGCGTGCAAATAGCCAATCTACAAATTTAGTAAAATATTCATATTTTATTGCTAATTTTGCCCTTGAAACGCATTGTTTATGGCAGATCTGATTCTGGGCATCGAGTCTTCCTGCGACGACACTTCCGCCGCCGTCATCCGCGACGGGTGGCTGCTGTCGAACGTCATCGCCAGCCAGGACGTCCACCGCGCCTTCGGGGGCGTGGTGCCGGAACTGGCCTCGCGGGCGCACGAGCAGAACATCGTTCCGGTGGTCAGCGAAGCGCTCTCCCGCGCAGGCGTGCAGGCTGCGGACCTGACGGCCATCGCCTTCACCCGCGGTCCGGGCCTGCTGGGATCCCTCCTGGTGGGCACTTCCTTCGCGAAGGGGCTGGGCGTGGCGCTGGACATCCCGATCGTGATGGTGAACCACCTGCAGGGGCACATCCTGGCCAATTTCATCCGCCAGCCGGAGGTCCCGGTGCAGGAACCTTCGTTCCCGTACCTGTGCCTGCTGGTGTCCGGCGGGAACTCGCAGATCGTCCGCGTGAACGGTCCGCTGGAGTACGAGATCCTGGGGCAGACCATCGACGACGCTGTGGGCGAGGCTTTCGACAAATGCTCCAAGATGCTGGGCCTGGGATACCCCGGCGGCCCGGTCATCGACCGGCTGGCCGCGCAGGGCGACCCGAAGCGCTTCCGCTTCGCCAAACCGCACATCCCGGGGCTGGACTACAGTTTCAGCGGCATCAAGACTTCGCTGCTGTACTTTGTCCGGGACGAGATGGCGAAGGACCCGCAGTTCCTGGAAAACAACAAGGAAGACCTCTGCGCCTCCTTCCAGAAAGCCCTGATCGACATCCTGATGGACAAGCTCGTCCTGGCGGCACGCCAGACCGGGATCCGCGACGTCACCATCGGAGGCGGCGTCTCGGCCAACAGCGGCCTGCGCGCCCGCATCGAAGCCGAAGGGCGCCGGCGTGGCTGGCGGACCTTCCTGCCGCCGCTGAAATTCACCACGGACAACGCCGCGATGATTGCGATTGCCGGATATTATCACTATCTTGCAGGAGAACGTACGCCCCTGGATGTGGCGCCCGTTTCCCGTATGGCTGACTTTTAACCGTTTCGATATGAAAAGACTCCTTTTCGTGGCCGTCCTGGCGCTCTCGTGCCTGGCCGTCCACGCCAAACTTTCCGTCAAGCAGCCCTGCAGCGACGGCATGGTCCTGCAGCAGAACAGCAACGCGACGCTCTGGGGCTTCGCCTCCCCGGGCGCCCGGGTGTCCGTCACCACTTCGTGGAACGGCCGCAGCTATACCGCCCGGGCGGACGCCGACGGCATCTGGCGGACGTCCGTGCAGACCCCGGCCGCCTCGTACCGTCCGTACGAGGTCCGGATTTCCGGGGACGGCGGGAATCTCGTCATCCGCGACGTGCTGATCGGCGAGGTCTGGCTGGCCGGCGGGCAGAGCAACATGGAAATGCCCCTGAGCGGTTACCGGAACGCCCCTGTCGAGAATTACCTGGATGTGCTGACGGCCGCTCCGATGCGGGAGAAGATCCGCATTTTCCAGCTGCCCAAACTGCAGAGCGAAACCCCGGCGCGGGATGTCGTGGGGGTGTGGCACGGGGCGGACCCCGCCACCCGGCCGGCCATGAGCGCCACGGCGTATTTCTTCGCCCTCAAGCTCAACGAAGTGCTGGACGTCCCGGTCGGCGTGGTGGTCTGCGCCTACGGCGGATCCCGCGTGGAGAGCTGGATGCCCGGCGATGCGCTGCAGGGCTATCCGGACGTGGACCTCAGCCCCGCGGGCATGTCCGCGATGCGGCCGGCCCTGCGCCCGACGCTGATGTACAATGCGATGCTCTCGCCCCTGGCCGGATGGACCGTCAAGGGGTTCATCTTCTACCAGGGATGCAGCAATGTCGGATACGAGATCGGCACCAACAATCCCCGGCAGGAGGACAGCTATGCCGACCGGCTGGTGAAGATGGTGGAGGTCTGGCGCCGGATCTGGGGCGACGGCGACGCCTCGCTGCCTTTCTACGAGGTGGAGATCGCTCCCTGCTTCTATGGCAACGAAGGCCAGAACGGACATGCCGCCGGACTGCGTGCCGCCCAGCATGAGGCCGCCGCACGCATCCCCAATGCCGGTATCGTCGTGACCAACGACCTGGCTTTGCCTCATGAGTGGGATAACATCCACCCTTCGCGCAAACAGCCCGTCGGAAACCGCCTGGCCGGCCTGGCGCTGGCCCGCCAGTACGGATATGCCGACCTGCCCTGCGAGAGTCCCGTGGCCTTGCGTGCCTACCGGATCGCGGACGATCGTGCCGTCCGGGTCGAGTGCACGCAATGTGAGATGGGTCTGCGCCAGATTCACGGCATCGAGGGGCTGGAGGTCTGCGGCGAGGACGGCCGTTTCTATCCTGTGCGGGACGTCCAGTTCGATTTCCAGCGCCATGCGCTCGTCATTTCCAGTCCGGACGTGTTCCGGATCTGCGAAGTCCGGTACGGCTGGGGCGATTTCGTGCCCGGCAACCTTGCGGACCGCTCCCTGCCTTTCGCCCCGTTTAACCTGAGCGTCGAGGAATGAAAGCGGACATCATCGTAATCGGCGCCGGGGCTTCCGGCCTGATGGCGGCGTATTTCGCCGCCCGAAGCGCCGCGGATGCCGGCCGGGACCTGCAGGTGACGGTCCTTGAGCGGATGCCGCGCCCGGGCCGCAAGATCATGATCACGGGCAAGGGCCGCTGCAATTTTACCAACGTGAAGGACTGGAACAACTTCTGCACCCACATCCGCTCCAAGTCCTCCTTTGTCAAGCCGGCCTTCTACAACCTGCCCTCGGAGGCCGTCGTGGACTTCTTCGAGGCCTTCGGCATGCGGACGGTCGTGGAACGCGGCGACCGGGCTTTCCCGGCCAGCTACCATGCCTCCGACGTGGTGGATACGCTGGTGAATGCATGCCTGAGCGTTGGGGTGAAAATCCTCACCGAGTGCGGCGTGACGGCGGTCAATGCGACCGCGAAGGGATTCTCGGTGGACTGCGCGGACGGTGGCAGCCACAGCTGTACGCGCCTGGTGGTGGCGACCGGCGGGCTGAGCTATCCGGGCACCGGCAGCACCGGGGACGGGCTGCGCTGGGCGGAAAGGCTGGGCCACCGCCTCACCCCGACCTTCCCCAGCCTGACCGCGCTGGTGCCGGCCGGGTACAAGCGGACGGACGCTCCGGAAGCTCCGCAGCCGCAGTGCAAAGGCCACATTCCGCGCGAAACGCCGCTGACCGAAACGGGGCAGGCGCTCTGCGGGATCCAGCTGAAGAACGTCGGCGTCCAGTTGCTGGTCGACGGGATCGAGTCCGGCAGCGAGTTCGGGGACATCGATTTCACCGACGGCGGCATCGAGGGACCGGTCGGATTCCAGCTCAGCCGCAAGGCGGTCAAGTCGATGGTGAACGGTTCGCGGGCCGCCCTCGTGCTGGACCTCAAGCCCGGTGTGGACCTGACGGATCTGACGACGCGCGTGCACGCGCTGTGGACCGAAGTGGACAAGGATCCGCGCAGCGCCCGGCTGCACGAGAAGGAGAAATGCCGCATCCTGCTGGGCAAACTGATGCCCTGGGAACTGATCCCGGCCTTCCGCGCCCTGCATCCGGAGATCATCACCCTGGAGCGCAAGGGCCGCGACCAGAGCAAGGTCTGGATCAACCTGACGGACATCGCCAAGGCGCTGAAAGCCTGGAAGTTCGACCTGGACGGATTCGTCGGTTACGAGCGGGCGGTGGTCACCGCCGGCGGCGTCTCCACGGAAGACGTGGTGGCCAAGACGATGGCCTCGCGCGTGGTGGACGGTCTGTTCTTCTGCGGCGAGGTGCTGGATATCGACGCCGATACCGGCGGCTACAACCTCCAGAGCGCATTCTGTACCGGCGCCCTGGCGGGCATCAGTGCCGCCCGGGGATTGTGACGGTCAAACGAAACAAAATGAAAGTACGCATCTGCCTCCTTACCCTTGTCGCCGCCATGCAGCTGGCGGGCGCGCAGGCCGCGCCGGATCCCTTCGTGTATCCTTCCCGCGAGATCGAGACCCAGTACGGAGTCAGCATGCAGCCCTATGGCAAGCTGGCCTGGATGGCCGAAGGGAAAATCGGCCTGTTCATCCACTGGGGCCTGTACGCGGGACCGGCCAAAGGGGAGTGGTATCAGGAGAACAACGGCATTCCGCCGGAGGAGTACGCCGCCCTTTCGCGGCCGGAATCGGGGGAGGAATACTTCGACGCTTCGCAGTTCGACGCGGCCGACTATACGGCGCTGGCGAAGCGGCTCGGGGCCCGCTACGTCACCTTCACCAGCCAGCACCACGACGGCTACGCGCTCTTTGACGGGTCCTACAACGATTTCAACTCCATGCGGACGCACGGGCGCGATTTCCTGCGCGAAATGACCGACGCCTGCCGGGAGGCCGGACTGCGGGTGGGCGTGTACAAGACCCTGATCAACTGGCGTTACCCGGGTTACTACGACGTGACGGGCGAGGACTGCGCCCGGAACCGTTTCGGATACGTCACCGATCCCGCGCACAAGGCCAATGCGCGGGTGCTGAAGGAGGAACTCTACAGCCTGACCCGGGACATCGTCACCCGCTATGGCCGGATCGACCTGATCTTCTGGGACGGGGGATGGCTGGGCCAGCGCAATCACGACGCGGACGCCGCGTTTTTCTGGGAGCCCGGGCTGTACCTGGATCCGGCGAACGAATGGCCCCTCGGCGGGGCGTACACCGAACGGGACGGGGATGGGAAGGCGCTGGGCCTGATGGGCATGGTGCGCAAGTACCAGCCGGACGTCATCACCAACAGCCGCAGCGGCTGGATGGGGGATTTCCGCAATGAGGAGGGCATCCAGCCCGTGACCGGCCCCATACGCAACGGCCTCGTGGAGAAGTGCTTCACCATCGCGCCCGCGGCCGGCCGGACCGACATCCTCGCCAGTCCCGCCTGGGGCTATTCCGCTTCGATGGAGGATCCCGCGCTGCTTCTGCCCCTGGATGAGATGAAGCGCCTGCTGGCGGACTGCATGGTCCGCAACATGTGTTACTGCATCAATGTCGGTCCGGACCGTTTCGGGCGCATTCCCGGGCCGGTGAACGAGCGCCTGAGCGCCCTCGGGACCTGGATCGGGCGCTACGCTGACGCCATCTACGGCACCGTCGGCGGCCCCTGGCAGCCCGAGGACGGGAAGTGGGGATATTGCCACAAGGGGGACGTGATCTACCTCTGGCTGCATGCGGGAGCGGCGTACGATTCGTTTGCGCTTCCGCCGCTGCGTCCCGGCCTGCGGGTCGTCGAAGCCTGGAAGCTGGGCGGCGGGAAGGTGGGATTCACCCAGAACGGCACCCGCGCCACGCTGCGCGGCTTGGGCGTGGACGGCAGCGACATCAGCGTGATCGCCGTCCGGCTGGACCGGAGCATCGATGCCGATCCGCCCATCGCGGAACGGATCAATTATTTCCAGATTGCCAATTACGACGAGGGGAAGATCCCCGCGTACACCCTGCCGGATCCGCTGGTGGATGAGGACGGCAACGCGGTGCGGAATGCCCGGCAGTGGAAGAAGCGCCGCGCCGGAATCTATGAACTGGCCCAGCGCGAGATGTACGGGCGCATGCCTGCACGTCCCCGGGAAGAGCATTTCCGGGTCCTCTCGACGGACCCCGCCGCTTTCGGCGGACTGGCGACCGCCAAGCGGGTCCGCATCTACCTGACGGCGGACGAATCCGTGGCTTTCGACATGACGCTGTGGATACCGAACGGCGTCCGGCGTCCCGCTCCGGCTTTCCTGGGCCTGACTTTCGGGGCGGACGACGTCTGGCCGGCGGAGACGGTGCTGCGCACCGGATACGCCCTGGGGACCGTCGCGTACGAAGACATCGCGCTGGACAAGTCGAAGGCGGGCGTGAACGGCGTGCTGCCCTTCGGGTACGCAGAAGAGCGCGAACGTCCCGTGGAAGGGGAGTGGGGGACTGTGGCCGCCTGGGCCTGGGGGCTCAGCCGGGCGCTGGACTACCTCGAAACGGACCCGGCCGTGAACGCGCGGAAAGTCGCGGTCATCGGGCATTCCCGCCTCGGAAAAGTGGCCCTGTGGGCCGCTGCGTCGGATACGCGCTTCGCCATGGCGGTTTCGAATGATTCCGGTTGCTGCGGGGCGGCCCTGTCCCGCCGCCGGATCGGGGAGACCCTGGCCGCGGTGTGCCAGTACAGTCCCCAGTGGTTCAGCCCGTCCTTCCGCAAGTACCGTTCCGACGAGGACAGCCTGCCCTTCGACCAGCACGAAATCCTCGCGCTGATCGCACCCCGTCCGTTGTACGTCGCCAGTGCCAGCGAAGACGACTGGAGCGATCCCCGGGGCGAATTCCTCTCCGCCCGGGCGGCCAGTCCGGTGTATGAACGGCTGGGATACCGGGGCCTGGTGGGGGAGGAGTTCCCCGCGGCGGACACGCCCCTGCAGGAGGGCCGCATCGCCTACCACGTCCGCAGCGGCGCGCACGGCATGACCGGCTGGGACTGGCAGCAATACCTGCGTTTCGCGGACCGGTGGCTGAAGTAACCGGTCTGTTTTATTTTTCTTTCGGTTTTTTTCGTTTTGGCATTATTTTGCTTGTTTTTCCTTGCGAAAAGGAAAAGTTTTGATATATTTGTGTCGAGAATTGATGACACTTCATTTTAACCTAATAATTTAAACCTTTTTTATGCGAAGCATTCGTTTCTTTTTGGCGGTAGGAGCGCTTCTGCTGGCCGGTGCCTTGTCTGCACAGGCGCAGGACCTCCAGGTCAAAGGTTCCGTTTCCGACCAGGCCAACGGCGAGCCCCTCGCGGGCGTCGTGGTCCAGGTGCAGGGACAGCCGAACCGCTATGCGACCACTGCGGCTGACGGAGAATACTCCATCAGCGTACCCTCCAACGGAGCACTGGTATTTACCTTGCTCGGCTACAAAACCCAGGAAGTGGCGGTCAACGGCCGCGCCGTCGTCAATGTGGCGATGGCGTCCGACTCCGAGCTTCTTGACGAAGTCGTCTTCATCGGTTACGGCACGATGCGCAAGCGCGACCTGACGGGCAGCGTCGCTTCGGTCCGCAACGAGGAAATCATCAAACGCCCCACCTCCAACGTCATGGAGGCCCTCCAGGGCCAGGTTGCGGGTCTGGACATCACGCGTACGACCGGTGATGCCAGCGCCGGCGTCAACATGGTCCTGCGCGGCAACCGCTCCATCAACGGAAGCAACACGCCGCTGTTCATCATCGACGGCATGGAGGGATCCTACAGCGAACTGAACCCGGCGGACATCGCTTCCGTCGAGGTCCTGAAGGACGCTTCCTCCACGGCCGTCTACGGTTCCGCGGGTGCGAACGGCGTTATCATCATCACGACCAAGAACCCGTCCAAGGGCAAGTTCTCCGTCAATTTCGACGGCTACCACGGCATCAACAAGATCGTCTCCTTCCCGGCCATCAACACCGGCCAGGACTTCATCGATTTCCGCCGCCTGGCCATGCAGAACGGCGGTGAGTACACCTCGGACGCGAACCTGTTCACGACCCAGATCCAGAAGGCCATCGACGCCGGACAGTGGGTCGACTGGTGGAAGCAGCTGGCCCAGACCGGAACCACGGACAACTACAACCTGTCCACGTCCTTCTCCAACGACCGCCTGGACGCCTACATGTCCATCGGCTACTACGAGTTGAACGGTATCACCCTGAACGACCGCCTGAAAAGGTATTCCGTGCGTACCAAGCTGGATTTCAAGGCCAACAAGTGGCTGAAATACGGAATCAACCTCTACGCGATGTACGGCAATACGGACCGGCGCAACAGCCGCGTCTGGAACCGCGTCCTGAACATGGTGCCCCTCGGCGTCCCGTATGACGAGAACGGCGTCGTGAATCCTTTCCCCATCGAGGGAACCTCCGACCTGTCCCCGATCGCCGACCTCGAACCCGGCCAGTACGCCAACAACATCAAGACCCTCTCGCTGACGCCGCAGGGATATGTCGAGATTACCCCGCTGAAGGGCCTCTCGTTCCGCAGCGTCCTCGGCGCCTACCTGAGCAACGCCAAGACCGGCATCTACACCGGTAACCGGTCCTACCAGGGCCTCGAGTGGGCGCAGGTGCAGGCCCAGGCCCGCAACGTGATGTCCTACAACTACAAGTGGCAGAACATCCTGACCTACGACACGACGATTGCCTCCGACCACAACCTGACCGTCACGGCCGTCGCCGAGTGGACCAAGAACCAGACCGAGCAGTCGCAGGCCATCGCCAACGGATACGACGCCGACATCTACTCCTATTACAACCTGGCGGCCGCGACCAGCACGCCGCAGATCTCCTCCGGATACACCGGGACCCAGATGATGTCCTACGTCGGCCGAGTCAATTACAGCTTCAAGGGCAAGTACATCGCCACGATCAGCGCCCGCGCCGACGGTGCGTCGCTGCTGGCCGAAGGCCACAAGTGGGCCGTGTTCCCGGCCGGTGCCGTGGCGTGGCGCGTCAGTGACGAGCCCTGGATGCAGGATATCCGCCAGATCTCCAACCTCAAGCTGCGTGCTTCGTACGGTGTCACCGGCAACGCCGGCGCTTCCGCCTATGCGACCCAGAACCTGGTCCGCAACGGCGTCTACGGCATGCAGGACGTGACCACCAACTACAGCGGCTACCAGCTGAGCATCGCCAACAAGAACCTCGAATGGGAGAAATCCTACACCTGGGACGTCGGTCTGGAACTCGGCCTGTTCAACGACCGCATCGCGCTGGAATTCGACTGGTACAACACCCACACCACGGGCTTGCTGTACAAGCAGAACCTGCCGTATGCCCAGGGCGGTTACGGCTCCAGCCCGTTCAGCATGTGGGCCAACGTCGGCGAGACCCTGAACCGCGGTATCGAGATCACCCTGAACACGCGCAACATCATCACCCGTGACTTCCAGTGGAGCAGCACGCTCACCTTCGCGGCCAACCACGAGGAGGTGCTGAAGACCACGCAGGACACCCCGCTGCAGTTCGGGTCCTACTACCTAATCCCCGGCCAGCCGATCCAGACCTACTACAACTACAAGTATGCAGGCATCTGGGGCACGGCCGAGGCCGCCGAGGCCGCCAAGTACGGCGCCATCCCCGGTGAGGTCAGGCTGGAGGACGTTCCGGACGAGAACGGCCAGATCGACTACCTGTACAACCAGAACGACTACCAGGTCCTCGGTTACAACACCCCGAAATGGACCGCCGGTTTCACGAACAACTTCACCTGGAAGAACTTCGACCTGAGCGTCCACATGATCGCCCGCTGGGGCTGGATGATGTCCTACGGCATCACCGGCTGGTACCGGCAGAGCGGTACGAGCCCGAGCCCGAAGATCTGCGACTACTGGACGCCCGAGAACCAGAGCGCCCGCTGGCCGGCTCCGAACTCCGTGCGCAGCGACACCTACGCCGGTGCGGCCAACCGCCTGGACGCTTCCTACATCAAGATCAAGAACCTCCAGCTGGGTTACACCCTGCCTCAGCGCTGGTCGGATGCCATCGGCATCAGCCGCGCCCGCGTGTACTTCACCGCCAGCGACCCGCTCATCTGGACCAAGGTCAAGTATTTCAAGGATTACGACCCGGAGAAGGGCGGTGACGATGACGACACCCCGCTGTCCAAGGAGTTCGTATTCGGTATCAACATCACTTTCTAAACCATGGCAGTTATGAAAAAACATATCATTCTTTTCGCATTTGCCGCTGTCCTGCTGGGCCTGAGCGCCTGCTCGCTGGAAGAGTACAATCCCGGTGCCGCCTCGGCGGACAACGAATGGACTTCCCTGGCCGGCTACTCCAAGAAGATCAATGACTGCTACTTCGACTTCATCCGCATCGTATACGGACAGGCCGAAGATACCTTCGTTCCGCTCTCCGAGTGCGCGACCGATATCTGGGGCACCATCACCGACCGTACGGACGGCTGGGCCCAGGTGGCGACGCTGGTCAACTACGGCGCCAATACCGGTATGATGGGTGAGCCCTACAACGGATTCTACAGCACCCTGTCCGCCTGCAACGGCGCCATCGCCTACGCCAAGAAGGTCACGGGCGCTTCCGAGGCGGAAGTCAACGTACTCGTCGCCGAGGCGCACTACCTCCGCGCCCACGCCCTGTTCAACATCGTCGAGTTCTTCGGCGGCAAATACCTCACCCAGGACGAGATCGGCGGTCCGCTGAAAGTCCTCCCGATGAGCACCGTCAACGAGTTCTACGAGGATGTGATCTTCCCCGACCTGGAGTTCGCCATGAAGTATCTGCCCATCAAGCAGAACGTCACCGGCCACGTGATCCGCGCCGCGGCCTACCACCTGTACGCCAAGGCCTGCGCGACCTACGCCTCCTATACCGACGGTCTTGGCAACTGCAAGGCGCTCTCCGCCGCCGAGGCCCAGGGCTGGCTGCAGAAGGGCAAGCAGGCTGCCGATTACCTGATCAGCAACGCCTCCTCGCTGGGCGTCGGCCTGTACGACAGCCCGTACGAGGTCTTCGCCGACAAGAACAACAAGGACAACAAGGAAGCCCTGTTCGTGGTCACCCACTCCAGCATCACGGCGCTGAACCCGCGCGGCAACTACTTCAACCGCGCCTGGAAGCACATGTGCACCTGGAACAACAGCAGCTCGTCCTCGAACATCGGCCCCGGCCTGTACATGGACTGCCTGACCCAGAGCTACGCCACCGACGTGAACGGATTCACCGTCGAGCCGCGCGCCAAGGGCAACGCCTACTATGCGCCGACCAAGTACCTGATCGACCTGTACAACGAGGACATGAACGACACGCGTTTCGACGCCTATTTCCGCACCGTCTGGACGGCCAACAAGCCCAACAAGGGGAACGTCTACAGTTGGACCGCCAATGACGCGGCCCGCTGGGGCCTGGATGCCGCGCGCGTCGGGAACGCCGCCTTCGACATCGCCCTGGGGGACACCTGCATCGCCCTGCAGCGCGTCGCCATGCCGCAGGCCGTGCGCAATGCGGTCCGCTATGCCACGTACAACATCTACGACAACTACGGTGATGCCGGTTACATCGGCCGTGTGGCCCCGAGCCTGGCGAAGGGCGACCTGACCTCGATGTACGGCGGATCCAACCCCGGCAAGCCCTTCACCTGGGCCGACTGCATCATCTACCGTCTGGCCGAGACCTACCTGATCTCCGCTGAGATCGAGTGGAAACTGGGCAACAACGCCGCTGCGGCGGATCGCCTGACCGTCATCCGCAAGCGTGCCCAGAAGGACCACGACAACAGCATGAACGTGGCCGCCGGCGACGTCAACCAGCAGCTGCTGCTGGACGAGAACGCCCGCGAGCTGTGCGGCGAGTGGAACCGCTGGACGACCCTCAAGCGCTTCCGCGCCTTCGAGTCCCAGCTGGTCCACAATCCGCAGGTCAAGGGATTCAACAAGAATACCCATTACCTGCGTGCGATTCCCCTTGCCGAGATCAACCTGATCGAGAACCAGGACGAATACCAGAATCCTGGATATTAATAGGTAGTAAAAAAGTGGAAGGAGGCGCGGGGCGATCCCGCGCCTCTTTTTTTGTCCGGAATGCTGGGAAATTGAAAAATAATTCCCATCTTTGCACTCCCAAACCCATAGGGGCGTAGCTCAGCTGGTTCAGAGCGCTTCAGTCACATTGAAGAGGTCATCGGTTCGATCCCGATCGTCCCTACGACAAACAGGCAGCAGATCGCATGATTTGCTGCTTTTTTTATGTATATTTGTCTGGATAAACCTTTTCGCATGAAATTTCTCGGTAACATTCTCTGGCTGGTGCTCGGCGGACTGCTGGTCGCCATGTTCTATTATCTGGTCGGCCTGCTCATCTGCCTGACCATCATCGGCATTCCCTTCGGCGTGCAGCTGTTCAAGTTCGGTACCTTCGCCCTGTGGCCGTTCGGCCGCGACATGGTGTACCGGCCGGACGAGCCGGGCTGCCTGTCGCTGGTCATGAACGTGCTGTGGATCCTGCTGGGATGGTGGGAAATCGCCCTGATCCACGCCTTTTTCGGGCTGGTCCTGTGCGTGACCATCGTCGGCATTCCCTGGGGCATGCAGCATTTCAAGATGGCCAAGATGTCCCTGTTCCCGTTCGGCAAGGTCGTGAAATGAGCACTTGGCCGGATGCGATTTTTTTATTATCTTCGTAAGTTGACTTTTTCTTTCTGATCCTATGAAGAGATCCGTATTTGCATGGGCACTGCCGATCGCGCTGGTCGTCGCTGCCACCGCCTGCAACCGGGAGGCCAAGCCGGCCGTCGAGCAGGACAATTCACCCAAGCAGGTCATCGAGGTGACGGCCTACAATTTCAGCGAGAGCGATTACATGACCGCCCACCGGAACGATCCTGACACGAATTTCCTGTTCAAGATCGTGCCCTTCGAAGGCGTGGCGGTCAACCAGAGCGGCGTGCATCAGCGCACCGCCGAAGCCCAGGCCGCTCCGAAGGCGGACGTGCCGTATTTCAATGTAGAAATCGCGCTGCCCACGCCTCCGGCCTACGTGGCCCGCATCGCCCAGCCGCGTGACCTGGGGGAACTGGCCGGGCTGGACCACGGCGTCTATTACCACAACCATTCCGCCGGCCTGGAAGTACTGCCGAACGGCGACGTGCTGGCGGTGTACTTCAGCACCCCGGCCGGGCTGGCCGAGGCCGATCCCCGCACCACCTTCATCCAGGCGCGCCTGCGCAACGGATCGCTGGAGTGGGACCTGCCCGAACTCTTCTTCGAGACGCACGGATACAATGACCAGTCCGCCCTGCTGTGGCGCAACGGCGCCAAGCTGTATTTCTTCGGCGGCGGCCGCAACATTTCCGACTGGGTCCCGTTCCGCGTGGCGACTTCGACCGACAACGGGGCGCACTGGACCTTTATCGTGCCGCAGTTGGACAAACCTGCAACGGACTATACGGCCCAGCCAATCAGCAACGGTTTCACCGATCCCGCCGGCAATATCTATTTCCCCTGCGACGCGGACGGCAGCCAGAGTTTCCTCTGGCGCAGCAATGACGACGGCATCCACTGGACCGATATGGGCGGGCGCACCGGCGGCCGGCATTCGACCATCGTGCCCCTGGACGACCAGGGCCACCTGCTGGCGATCGGCGGCAAGAACGCCAACGTGGACGGCTGGACCCCGCAGAACGAATCCAGCGACTGGGGGGCGACCTGGACCGAAAGTGTCGCCAGCCCCTTCCCGCAGCTGGGCAGCGCGCAGCGTCCCTGCATGATCCGCCTCGCATCGGGCAACCTGCTGCTGGTCACGGACTCCTACCTGCTGAAATACAACATCCCCGCACCCGACAGCTGGGAGATGGGAGGCGAGCCTGTCGTCGCCATTTCGAAGGACAACGGCAAGACCTGGCGGTTGAAGAACATCCCGTACGGACTGCCGCACAACAACCCTTCCCGCAGCACGAACAGTTCGCTGGGTTACGTGACCCTGCGCCAGGGCGACAACGGCCTGATCCATGTGCTGACGACGGCCAACGCCAACAACCTGCACTTCACCTTCAACGAGGCCTGGGTGTGGTCCGACGCCGAAACGAACTGGGCGCCGAAGACGAAGCTCGAGGGAGGCCAGCTGAAGAAGTACAAGGACTACTACCTGAACAAGAAGGGCAGACCGACCCGCAAGCTCAGATCCACCTGGAGCGCCCGCATCATGCCGGATGGCACGTACCTGCTGGACGGGGAGATGAAGGACTACTATGAGGACGGTACCCTGCAGCATGTCGTGACCTATGCGTACGGACGCAAGACCGGCCGTGAGGACTTCTGGGGACCGGACGGCCAGCTGATGTGGCATTGGGACCGCAACCTGGAGACCAATGTCGGCACGCTGATCCGCTACTGGCCGAACGGGGTCCGCAAGGTCCTTTCCAACTGGAATCTGCTGCCCACGGCGCGTGACCGTGACCGCAAGTACATCGGTTACGTGGCGAACGGTCAGGCCATCCACTGGGACGAGGAAGGCCATATCACCGGCCAGTACGTCTTTGACAACGGCCGCCTGGTGGAGAATTTCGTAGAAGAAGAATAATTAACTGTATTATTAACCCTAAATCCACTCAACAATGCTTAGCACAATTGTTTACATTGTCGGTGTCGTCCTGGCGGTCCTGGCTGTCATCGACATCCTCAAGAAACCCATCTCCGTGGTGGGTAAGGTCATCACCTGCGTCATCGTCCTGCTGACCAGCTGGATCGGACTGGCGGTTTACTACCTGTACGCCAAAGACAAACTGACGACCTGGTTCAAGTAGCAGTCTGATGACAAAAACGCCGCACATTATCGTGCGGCGTTTTTTGTTTGATCGCATTGTGCGGAGAGACAGGGATTCGAACCCTGGATACCCTTTTGGGGTACACACGATTTCCAATCGTGCCTCTTCAGCCACTCGAGCATCTCTCCAATCGGACTGCAAATATAAGGATATTTTTGTGAATCGCGCAAAAAAATGATTATATTTGCTTAACTAAACGATACAGTAAACCTAACCTGTTTTAAAAATGAAAAAGTACATTGCTGAGTGCATCGGAACTTTCGTTCTGACGCTTCTGGGCTGCGGAACTGCCATGTTCCTCGGCTGCGGTACGCCGGCCGGTGTCGTCGGAACCGCGATTGCTTTCGGTCTGACCGTCGTCGCGATGGCGTACACCATCGGCGGCATTTCCGGTTGCCACATCAATCCGGCCATCACCCTGGCCGTCGCCCTGTCCGGCCGCATGAGCTGGAAGGACGCCTGCGGATACTGGTGCGGCCAGATCCTCGGTGGCATCATCGCCGGTGCCGTCCTGCTGCTCCTTGCCAAGCTGATGACGCCTGAGTTCGGGATCACCTTCGTCGGTGCCAATCCGGCCGGTCTCGGCGCCAACGGCGTCGCCCATGCCGGCGGTGTCGGCGGAGCCCTGCTGGTCGAGTGCCTCGCCACCTTCATCTTCGTGCTGGTGGTCCTGGGATCGACTGACGAGAAGAAGGGAGCCGGCAACCTGGCCGGTCTGGCCATCGGCCTGACCCTGATCCTCGTGCACCTGGTCTGCATCAACCTGACCGGAACCTCCGTCAACCCGGCCCGCTCCTTCGGTCCCGCGCTGTTCGCCGGTGGCCAGGCCCTCGCCGATGTCTGGGTGTTCTTCGTAGGTCCTTGCGTCGGTGCCGCCCTCTCCGCCCTGGTCTGGAAGTGCCTCGCGAAAGAATAAGCCGACAGAACGCTTATCAAAACGAAGGGCCCCGGAATCATTTCCGGGGCCCTTCTTCGTGGGCGCAGACGGATTCGAACCGCCGACCCTCTGCTTGTAAGGCAGATGCTCTGAACCGACTGAGCTATGCGCCCTTACTGTGGCTTGCAAAGGTACAATGATTTTTCTTTCCTGCAAAAAATAATTATCTTTGCCGAACTATCCGGGGATGTTCTGGTTTTGACAGCATCGATGTCGGATGGTAAGCACGCCGGGCGTCGTGGGCCCTCCCGTTAATCTCAGCTCTCAAGCCTTAATCGGCAACTACAATTATTCGTACGCTTGCTAATCTCTCAGAGATTCAGCATCAATCAGGGCCGCCTAGGCTGCGGCACTGACGTATATCCCTCCAGCTTTAGGCCGGTTCAGTCTGGATCCAGGGGTATCATGAAAACCGGATGCGGGGGACCGACACCTCTACGTTCCCTTAAGTTTCAGAGGATAGGCCGTTGTCAAGGGCGTCTTCCCTCATGCAACGGATGAAAACCAAAGGAAGAATAAGCGTGTAGAAAGCCCTCTGGTGCGTTGTTTGGACGCGGGTTCGAGTCCCGCCATCTCCACCTGCGGAAACCTCCTGCGAAAGCGGGAGGTTTTTGTGTGTCTTTTAGGCGAATTATTCTTATATTCGCATGAATAACACATAGATTCGACCATGATGAAAAAGTTGCTCTTCTGTGCCCTTGTCTCCCTGGCGCTGACCGCTGTTTCCTGCAAGTCCGTTTCGCATGGCTATCCGATTGATCCGGTGCCGTTTACCGCCGTTGAGGTGACGGATGACTTCTGGGGCGGGCGCCTGCAGGCAAGCCGCGAGGTGACCATCCCGCTGGCTTTCAGCAAATGCGAGGAATCCGGCCGCTACCTGAACTTCGAGCGGGCCGCCCAGCAGATGCATGCGGACCACAACCTGGGATTCAAGGTGACCGGCTGCTCGTTCGATGACACGGACGTTTACAAGACCATCGAGGGCGCCAGCTACCTGCTGCAGACCTATCCCGATCCCGCACTGGAGGCGTACATCG
Source organism: Bacteroidales bacterium (assembly GCA_017454335.1). Taxonomy (GTDB): domain Bacteria; phylum Bacteroidota; class Bacteroidia; order Bacteroidales; family UBA932; genus Cryptobacteroides. Next base: position 5,884 of record JAFTDE010000001.1, on the reverse strand, counting down.
ACTCGGTGCTGGTCATCGTGGCGGCGGCGCAGGAGCCCGACGGATACCTGTACACGGCGCGCACGCAGAATCCCGAGCATCCGCACGAGTGGGCGGGACCGGAGCGCTGGGTCAAGGTCGAAGAGCTCAGCCACGAATTCTACAACCTGGGCCACATGCTGGAGGGTGCCATCGCGCACTACCAGGCCACGGGCAAGCGTACCTTCCTGGACATCGCGATGCGCTATGCCGACTGCATCTGCGAGGCGGTCGGCCCGAAGGAGGGCCAGCTGAAGCTGGTCCCCGGCCACGCGATCGCGGAGATGGCGCTGGCCAAGCTGTACACCGTGACGGGCAAGCGCAAATACCTGGACCAGGCCAAGTTCTTCGTGGACATGCGGGGACGCACCTCCCGGGTCGACGCCTACTCCCAGGCGCACAAGCCCCTGGTCGAGCAGGATGAGGCCGTGGGCCATGCCGTCCGGGCCGGATACTTCTATTCCGGGGTCGCGGATGTCGCCGCCCTGACGGGCGAGCAGTCCTACATCGACGCCATCGACCGCATCTGGGACAACATCGTGTCCAAGAAGATGTACATCACCGGCGGCGTGGGGTCGACCTCCAGCGGCGAAGCCTTCGGCCGCAATTACGAACTGCCCAACGCGACGGCCTACTGCGAGACCTGCGCGGCCATCGCCAACGTATATGTCAACTACCGGATGTTCCTGCTGCACGGGGACAGCAAGTACTACGACGTGCTGGAGCGCACCCTGTACAACGGCGTGCTGAGCGGGGTCAGCCTGGACGGCGGCACCTTCTTCTATCCCAATCCGCTGGCTTCGGACGGCCGCCATGCCCGCCAGTCCTGGTTCGGCTGCGCCTGCTGCCCCAGCAACATCTGCCGCTTCATCCCGTCGGTCCCCGGATACATCTATGCCGTCAAGGACGACGCGCTGTACGTCAACCTGTACATCTCCGACCGGATGGAAACCCGCGTGAAGAACCGTCCGGTCACGGTTTCGCAGGTCTCCGCCTATCCGTGGGAAGGATATACCGCCATCTGCATCGACGAGAACAAGGCCGGATCCTTCACCCTCAAGCTCCGCATTCCGGGCTGGGTCCGCGGCCAGGTGGTCCCGAGCGACCTGTACAGCTATGCCGACGACGTTCAGACGGGCTACACCGTCAAGGTGAACGGCGAGGCCGTCAGCGCTGAACTGGATCACGGATACTTCTGCATCACCCGCGACTGGCGTCCTGGGGACAGCGTCGAGCTGGACTTCGACATGGAGCCGCGTGTCGTGCGCGCCCACGAGGCCGTCGAGGCGGACCGCGGTCGCATCGCCATCGAGCGCGGACCGATCGTGTACTGCGCCGAATGGCCGGACAACGACCAGCCCGTCCATGAACTGAGCCTGAGTGCGGCGCCGCACTTCGAGCTTACCCGTTCGGAAGACCTGCACGGCATCGAGCGCATCCAGGCGGACGGCGTCTCGATGATCCCGTACTACGCCTGGGCGCACCGGGGACGCGGCGAAATGGCGGTCTGGATTCCCGTGGCCGAATGAAGCGTGCCGGGAAAATTTCAGGAAAATAATCCTTATATTTGTAGGATAGCAAGGAATTAACCAATGAACAGTTATATGAAAAGATTCGTATTATTCGCAGCCGTGGCGCTGGCGTTCGTCTCCTGTGCGAAACAGGCCGAACCGACGCTGTCCGGCCTGGATCCCAATGCCTTCAAGGACAGGTACCAGGGCAAGAGAGTGGCCCTGTACACCCTGAAGAACGAGCAGGGGATGGAAGTGTGCATCACGAACTTCGGCGGACGCATCGTCTCGATGATGGTCCCCGACATCAAGGGCAATTTCCTCGACGTCGTGCTGGGATTCGACAACATCAAGGACTATTATCCCGAGAACAACGCCTCTGATTTCGGCGCGGCGATCGGCCGTTACGCCAACCGCATCAACCAGGGCCGCTTCACGCTGGACGGCGAGGAATACCAGCTGCCGCGGAACAATTTCGGACACTGCCTGCACGGCGGTCCGGACGGATGGCAGTACAAGGTGTACAAGGTGGTCAAGCACAACGACACCATGCTGAAGCTGCTGATGGATTCCCCGGACGGGGACAGCGGTTTCCCGGGCCGTGTCAAAGCCTATGTGACCTACACCCTGACCCCGGACAACCAGCTGCAGATCAGCTATGAGGCGACGACCAACAAGCCCACGGTCATCAACATGACCAACCACAGCTACTTCAACCTGGCGGGCGATCCCGAGTACCACCGCGTCTCCGAGGACTTCATCCGCATGAACGCCCTGGCTTTCACGCCGGTGGATGCGACCTACATGCCGACCGGCGAGATCCGCAACGTGTCGCGTACCCCGATGGACTTCACTTCCGGCGAATATGTCGGCGTGAACATCAACAATTTCGCTGACGAGCAGATCAAGAACGGCAACGGTTTCGACCACAACTGGATCCTGAACAACCACCGGGACATCACAGAGCCTGCGGTCATGCTGTACACCGCCCAGAGCTGCATCCTGCTGACGGTCTATACCGACGAGCCGGGCATCCAGATCTACACGGGCAACTTCCTGGACGGAAGCGTCCAGGGCAAGAAGGGCATCTATTACAAGAAGCACGCGGGCATCTGCCTGGAGACCCAGAAGTATCCGGACAGCCCCAACCACCCCGAGTGGCCTTCTCCGGTCCTGCGTCCGGGCGAGACCTACCGCAGCAATACGGTGTACGCCTTCTCCACGCTGGACATCAATGGCGAGAAAGAAGCGGAAAAGTAATTTGAACCACAATACATTATGCACGACATCATCAATGCCGTAAGCCAGTCCGGTTTCCATACCGTAGACTTCGTCATCCTGCTGGCTTACCTGATTCTGCTGGTCTCGCTCGGACTGTTCCTCGGACGGACCAAGAAGGGCACTCAGAAGAGTGCGAGTGATTATTTCCTGGCGGGCAACACGCTGACCTGGTGGGCGGTGGGTGCCTCCCTGATCGCGGCCAACATCTCGGCCGAGCAGTTCATCGGCATGTCCGGTACCAGTTACCGCGACGGCATCGCCACGGCTGCGTACGAGATCATGGCGGCCATCACCCTGATCGTCGTCGGCAAGTTCCTGCTGCCGACCATGCTGAAGAGCAAGATCTTCACGATTCCGCAGTTCCTGCGCGAGCGCTACAACGACGGCGTGGGCCTTGCCTTCTCGATCTTCTGGCTGTTCCTCTACATCTTCGTGAACCTTACCTCCGTGGCCTGGCTGGGCGCCATCGCCATCGAGCAGATCCTGGGCCTGCAGGGTATCAGCCTGCAGATCGGGACCATGACCATATCCATCCGGATGGTACTGATCCTGTTCCTGTACCTGATCGCCGGTATCTACTCCATCTACGGCGGCCTGTCCTCCGTGGCCTGGACCGACGTGATGCAGGTGGTCTTCCTGATCGTCGGCGGCCTGGTCACCGCAGTGGTGGCCCTTTCGCAGGTCGGTGACGGCAGTTTCTTCACGGGCGTACACAACCTCTACACCGATCTCACCACCGGCGAGCACCTGACGGATTCGCACTTCCATCTGATCGTACAGGAGAGCCACGGCGCGGCGGCCTTCGCCAACGTGCCCGGCATCGCCGCGGTCGTGGGTGCGATGTGGATCACGAACCTGGGCTACTGGGGATTCAACCAGTACATCATCCAGAAGGGTCTGGCCGCCAAGAGCATCGACGAGGCCCAGAAGGGTCTGGTCTTCGCGGGGTTCCTGAAGATCTTGATCCCCTTCATCGTCTGCCTGCCCGGTGTCTGCGCCTACTACATCTCCATCCATCCCGAAATGTTCACGGGCCTGCAGGGTACCATCAACGTCGCGGATGACGCCTATCCCTGGCTGATCCGCAACTTCACCCCGCCGGTGATCAAGGGCCTGTCGTTCGCAGCCCTGTCCGCGGCGATCATCTCGTCGCTGGCTTCGATGCTGAACTCCACCTCGACCCTGTTCACGATGGATATCTACAAGAAGTACATCAACAAGGAAGCGAAGGACAAGAGCCTCGTGGCCATCGGCCGGCTGACCTCGCTGGTCGCCCTGGTGATCGCCATCATCGTCGTGAAGCCGCTGCTCGGCGGACTCGACCAGGCCTTCCAGTACATCCAGGAATACTCCGGATTCGTCTATCCGGGCATCGTGATCGTCTTCGGCCTGGGCCTGCTGTGGAAGCGTGCTTCCAGCCGTGCGGCCGTCTGGACCGCCATCGCGACGCTCCCGCTGGGAATCCTCTTCAAGATCTTCCTGGGCGGCGTCCCGTTCCAGTTCCGTGCCGGTTACATCTTCATCATCCTGGTGACCCTGTTCATCGTCCTTTCCCTCACCGACAGGAAAACCGTCGCGGCTGACCTGACGCCTGAGGAGGAAAAGAACACCATGCTCAAGTGGAGCCGGATCTTCTTCTGCGCCGCCGCATTCTTCCTGCTGATCGCGACCGTGGTCGTGGTCTGGGGCGCCTGCCTGCCCGCCGGAACCAGTCCGGATACGCACTTCATCGCCTACCTGAACGATATCGGATTCCAGGCCTTCTTCTTCTTCGCCGCCATCATCGGCGTGGAGGGAATCTGGCTGCGTTCCAACGCCCTGTCCGTCAAGCGCGACGAGAAGGCGCTGAAGGTCGACCTCAGCATGTTCCACACCAGCAAGGGATACAACATCGGTGCGATCTGCATCATCGCCCTGGTTACGGTCCTCTATATCCTGCTTTGGTAGTATGCTGGAGGAACTGAAAAAGAAAGTTTGCCAGGCCAATCTGGACCTTGTCCGGCACGGCCTGGTAATCTTTACCTGGGGCAACGTGTCCGCCATCGACCGCGAAAGCGGCCTGGTGGTCATCAAGCCCTCCGGCGTCAGTTACGACGACATGAAGCCGGAGGACATGGTGGTCGTGGACCTGGACGGCAAGGTGGTGGAGGGGAGCCTGAATCCCTCTTCCGACACGCCGACGCACGTCGTGCTCTACAAGGCCTTCCCCAACATCGGGGCCGTCGTGCACACCCACTCGACCTTTGCCACCGCCTGGGCCCAGGCCGGCCGGGACATCCCGAACATCGGCACGACCCATGCGGATTACTTCCACGACGACATCCCCTGCACGCGCGACATGCGCAAGGCGGAGGTCTTCGGCGAATATGAGAAAGAGACCGGCAACGTCATCGTCGAGCGCTTCAAGGGCCTGGATCCCGACGACACGCCCGCCGTGCTGGTCAGGAACCACGGCCCCTTCGCCTGGGGCAAGGACGCCGACAACGCCGTTCACAACGCCGTGGTGCTGGAGGAGGTCGCGAAGATGGCCTTCATCTCCTCGACCCTGCACCTGAACACGCTCGACCTCGTGGAGCATGTGCCCGCGATGAACCGGCACCTCATTGAGAAGCACTACAGCCGCAAACACGGCCCGGGTGCCTATTACGGACAAAAGAAAAAACAGTAAAACCATACCGACATGGCATTTGAAAATTGCGAATTATGGTGGGTGACCGGCGCCCAGCTCCTCTACGGAGGCGACGCCGTGGTCGCCGTGGACGGACACTCCAAGGAGATGGTCGAGGGCCTGAACGCCTCCGGCAACATCCCCGTGAAGATCGTTTATAAAGGCACTGCCAACAGCAGCAAGGAAGTCGAGGCAGTCATGAAGGCCGCCAACAACGACCCCAAGTGCGCGGGTATTATCACCTGGATGCACACCTTCTCCCCTGCCAAGATGTGGATCAAGGGCCTCCAGTCCCTGGAGAAGCCCCTCCTGCACTTCCACACCCAGTACAACGCGGAGATTCCGTGGGGCGACATCGACATGGACTTCATGAACCTGAACCAGAGCGCCCACGGCGACATCGAGT
>JAFTDE010000026.1 GCA_017454335.1 Bacteroidales bacterium | reverse complement strand
GCTTCGTAGTAATTGGCGGAGCGCTCGCCGGGGACGAAGAGCATGTTCAGGTAGCGGGTGCCGTCGCGCTGGACCATGAAATTGGCCGCATCGTTCACCGCCACCCCGTCCACGACGAAGTTGTAGGTGTAGATCTCCGGCTCGGGGAGCGGGAGGGTGACGGACCAGACGCCGCCTTTCTTCTGCATGGGCGTGCGCCCGGACAGCCAGTTGGTCTGGAGGGTGACGACGGTGGCGTAATCGGCGCTGAGGCGGAACGTCACGCTGTCGTTCGCGATCTCAGGCGAGGTGGTGGACTGGCGGCTGAAATTGGCCAGTTCCTGTCCGGAAACGGCCGACGCGGCCAGGATCAGGACGAATGCTGTGGTGAGGATTCTTTTCATGACTGTCATATGGGTTGTTATTCAGCGACGACGAACATGCCGGTACGGGCGGGAAGTTCCAGGGGGAATCCGGTCACCTTCCCCAGGGAGACGGGAGCCTGGTCACCCCGGCCGCGCCGGGCGAAGCTCTCCTCGACTTTCAGATCCTGCGGTACGCTCCGTTCTCCGGTGTGCGGATCCCAGAGTTCCACCTGCTTCTTTTCGCCGCGCAGACCGACCTGCAGGGTGACCGCCCCGTCCGTCGAATTGGCGATGAAGTAGATGTCCTTGCCCCCGCGGACCTTGTGGATGTAGGTCACGGCCCCGGCGTAGTCATGGTCCGTCCGGACATAGTAATCCGGCGCAAGGCCCAGATCGACGTCCCGCTGCGGCAGCACCTCCGCAAGGATCTCCTCCAGCACGGACGTGTAGGGCTTGGCGATGAAATAGCCGCAGCCGCCCGCCTCGTTCCGCTGGCTGAAGATATTCAGGAAACGGTACGAAGCATGGCGGACGCTGCAGGTCATCGGACGGATGTCGGACATGCCGAAGACCTCGTACACCATGTCCAGCACTTCCTGGTCCCGGCCGGCCTCGGCCGCATAGCGGGGCAGCCGGCTGGTCGCGATCACCGTGCCGCCGGCCCGGTAGAATTCCAGCACCCGCGCCGCCACGTCGGCGGACAGCACCTCGCCGCCCGGCAGGACCAGCACCTTGAAACGCTCCCAGTTGTTGACATTGTCCATCCGGAGCTCCTTTCCTTCGACCGAGCACTTCCCGACCAGCACCTCCGGATGGAGATAGGTATAATCCACCCGCAGCCCGCGGAACAGGCTCTCCCCGACGTCCATGTAGTCCGTCTCCGGCGGAACGATGCCGCCCATGTAGGCGTAATAGTGTCCGTTCTGCGCCTTGGAAGGGAAGCGGAAAGCGGCCTGGAGCGAAGCGATCGGGTACAGGACGGCGACATCCGCCACGTGGCGGCCGCCGCGCAGCATGTATCCGCCACGGCCCAGGAAACGGTCCACGCCGTCGAATTTCTGTTCGAACTCGATCTGGATGTTGGTTCCCATCGTCAGCTGGTCCAGCGACACGCGCATGTAGTTCTCCGGGGTCAGCGCGGCGTACTGCGGCCGGCTGTAGGCGGCGAAGGTCTCCGTGAACATTTCGGGCTTGTCCCAGTTCCAGGCGGACGAGGAGACGATCTTGTACCCGACGTTCGAGCGGCCCGGATAATAGATGTCGTCCGTGGCCGGAATGTCCTGGTATTTGAAAGCCTTCATCAGGTCGCCGTTGGGCCCGACCGGGTTGCGCGTCTCCTCCTGATCCAGGTGGCCGCCGCTCTTGATCCCGTGCGCATGGCACCATTCGCTCACCTGGCCGATGTAGTTCTCCGCGAAGAGGTCCGCACGGTATCCGAACAGGGCGTTGCGCGCGGCCGCCGTCTCCGGACCGATATCGTACCACAGGGCCGGGTAGAGGGTCATCGGATCATATCCGTAGCGCTCCTTGAATCCGCGGTTGAATCCCGGCGTCCACATGCGGCCGTTGTTCAGCATCATGGTGGGTTCGTCGTAGAAGGTCCGCTGGATCACCGTCCCGAAGAATTCGGACAGGTGCGCGTAGTAGGCGCCGAAACTCATGTCGATGTATTTGGCGACCGCCGCGCGGTCCAGGTAATCCACGAAACCGCCCTTGTTGGAGCGCGGCGCGAAGGCCGGATCCAGCCAGAACAGCATCACCTTCCAGTTGCCTGCAGGGACGCGGCAGACCAGCTTGCCGTCGCGGAAATCCCCGCTGACGTCGCGCCGCTCCCAGGTATCCAGGTTCATCGTCACAGCCCCGACGTAAATCCCCGCTTCGGGCATCTCCAGGACGACTTTCTGCGCCTTTCCGTGCACATCCGCCTCTTCCATCTCCAGGCTCTTGGCGCAGTCCTGCGGATACTTGCTGTAGAAGAGCCCTTCCACCATGCCGCTGGGGTATTCCCATTCGTCATAGAGGGTCGAGCACTTGAAACCCAGCTCCAGCCCCTTCTCGATGGCGGCCCGGTACAGCTTGAAGTACTCCTCGCTCAGGTAGGCCGTACCCTGGTCGTTGCGCTTGCGGCCGGAGAACTTGAGGTAGTCGTCGGACAGGCCGGCGGTATTTCCGCCGCCGGCGATCAGCACGAACGTGCCCCATTTGTCCGTCTTGAAATCCCGCTCGACCGCTGCGCGCATGGACTCTTCGGTGGCCCGGTCCAGGGGCAGGGAGATGAAGCGCACGCCCCGGAAGGTACGGTCGGGCTCGCGGAACTGTTCATACTCGACGCGCGTGAGGTCGATGCCCTCGACCTCGTATTTCGTCTGCGCGGCTGCTCCCACAGCCAGCAGACACACGGCCAGCGCAAGGCCGGGACGGAGGATCTTTTTCATACCGGTCAGTATATTTGGAAAGGGCGGAAATTACTCCGCGTACAGGCTGATGATGTTCAGGATGACCTGGGAGGCCTTTTCGAGGCTCTCGAGGGGAATCCACTCCATGCGGCCGTGGAAATTCAGGCCGCCGGCGAAGATGTTCGGGCAGGGCAGGCCCATGTAGGACAGGTTCGCCCCGTCGGTGCCGCCGCGGATGGGCTGGATGTGGGGCTTGATGCCCGCCATCTCCATCGCCCGGACCGCTTTCTCGACCACGTGGTAGTGCGGTTCGACCATCTTGCGCATGTTGTAGTACTGGTGCTTGATCTGGACCGTAGCGGTCCCGGCGCCGTACTTGGCGTTGATCGCATCGACGCACTGCTGCATCAGGGCCTTCTGCGCCTCGTGCTTGCCCAGGTCGTGCTCGCGCAGGATATAGGAGAAGTCCGCCTCCTCGACGGTTCCGCTGAAGGAGATGATGTGGAAGAAACCTTCGTAGCCTTCGGTGTTCTCGGGCTTCTGGTCCTCCGGCAGCATCGCGTTCAGCTCCATACCGATGCGGATGGCGTTGCGCATCTTGCCCTTGGCGTATCCGGGGTGCACGTTGCGGCCCTGGATGTGCACCGTCGCCGAAGCGGCGTTGAAGTTCTCGAATTCCAGTTCGCCGACCTCACCGCCGTCCATCGTGTAGGCGTAATCGGCACCGAAGCGCTCGACATCGAATTTCACCACGCCGCGGCCGATCTCCTCGTCGGGCGTGAAGCCGATCTGCACGGGGCCGTGCTTGAATTCGGGATGGGCCACGATATACTGGACCGCGTCCATGATCTCCGCCACGCCGGCCTTGTCATCCGCGCCCAGCAGGGTGGTGCCGTCGGTGGTGATCAGCGTCTCTCCCTTGTGCGCGAGCAGCTCGGGGAAGTCGGCGGGAGAAAGCTCCAGCCCGGGAGCGCCCTTCAGCGCGATGTCCCCCCCGTCATAATCCGGAATGATCTGGGGACGGACGTTGGCGCCGCTGGCGTCGGGCGAGGTGTCCACATGGGCGATGAATCCGATGCGCGGAACAACCTTGTCGCAGTTGGCGGGAATCGTCGCCATCACGTATCCGTATTCGTCCAGCGTGGCGTTGATGCCCATCGCGGCGAGTTCGTCGCGCAGCAATCGCAGCAGGTCCAGCTGCCGTGCGGTCGAGGGTTGCGATTCGGAGTTTTCATCGGACTGCGTGTCAATGGAGACATAGCGCAGGAAGCGGTCGAGAATCTTTTCCATTATTCCTTGAGTTTTTGCATTTCCTTCTGGGCTTTGGCCCGCTCACGTTCCTCTTTCCGGGCCTTCTGGCGCTCGTAGTAGCGGATGTAGCGCTCCAGGCGCTTGCGGTCCTTTTCGTCCTGCTTCTGTTTCAGCAGGAGTTTGCGCTGGGTCTTCTTGCGCTGCAGTTCCAGTTTCTTCTGCTCTTTGGCGGCGGCTTTGAGGGCGTCCAGCGAGTCCAGCCGCGCCCACCTGGTATCGCGCTCGGCGATGCGCTGGGCCTGGCGCGCCTCGGCCTCCTGGCGCTTGCGTTCGCGCTCCGAGAGGACGGGCTGGGCGATCGAGTCGGCCGCGACGGCAAGGGAATCCGACGGCACGGGATGGCCGAGCGAGTCGGCCGCAACGGCAAGGGAGTCAACCGCGACGGACAGCGAGTCGGTCATGACGCCAAGGGAATCGGCCGCGACGGCAAGGGAATCCGGCGGCACGGGATGGCCGAGCGAGTCGGCCATCACGGACAGGGAGTCGGCAGGGGCACCACCCCCGGCGGCACCACCCCCGGCCGCGGCGTCACCCCGGGGCGCGAGCTTCGCCAGGGAATCCCGCCGCTCGATCTCGCGGTAGATCTTGCCCATGTAGCCCGGGAAATAGATTTCCGTCTCGACGAAAGTGGCCTGCGGATGGGCCAGGTACGCATCCCGTTCGGTTTCGCGGGTTGCGATATCGCTGACGTCATAGCGGCTGGCGGGCTTCTTCTCGCCCATCCAGTTAAATCCGGCCATGCGCCGGTCCGCATCCATCATCTGCGCCAGCGGATAGGCGTCGTTGTTGGGCTGGTCGAAATAAATGACCTGCCGCAGTTCGCCGTCCTCCAGCAGCGCCGTGAACATCTTGCACTTGACCTGGTTGACCGTGGACAGCTGCTCGTTCTCTTCGAGGAAGAAGAGCGCCTGCGCGCCGCCCAGGGCGTCGAAACGCCGCAGGGCCGAGGTCGTGTCGAAGTACGCCATGATCTCGGGGCTCTTGATCTGGTCGAAGCAGTTCGCGTCTTCCTGCACGGTGATGAAGGCGTCGGTGACCAGGTTCGCCTTCTCCAGCCCGCCGTTGTGGACCAGCACCAGGATGGTCTGGGCCGTGTACTGCCGGTTGCCGTCGTTCCAGATGACCGGATCGACGGTGAAACGGGCGATGGAGTCCAGATCACAGTATTGCATGCGGCCGCTGAGGGCCTGGATGTCCTGGCGGTACACCTTGACCGTACCGATGGCGTCGATGAACCCGACCTTGGTGGAATCCGGCGGCGCGGGCTCGGCTTCCGGTTCTTCCGTCTCCCCTTCCTCCCCGGCTTCGGGATCCCCTTCCTCCGGTTCATCGGCGGGGACTTCCTTTTCGGAGGACAGGTCTCCCAGCTGCTGCGAGATGCCGCCCCGGTCCAACGACAGGTCCGGCGGCCCGGAATCCGGGGTTCCGCCGCTCTCCTCCTCGTCCTCATCGATCAGGCCCAGCTCGATCGCGCGCTGGCGGGCCTCCTCGCGCGCAGCTTCCTCCGCCTGGATGCGGTAGCTCTCGATGGCGTCCGAGCTGAACCCGTCCAGCCGGGACTGCGCCTCGGTGACGATCGCCTCCGGAATGTCGCAGCGGCGTATCGTCTCGTACACCAGGGTGTCGGCGCCTATGTACAGCGTGTCCAGCCGGTTTTCCTGCTCCGTCTGCATCGCCACGGCCGCCCGATGGCGCATCGTGATGCGCGCGAGCGAGTCCTGGTACAGGATGTAGTCGGCAAAGCCCATGACCTTGCGGGAGGTGTCCTGGACCTGGGCGTTGCTGAGCATCAGCACCTCGTTGACCGTGCGGTAGAAGTACAGAGAATCGCTCCAGATTTCCTGGTCCCGGGACAGGCCGTGCACCGAGTCCGTGAAGAAGAATGTCTCGGATTCGCGGTCGTACCAGCCCCTGCGGGCGGACAGCATGTTGTCGTCCTTCCAGAAGTCGATGTCGACGGGGAAGATGGCCTTGTTCGTCTCGGAATCGAAGTCCAGGCGCTCCGTCTTGATGAACACCGAATCGGAGAACATGTTGACGTCGTCCAGGAAGGTGAAATACTTCGTGCGGCTGTCATAGGTGCCGTTGCGGCTCTCGATGATCTGGCCGTCCTTGTCCTGCATCGCGGCGCCCTGCGAGAAGATGGCGATGCTGTCCCGGGTGTTGTAGTCCAGGTGGCGCGTACGCAGGGTATTCTCCTTCTTGTTCTGGAGCTGGACAATCGGTCCGTGGAACTTGACCAGATTCTCGTTGATGTAATAATCCATCTTGTCGCTGGTCAGGATGGTCTCGTCCTGGATGACCTGGACGTGCCCGTAGGCGTTGATGATCTCGGCGTCGACGTCCCAGATGGCCGTGTCGCAGATCAGGTAGGTGTTGTTGTGCAGGAAGGTGGCGTCGACGCTCTTGCGGTAGTTGCGTCCCATCTCTTCGGTGAGCTGCAGGGACGAAGCCTTCATCAGGCGGACAAGGCTGTCCTTCTGCTCAGAATCGTTCTGAGCATACGCGTTCAGCACACCCGCCAGCAGCAGGAGGGCCGGAATCAGTCTTCTCTGAACTTTTCGTACCATCCCTCCCGGGCGAAATTGCAGTCCTTGAACAGCGGATCGATGACGATCTTGGTTTCCTTGATCTTCTTGTCGAGGAACTCGTCGATGGCACGCATGCGCGCCGCCGAGGTGACCTGGTTCAGCAGGTCCGTATAGTCATTTTCAAACGTGGCGGGGTGGGCCGGAATGATCTTGTCCAGCCGGATGATCTTGTACACCGTGTTGCCGGCGCGGCCCGCCTCGTATCCTTCGTTGTCGGTGGATTCCACGGGATCGGACACCTGGCCGACCTCCAGGTTGCGCACGGCGGCGTAGTCCTGGGGTTTCAGCTGGTCGATTTCGAACGAGGCGGAACCCGTCTGGGGATCGGACATCTGGCCGCCGTTGGTGCGGGTGGCCGGATCTTCGGAGTAGAACTGGGCCGCCAGTTCGAAGGAAATCGCATTGGTGTCGATGGCCTGCTTGAGGCTGTCCAGCCGGGCGAAAGCCCGCTCGCGGTCCTCGTCGGTGTATTTGGGTTTCAGCAGGATGTGGCGGGCATTGAACATGTCGCCCTTCTTTTCCAGCACTTCGATGATGTGGAATCCGTCCGGGGTCTCGACGATCTGGGAGACGACGCCGGGCTTGAGGGACATGGCCGCATCGGAGAAGGCGGGCCAGAAGATGTTCTTGGACGCCATGCCCAGTTCACCGCCGCGGGAGGTGCTGCCCGGATCCTCGGAGTACAGGCGGGCCAGGGTGGAAAAACGCTCGCCGTTCATGATGCGCTCGCGGATCTCCAGCAGACGCTCCTTGACGGCCAGTTTCGCGGCCTCCCGGTCGGGGTACACGCAGATCTGGCTCATCCGGTACTTGATCGGGATGATCGGCAGGTCTTCCTTGTCCACCGTATCCATGTAGTTCTTGACATCGTAGGGAGTCACCTCGGGAATGGAGGAGGCGATCTCGCGCTGCTCCTCCTGGGTCAGCATCAATTCCTCCAACTGCGCGCGCCAGGTCTGGCGCAGCCGGTACAGGGACATGTTGAAGTATTTCTCGAGTTCCTCTTCACCGCCCAGCGAGGTCGCCGCATTGTCGATGCGGTTGGACAGCTCGGCCTCCACCTGGGCCGCGTTGAACTTGAGCGAGTCCACGCGGGCCTGCATCAGGAAGATCTTGTTCTGCATCATCGACTCGAGGATCTCGCAGCGGTTGGTCCGGTCCGAGGACAGTCCCTGCATCCGCAGCGACTGCACTTCCGACTCGATATCGGAAATGGTGATGAACTCGTTGCCGACCGTGGCGGCCACCTTGTCGATCAGGCCGCCGGGGTAAACCTGCGCCGGGCTCGCCAGGCAGAAAAGCAGTCCCGCCAGCACGGCGGCAGTCTTGATAGAATATCGCATACTCAATAAATCACAAATTTCTTTTTGCCGAGGGCATCCTGCAGCAAGTCTTGTTCCAAAGTCTCCACCAGCCGGTGTTTCCGGTTGCTGAGGATCAGCGCGCGGACCTGGGCCGAGCAGAAATCGACGGGCGCCGTGCCGCTGCGCATGATGTCGTACACGTAGGCGTACAGCAGTTCCCCGTTCTCCCGTTCGATGGTGATCGTCTTGTCCTTGAGGGCGGCGAGCATGGTGTTGTAATCCACGCCGAAGTCCTTGGCCAGCACCGCCGCATCCATCCAGACGTCCGAATTGTCGTAGTAGCGGATTGCGGAGGCGGCCGCCAGCGAATCCGCCGCAGCCAGGTCGTCCGGGCGGGAAGATCGCATCAGGGTCTGGATCCGGGCCCGGTTCAGCGAAGACTGGAGGATGTGCAGGAAACGCACCTTGAGGATCGGCCGCTCGAGGGTGAATTTTTCCTGGTTGCTCTCGTAATACGCGCGGATCTGGTCGTCGGTGATGGTCGTATCCAGCCGGTCGTTGATGTACTGCTGTTCGTAGCGGTAGCGCAGCAGCGAATGGCGGTAGTCCTCGAGTTCCCGGGAGACGTCCTGGTCCTGCTTGGACAGCTGGGCCGAGGCCACTTCCAGGTACAGCAGGTCCGTCGCCCAGCTGTTGATGTACTGCATCGCCAGGTTGACGCTGTCCTCGGGCGAGACGTAATCGGGAATGTACTCCCGGACCTGCGAGAGGTACAGCTTGGTCTTGCCCACCTGGGCGACGACCTCGTCCTCGTGCAGCCACTGGCTGACCCGCCGGCAGGAAACCAGGCTGGCCATCAGCATCAGGAGTATGGCAATCTTACGCATAACCTGCAAATTTAACAATAATCCCGATTCATCCTACTCCGCGAGCGTGAGGATCATGCTGTCTATCAGCGACAGCGCGGTCGATGCCCCGCGCGAGATGTTGTTCACCAGGATCGAGAAGACGACCGTCTCTTCCGGCCGGCCCGACGGTGACAGGATGTATCCGCTGAAGCAGCGTACGCCGTTCATCGACCCGCTCTTCATGTAGATGCGGTCCTTGGTGCTGCGCGGCGCCTTCTGCATGCGGAGCTGGAGCGTTCCCTTGCCCGGCTGGGGCAGGGAATGCAGGAACAGGTCCCCCTCGGGCGCGGCCATCATCCGGCGCAGGAACTCGACGAAGAAGGCCGGGGAAACGAAGTCCTTGCGGGACAGCCCGCTGCCGTCACGCAGCTGGACCTGGCCGGCGCTGCGGATCCCCAGCGTGGCGAAGGCGTCGTCCAGCGCCACGTAGCAGCTGTCGAAACTGGCCGATCCGCGGATCTGCTTGCCCAGGGTCCGCAACAGCGTCTCCGCATAAAAATTGTCGCTGTCGTGGTTGGCGCGCGTCACGATCCGGGACAGCCGGTCGGACCAGGTGCTGCCCAGGATGGTCAGCGACGAGACCGGCGCGGCGGCTTCCAGGCGTTCCGTGAACTCCAGATCCGTCCGGATCATCTCCGCCGCATCCAGGTCGGCATATCCCCCGCGCACGGCCAGTCCGTTCTCGTTCAGGAAGTCATGGAACAGCTGGGCGCAGGAATAGGCGGCGAAGCGGTTGCTGCACTCGAGGGTCTTGGGGCGGTTGTCGATGGCGTAGGTGCCCCGCAGTTCGGCGTAGGGCGACAGGGGCGTGTTGAAATAGCTGAGCCCGTCGCCGGTCCCCTTGCGCCAGGTCTTCGCGCGGACCTGCAGGTTCAGCCATGGCGCGGGCGGATAGACGGCTTCGGCCAGCACGGGCAGGCCCAGCGTATCCGCCGGGGCGACCGAGACGGTCTGGATGTTCTCGAAGAAGTTCAGCCCGGTCGGACTGGATCCGTAATAGGCTCCCAGGTCCTCCAGGGACCAGTCCCCGTTCATCGCCTCGCCGTCGAACCAGCGGTCGTCCCCGATGATGCGGCCCGTGATCTCGCGGACGCCGGCGCGTTCGAGGATGCGCTTCCAGTCGGCGAACAGCGAATCCGCCGGGATGTTCTCGGCATAGCCCGCCGCCAGGGTCGGATCCCCCGTCCCGACGATGTACAGGTCGCCGTGCAGGACGCCGTCCAGCATGTCTCCGCGGCTGCACAGCCGGGTCTCGTAGCGGAAATCAGGCCCCAAGACATGCAGGGCCAGGCCCGTCGTCAGCAGCTTGACGTTCGACGCCGGGACCAGCCGGGTCGTGCTGGCCAAATCCGCCAGCGTGTCGCCGTTCATCCGGACGGCCAGCACGCCCAGCACGGACGAGCGGAGCGGCTCCAGGGCGGCAATCGAGTCCAGACGGGTCCGGACGGCGGAACGGGGCTGGGCGCTTGCGGCCAGCGACAGCAGCAGGGCAAGGAGGAGGATCAGCTTGCGCATAGGGTTACGGTTCTGCGTTACAAAAAAGGACCGGTCCGTGTCGGCCGGTCCCCGGATTATCTTGCGGAGCGATTGTGCTTCTTACTCGGCGGCGGGAGCCTCTTCGGCAGGAGCGGCTTCCTCCTTCTTGGCGGGCGCTTTCTTCTTGGCCGGAGCCTTCTTGGCGGGCTTCTCCGCCGGGGCGTCGTTGGCGGCCTTCACGATGTCGCTGAGCTTGGTGTACAACGCGTCCGTCTTCTCCAGCAAGTCCTTGCGGATCTGCAGGTAGTGCTCCTTGGCGTCAGCCTCGGGCTTGGCGTTCACGCGGTCCTTGAGTTCGTTGTACAGGTCGACGCCTTCGTCCACCAGGTCGGAAATCTGGTCGTGCGAAGCCTTGGGGTTGATGGCGGCGAAGATGGAGCAGTCCTCGATAAAGGCGCCCAGCACATACTCGATGTCTTTCTTGATACCTCTGAGATTCATATTGTTCTGAATTAAATCGGAACAAAGATACAAAAAATATCATTCCGCGCGAAGTCGGAATATCTCTATTATTTGTATTTTTGACTTGTCAATGATTTAAAAAGTTAAAAATCGCATCCATATCCATGAAAAATTTTCTTTTGACCATCGTTTCCCTGGTGCTGGTGTCGCCGTTCCTTTCGGCCCAGCAGTCCATCGACCTGTCGGGCGAATGGGCCTTCCAGACCGATCCGCAGGAAACAGGCGTTGCCGCCAAGGCTTACCTGAAACCGCTCGCAGACAAGATCCTGCTCCCCGCCTCCATGCCCGAGCGCCTCAAGGGCGACATCGTGACCGCCGAGACCGAATGGACCTGCAGCATCTACGACAGCACCTATTACCAGAGCCCCTCCATGGAGAAATACCGCAAGGAAGGGAATGTCAAGTTCCCCTTCTTCCTCACGCCGGTCCGCTATTACAAGGGCATCGCCTGGTACAGCAAGGACGTGGCGGTACCCGCTGAGTGGAAGGGCCGGCGGGTCGTGCTGTTCCTGGAAAGGGCACACATCCAGACCACGCTGTGGGTTGACGGCAAGCGGGTCGGGAGCGAAGCGTCGCTGAATACGCCGCACGAGTACGACATCACGGCGTTTGTCAAGCCCGGTTCCACCCACCACCTCGCCCTGGCCATCGACAACACCCTCCGTCCGGAGTACAACCCCGGGAAGGACTCGCACAGCGTGACCGACCAGACCCAGGGCAACTGGAACGGCATCGTCGGCAAAATCGAACTGCGGTCCACCCCGAAGGCCTATTTCTCCGACATCCAGGTCTATCCGGACATCCACGCCGGAACCGCCGCGGTCAAGATGAAGATCCGCTCTGCGAAGGCGCTCTCCGGCAAGGTGACGCTGTCCGCCGAGGCATACAACGGCGAAAGCACGCACAGCGTCAGCCCCGTGACGTCTTCCGTGGCGTTGAAGGTGGGCGAGAACGAAATCTCCATGACCCTTCCGATGGGCGAGGGCGTGCTGCTCTGGGATGAATTCACCCCCAACCTGTACCGGCTGTCCGCCCAACTCGCCACCAGCGCGGGCCAGGACGACCGGCAGGTCCGTTTCGGCATGCGGGAATTCAGCATCGAAGGCAAATACTTCTACATCAACGGCCGCAAGACCCTGCTCCGGGGCACCGTGGAGAACTGCTGCTTCCCGAACACCGGCTATGCACCCATGGACCTGGATTCCTGGCTCCGCGTATTCGAAATCTGCCGCGCGTACGGGCTGAACCACATGCGCTTCCATTCCTACTGCCCGCCGGAAGCCGCCTTCGAAGCGGCCGACATGGTCGGATTCTACCTCCAGCCCGAAGGACCCGCATGGGCGAACCACGGGGTGAAACTCGGCGAGGGCGAGCCGGTCGATGACTACCTCATGCGCGAAACTTCCCGGATGGAGCACTACTACGGCAACTCCCCTTCCTATTGCCTCCTGTCCAGCGGAAACGAACCGGCCGGCAACTACATGGCCTGGGAGAACAATTTCGTCGCGCACTGGATCGCGCGGGATCCCCGCCGCGTGTACACCGGATCGACCGGCTGGGGTGCCGGCGGACAGTACACCATCAGCTTCGCCCGCGGCCTGACCTGGAAGACCCAGCGCCCGGAATCCATGACCGACTATGCCCGCAACATCGTGTTCAGCCGGGGGCCCTTCCTCTCGCACGAGACCGGCCAATGGTGCGTATTTCCCGATTTCAACGAAATCCGCAAGTACACCGGCGTGAACAAGGCCCTCAACTTTGAAATCTTCCGGGAAATCCTGGAGGAGAACGACCTGGGCGAGCGGAGCCACGATTTCTACATGGCGTCCGGCAAGCTCCAGGCCCTCATGTACAAGCACGAGCTGGAAAAGCACCTGCGCACCGACGGCTATGCCGGATTCCAGCTGCTCAGCCTCAACGACTACTCCGGGCAGGGTTCCGCGCTGGTCGGCGTGACCGACGTGTTCTTCGATGCCAAGGAGTACCTCTCGGTGGACGAGTGGAGGCGTTTCTGCAACACGACCGTGCCGCTGGCCCGCATGGAGAAGTTCGTCTTCACCAACGCCGACACCCTCCGGGCCGAGATGCAGGCCGCCCACTTCGGCGCCACGCCGCTCAAGGGCGTGGAAGTCACCTACAAGATCACCAACCAGTACCGGAAGGTGCTCGCTTCGGGATCCCTCGGCAGGAAGGACATCGAAATCGGCAACTGCCAGCCGCTGGGCCTCATCACCTGGCCGCTCAAGGGCATCACCAAGGCGGGCAAGTACAACCTGGAGGTGGCGCTCGCCGGGACGGAATTCGTCAACGACTGGGACTTCTGGGTCTATCCCGAGAAAGTCGAGCCGCAGGTGAAGAATGTCGTGGTGAAGGAAACCCTGGACGAAGAGGCGGAGGAGGTGCTGCGCAAGGGCGGGAAGGTGCTGCTCCTTGCCGCCGGCAAGATCAGCTACGGCGACGAGATCAAACAGAGTTTCACCCCGGTGTTCTGGAACACGTCCTGGTTCAAGATGAAGGCGCCGCACACCACCGGTATCTGGCTGAACGACCGTCACCCCGTCTTCAACTCCTTCCCCACGGACTATCACTCCGACATCCAGTGGTGGGAGCTGATCAACAACGCCCAGCCCATGCTGATGTCCGATTTCCCCAAGGGCTTCGTCCCGCTGGTCTATACGATCGACACCTGGTTCCTCAGCCGCAAGTGCGGGATGATGTTCGAGGCCAACGTGCTGAACGGAAAGATCATTGTGACGTCGATGGACCTCACCAGCGATCCTGACGAGCGCATCGTAGCGAGGCAGCTGTACGCCTCCGTCCTCGACTACATGAACAGCGACGCATTCCGGCCGGAGAGCCGCCTGGAAGTCGGGACGATCCGCGACCTCTACACCAAGGTCGCGGGCGCCGTGGACATGGGAACGAAAGACGCTCCGGACGAACTGAAGAATCCCGCCAGGACGGGCGGGATGTAGCCGCCTACCTCCCGGCCGCCAGTTCCTTCAGGACTTCGGCGATCGCCGCGGACAGGCCAGCGCCATCATCAATCTGATCATCATATCACTTTTTTTATCGACGAACAGTTCGGCAACTTCGTCGTGTAAATCTATGTTTTATTCATGAGATTGTTTTGCCGTGCGATTTTTTCGTACTTTTTGGCACTTCCTTTATTCGGGATGTTACCGACCGCCTTTTCTCGCGGACCTATCTTTAACAAAAAAATCTGACACACCTAATAACAAAGTCTATGAACCGGAAAAAGAATCTTGGAGAAGCCCCGTATTCCCCTCCTGAAATTCAGCTGATTAGCTTGCATGCCGAACAAAGCATACTGATCATCAGCGAAACCGGCGCCGACCTGAACGGCAGTGGCGTCGATGAAACCAATGCAGACAATAACGGAGAAAACGTATGGTAGGCTTTATGAAGAACAACTGGATACCGACAGCCCTGTTGGCAATGGCGATCTTAGCCACAGGGTGCAGCAAATTATCATCCGAAGATGTTTCCGGCCTCACGGAAGAGGAAAAGCCCTCGGGGCCGGCCGTCACACTCACCGTGTCCGCCGCAACAAAAGGGACCGACAGTGCAACCCGAATCGCCTATGGCACTACTAATGCCACCTGGGAAGTTGGTGACAAGATCTTCCTTATCAAGAG
This sequence comes from Bacteroidales bacterium, assembly GCA_017454335.1. GTDB lineage: Bacteria > Bacteroidota > Bacteroidia > Bacteroidales > UBA932 > Cryptobacteroides. Next base: position 47,786 of record JAFTDE010000026.1, on the reverse strand, counting down.
TGATGGAACCACCATTGCCCTGACCCTCGCAGACGGAGCGGGAGAAGTCAGCGGAACCTTCACCTCCACCGATCCGGTAGTGGCGGGAACGTATATCCCTTATGCCGTGAGCGCCACATCCCTGTCCAAAGGCTTTGTCAGCCTGTCGGAAGGCGTCATTACGCTGAACCTGGCTTCGCCGGGCGGCTCTACGCTTGCCGACGTCCTGGAGCACGATATCCTGAAAGGTGACACAGTTGTCCTTGAAGAAAACCAGACCACAGCAACCATCACCGGCCTTACCACCCATATCCTGAGCTATTTCCGGTTCCGCTTCGCTTCGTCAACCAAAGCGATTTCGAGCATCGGGATGGATTCCGCCGGCGGTCTGTACAGAAGCGTGACCATCGCTGCTGACGGAACCGTTTCCGGGGACGATTCTTCCACTGGGGTGTTCCAGGCCACTGCCTCCAACGACGGAGCGGGTGTCTATGCGGGCTATTTCGCCATCTACAAGAGCACCTCGTCCAGCCTGGTGGCACATGCCGTAGACGCGAGTGGGAAATCTTACTCCCGCCTGGTCACGACCAAGGATGTGAATTACACGCCCGGCCAGGTCTATGGAAAGTCGATCACGCTGAGCGAAGACATGGTGACCTCCTCCGCTACGGGAGAGTATGGCGGCCAGAATTGGAAGGATCTGGGGCTGAGCGTCCGCTGGGCCAAATTCAATGTCGGTTCGTCTGCCGAGATTGATTACAACCAGAACATCATGAATGAAAGTGTTTCCGTTCCCCTCGATTGGAATGGCTGGCGTTTGCCCACCCGGGCCGAATCACAGGAACTCTTCTATGCGAGTGGGCGCTCCTGGATAACGGGAGAGAAGAACGGTGTCGGATTCTCATGCAACGGTAGCACCCTTTATATGGGTGCCGGCGGGTATTACAGATACACAGACAATGGTTCTGAAACTACACCGGGGCAAGGTACCGTCGTTCATTTTTATATCAATGAGAAGACATCGATTACAAACGGTACGGCCCAGTTATGGGCCTCTGTCGGAAGCGAAGGGACGTCACTTGATTTTGGCTATGCCAATTTAGGAAGTAACATGTTCGGCGCCTATAACTACTCGGCCCAACGCCTTGTTTGCGATTATGTCGTTCAGCAGAGCGAGGCCGAATCCGATGCTTTCCTTGTCGGAAGCGACATTTACGACATTAACGATTTTGAAACGGAATAAAGAGGAGGATCAACCATGAAAAGATTCATTATCATAGCATCTGCAGTAGCCCTATCGGCCCTTCTCTTCCATTCCTGCAAGTTGGATCTGCTGGAAGAACAGCAGCTGGAAATCGCTCCCGGCATGGTTTTCCACGCCGAAGCGGAAGCGCCCCTCACCAAAACCACGCTTTCCGGCAACGATGCCATCGGATACGAAGTCCTCTGGCAAAATGGTGACACCATCACCATCCTCAACGGCGGCGGAACTACCGGCATTTTTACCGCCACCTCCGGCGGAGACACACACACCGACTTTGTCCGCACCAGCGGATACGAAGGTGCAGCTCCGTACAAAGCCTGGTATCCTAGCGGATTATACAATGGCGGATCGCCCGCACTCTCTTCCACCCAGACCTATACAGCCGGCAACCTGACCGGAGCCCCCATGTATGCCGAAAGTAATAACGACAATCTGGCGTTCAAGAACATCGGCGGCATTCTCCGTCTCAATCTCACTACAGCGCTTGAGAATCAAAAGATCATGAAGATCATCCTGCAGGCTGACCAGGGCCTCAGCGGTGCCATCACCAACGTCGCCACCCTGGCTGACAACGCTTACGTCGCCACTGTAGCGGCAGGAGGATCCCTGACCTTGGAATGCGGCGAAGGTGTGGAAATCGGAGCCGAGCCTACTCCTTTCTATATGTTCGTCCCTGCCAATTCATACGAAGGCCTCACCATCACCGCCATCACCGCCACTGGCATCAGGCAGACCTGGTCGCTCAAGGACGGCAGGACCGTCAGAGTGAGCCGGAGCCGCATCACGGATATCTCCCTGGAATTCACCAAGTCCGTGACATTCACAGACCTCAGCGCCAGGGGTACGGCCAACACCTATATCGTCAGCGCTGCGGGAGCCTATAAGTTCAAGGCCACTGTCAAAGGCAACGGCGGACTGGACCCCACTACGGGCGCACAGGCTACCGCCATCCAAAAGAGCGACATCAGCGGCGTGACCGTCCTCTGGGAGATCATCGATCATGGCAAAGCCATTGCTTATGCCAATGGAACTTATGACATCGGTTACTATGATGGATACATCTATTTCAACACCCCGGAATCTTTCGTCCCGGGCAATGCCTACATAGCCATCTTCAAAGACCTTGCGGGCGGCAACGCCGGTGTGTATGACAATGACGTGGACGAGATCCTCTGGAGTTGGCATATCTGGGCCACGCCCAAACCCGGCGAAGTCGAGTACAACGGCAGCGTGTTCATGGACTGCAATCTGGGCGCCACTACGCTGAATAACAACCGTGGATTCCTTTATCAGTGGGGCCGCAAGGATCCTTTCTCCGCAGCCACAGGAGACTACGCGAGCTTTACTTTCTTCCCGGCCGCGGCGTTCAGCACAGTAAACGGTATCCAAAGCATCGATTACTGCATCAAGCATCCTACCGTCCATGTAGACAATGGTGATGCGAATTCCTGGATGTCTCAGGCAGAGTATGAGCTTCTGCCCTGGCGGGATGACGTAAAAACCATCTACGACCCTTGCCCGCTGGGTTGGAGGGTCCCTACGGGCGCCCAGCAGAACGGCTATTCCGGTCTGCCCGGAACCGGCTTCAGCAACGCTGCCGGCCAGTATGGCAATCCGGGTTCCGGTTATTACCGTTCTTCCACCAGTACGGGCTATCCGAAAGCGTATGCCTATCGGCAAAATGGTGAGCAAAACAGCTGGGGAACCAATCCGGCAATGGCCATCCGCCCGGTCGAGGACCAGACGGTGTCCAAGGACCTGTCCGCCTACACCGACCTCAGCGCCAGCGCTACAGCCAACAGTTACATAGTCCCGGCGCTGGGAGACTACAAGTTCCTGGCGACGGTCAAGGGTAACGGTGCGGCATCCCTCGCGGGAGTAAGTGCTACGACCAGTTCAAGCTCCATCGCGGAAGCTACGCTGGTATGGGCTTCCTTCGGCACAGGAACAGCACCTTCTGCCGGACAGCTTATCCGCAAGATCGGATACCAGGACGGTTACGTCTATTTCTCCACGGGAGCGGAATACAGGGAAGGTAATGCGGTGGTCGCCATCAAGGATAACGTCGGCAACATCCTCTGGAGTTGGCACCTGTGGCTGACCGACAATGAAATCAGCGAGCAGACTTACCCGGGCGGAGCCGTCTTCATGGACCGCAACCTTGGCGCCCTGGATGCGCAATCGGGGACTGAGAGTTATGGTCTTCTGTATCAGTGGGGTCGAAAGGATCCGTTCCTGAACACCAAATATGCCAACGGCGGCGACATTTCGCCCACAAGTGTCTGGCAGCCGGCTGTCCTCGGGACCCAGCAGGCCATTGAAAACACCGGAGAGAATCCCAGCTATACCGTAGCCCAGACAGTGCAATGGCCCAACAAGTTTATATTTACCCCGCAAACCTGCAATATTTCCGGCGGCTACGGAACGGGCGGCGGTCTGTGGGCCAGCGACCAGACATCTGCACTTTGGGGCTCCGACAAAACCATTTTCGACCCCTGCCCTCCCGGATGGAAGGTCCCGGAAACCGCTTTATGGGATAATACATTCAGAGAGAAATTCTTCTCCACGAAATATTCCAATCCCATGACCGTGACCATGCCTACGGCTACGGCAAGCTTCCCTTCGGTCGGAGTCAAGACAACAGCCAGCGTCTATCAATACCATTACAACAGCAACAACCCCTTGACTTCCTACTATGTCAGGAATGCCGGAGAAATTGCTGTTCCTTCCGGATACCATTTCCGTCTGTGGGCAAGTGACGGCGCGCTGCTCAGCGACAGTTTCTCTTCAAGCCAGGATCCTACGGCAGGCGTCTTCAGTTTCGGGCAGATAACAAGCTACAGTACGGACCTCATGATAGACCTCCGAGACATGTATTGGGACAACTATGCCTACCAAATCGGCCATTACGAAGGCCGCACCTATCAGAAAGCCGTTCCGGCTTCAGGCTTGAGTGTCCGCTGCGTACGCGAGAGCAGCCATGCTGTCCAGCCTACCAGCATTTCCATCCCGTCCGTGGCCTCCGTCGTACAGTTCTCCACCACTCAGCTTGCTGTCACCACTGTCCCCGCTAACAGCAGTTATTATGAACAGACCTGGACCAGCGACAACGAATCCGTAGCCAAAGTCGATGCACATGGCTTGGTGCTGGGCATGACACCCGGTACCTGCCATATTACGCTGTCAACCGCTGCCGGTTCAAGCAGTTGCACGATCACGGTAACCGAGCCTTCTTCCACAATGACTGCTGTCGATATGGGCCTTCCCTCCGGGACCCGGTGGGCAAGTATGAACTGGGGAGCGAACTCGCCGTCCGCCGCAGGATCCTATCTCTCCTGGAATAATGCGAAAAGCAATCTCAGTTCGTCGGATTCCTGGCGGTTGCCGACCAAAGCGGAATGTGAGGAGCTGGCAAACAACAGCGTAGCATCCATGTTCAATGCCGGTGGCGTAAATGGCCTCTTGATCACCAGCAGCATCAACGGCAACTGTATTTTCCTGCCGGCATCAGGTTACAAAGAGTCCGAGTACAGCGGCGTCAAATATGAGCAACCTACCAACGGGTATTTCTGGTCCAGCGACTATGATCAATCGTCGTACAAACCTTACTATCTGGTGGCAAGCATGTACAGCGGGGTTTTATCGGTTTCGTACTATACAGTTCAATCCAATTATTGTACAACAATACGACCGGTTGCAAAGTAGTATAAAAAACACTAAATTTGACATATGCGGCACCTGATGCTCATATGCCTTGTCATGATGACCCCTCTTTCAGGGCCGTTCATCCAATTGACAGCCGAACGCATGCCGTCCCTGAACACGCCCCGCGGCGCGCAGATCAGCATGGTCGTCGGCGGGGAACCCACCGTGTTCGGTGGGCATACGGACGGATTCTTGCGGACCCAGACGGCGGAATACTTCCGAGACGGTGTCTGGCATGAGGTCCCGATGACCTACCCCCATGACGGAGGCTTTGCCGTTCCTCTTCCAGACGGCACGGTGATGCTGGGCGGTGGCAGCGGGGAGGATTTCGGCATCGGACAAAGCTGGGGCGTAGAAGTGTACGATCCACGCAGCCACAGTTGCCTGCCCATCGGAATCATGGACCGCAAACGGGCGTATGCATCCGCTTTCCCTCTCTCCGACGGGCGGGTCCTGATCTCCGGCAATTGGTATGCGGAGGACGGGATTGAGTTGTATACCCCCGGAGAGGGCTTTTCTCTGGTAAAGGACCTGCCTTCTGGGCGGAGCAGGCCCCTGATCCTGCCCGCCGGAGACGATTATCTCATCTTCGGCGGCATCGACCAGTATGGAGACAAGGCAGAAGCCCGGGTGGACCGCTTTTTGGGGGACTCTCGCCAGGAACCCCTGCTGGAAACCTGGATGCCAGCGGCTTTGAACACGCTGGCCGATGCGGGTGCCATCGGACGGAATTCCTTCCTGTGCCTCGCCAGGAAGGCGGATAGTGGCCAGTGGGGAATTGTCATGGTGAATGACGGCGTATTTTCCCTGTTGGAAATGGAGACACCCCTTCCCTCGGAAGGTATCGACGCAGAGGAGATTTTATACAGCCCGCCCATCCTGGCGGACCGCCCCAACCGCCTTATCTGGCTACTCGGCACAGGAAACAAGGGACGCATCTATCTGGCCAAGGTCAACTACGACGCCACTTTGGATGGTGGGAAAGCCGCCGTCCAAATGTATTATTCCGAGTGTCCAGACGAAGGAGGTTTTTCCATGGAGAGCTCCTTCCTCCGGTGGGATGACAGTTTTATCATCATCGGCGGCTGCAGGAATTTGGGAGAAGCCGGCGAGTTCAAGGAAACCAATTTCCTAACGGATGCGTCTGTCTGGAAACTATCTCTGGAAGCGCCCAAGGCGGCTGCTGGTTTCCCGTGGTGGTGGATTCTGATCGCCGGTCTGATCGCAGCCGGCGTGAGCGTGTCGGTCTTCTTCGCCAGGAAGAAGAAAGATTCTACCGCTCCCGACCAGTCCAATCAGGAGTCGGAGAAAGCCATCCGTGCGAACCTGGTTGACCAGATGATCCGTCTCATCGAAGAAAAAGAACTGTGGAAAAAGGAAGACTTGCGCTTGGACGACCTGGTTCAGGAACTGGCATCCAACAGGACATATGTTTCTACCCTCCTCAACAGTGTTTCGGGCGTAAAATTCTCCACTCTAATCAACGGATACCGGGTAGCTCACGCCCAGAAGATGCTGCTGGAGAACCCCGATATCCTTATGGATGTAGTTGCAGAAGAATCCGGCTTTTCTTCCCGCACCGCATTCTTCCGTAACTTCAAGGCCCTAATCGGCATGACGCCCAAACAGTGGCAAGAGCAAAACCAGAAATAATCGAGGTTCCGGGCAAGTTTATTTATTTTGAGGAGCCATGTGCTCCGATGAAAAACTCACTGCTTCTTTCTCCAATTGTTTCAAGGTTTTCAAATAAGCCTCCTCAACTGGAGACAGGGTTTTAATCTGGTATTTACGATACTCCTTTTCCGCCTTATCAATGGCCTGCTGATGGCTAATGGAACCAGCATCCGGAAGCAGTTTCTCTCCCGTTCCCGCCAAAATGCCGTCCAATTGTTTGATATAGTCTTCCATATACATTGGCCTATGCCTGATAGCCTGTATTTCGGCAAAGTCAAAATAACCGGAAACGATATTGTTGAGCACTTTCAATTCATCCGCAGTCAGATAGTTCTTCGCTATCTTGGTATCTTTCAGTGTGGGTAAGTCCCCGTCAAAAGAGGTCAATCCCATAAACGGCTTATCCGCGTCAGCCCGTTCATAGATTACCTCCGCAGCAGTATGACCATGTGCGGCATAATGCAGTTTGTTCTGGACAATCTTGAAAAAGCGGATAGACTCTTCCGCATTCGGGTTATAGTCCACACTGGTTGCATAAAGGTCCAACACCTGACGATAAAGAACTTTCTCTGATGAACGGATATCCCGGATCCTGTCCAAGAGTTCTTTCCAGTACATTCCGCCTCCATTTCCCTTGAGCCGTTTGTCGTCCATGGTGAAACCCTTGACGATATACTCGCGCAGGCGGCCGGTCGCCCATTGACGGAAACGGGTACCGATAATGGAATGGACTCGATAACCAACCGAGATAATGACGTCAAGGTTGTAATAATTTGTCGGTTTTGTGGAATAATCGGAAATTCCGATTTTTCTCACAGCAACATTTTCATTTAATTCCCCATCTTGAAACACATTTAAGATGTGCTCATTAATCGTTGATCTCGCCTTTCCGAATAGCAAGGCCATCTGGTCAATTGTCAACCAGACAGTCTCGTTTTCCAGTCTAACGTCCAACTGCACATTTCCGTCCTCTGACTGGTAAATGATAATCTCTCCATTATTCCCGTTATCCATGTCAAATCATTTTCTCAAAAGTAGTGTTTATTCCGTTGGAATACAAGAACAGCAAGAGTTTTATTATCTTTGAAAAAAATTACGATCCGATGAAAAACTCACTGCTTCTTTTCGTCGCCGCCCTGCTGGGCGCCGCCTTCCTTTTCCATTCCTGCCAACGGGGTCATGTCACCCTGGCCGAAGACGAACAGACCTATACCCTGGACAACGGGGTCGTCACCGCCGTCGTCGCCAAGGCCTCCGGCGACCTGGTCTCCCTGCAGTTCAAGGGGCAGGAAATGCTGGCCACCCGCATGGACGAACAGGGTCGTCCCGACCTCGAGCTGGATCCGCCGGGAGCCAACCCGCACGGCCTCAACCCCGGGATGACCGACCACCAGTACGGATTCTGGTCGCATGACGCGATGGGCCCGCGCGACACGCGCGACGCTGTCGCCAGCGTGACCATCAACCCCAGGCGCAACGGCCGCATGCGCGCCGAGGTGTCCGTCAAGGGCATTTCCGAAGGCCGCCTGATGGGCACGGGCCCGGGCGCTCCGCAGACCGGCCAGTTCTGCGCCGACATCGAAATCCGCTATGCCGTCGAGGAAGGATCGGCCAAGGTCTATACCTACTGCATCTTCACGCACCCCGATACCTATCCTGCCTCCGCCATCGGTGAAGCCCGCTTCTGCGCCAAGCTCGCCCCGATCTTCGACTGGATGAGCGTGGACCGCAGCGTGGACTTCCACTACCCCGCCGACCACTTCGCGGGTGACAAATACGTCTACACCGCCGTACAGTCCGAGAACCCCGCCTTCGGATGGTCCAGCACCACGCAGGGCATCGGCTGCTTCATCATCAACCCCTCGATGGAATACATGAGCGGCGGCCCCACCAAGGTCGAGTTCATGGGTCACCGCGACACCAACCAGGCCGCCGCGCCCTGCATCCTCAACTACTGGCGCAGCAGCCACTACGGCGGCGCTGAGGTCGTCGTGGCGGAAGGCGAAGCCTGGGAGAAGGTCATCGGACCGTTCGTGATCTACCTGAACGAAGGCGCCGACCACGATGCCATCTATGCCGACGCGCGTGCGGAAGCCGCCCGGGAGGCAGCCGCCTGGCCTTACGCCTGGGTGGACGCCCCCGCCTATGCCAAACCGGCCGAACGCACGACCGTCAGCGGCCGCATCGTGCTGGACGACCCGCTGGGTCCGAAGGAATTCAGCCGTCTGCAGGTCGGACTCACCGCGCCGGACGCCTTCTGGCAGCGCGACGCCAAGCACTACCAGTTCTGGGGCCTCGCACAGGCGGACGGAAGCTTCTCGCTGAAGAACGTGCGGCCCGGCAAATACACGCTGGTGGCGTTCGCGGACGGTGTGCTGGGCGAATTCGTCCGGAAGGACATCGAGGTGCCTGCCGGCGGCGGGCTGGATCTGGACCGGATCAGCTGGAAGCCCCGGCGCGAAGGCCGTCCCGTCTTCGAGATCGGCATCCCGAACCGCAACGGGTCGGAATTCGCCATGGGCGGCGACTTCCGCGACCCGGAGGTCGTGCTGAAATATGCGAAGGAATTCCCGAAGGACGTCACTTACACCGTCGGCGAAAGCGATTTCCACAGCGACTGGCCCTACCTGCACGTGCCCCACAACACCGCTCCCGATGTCCAGGTCCTGCCCTTCTTCGGCATCCGGGGTGACGGGCGCGCCACGCCCTACCGCATCCGCTTCCGCCTGGACCAGGCTCCCGCGGCCGCCGAAGGCGTCCTGCGCCTGGCCATCTGCGGCACGGCGGCTCCTGCGCTGGATGTTTCGGTCAATGGCGCCAAGGCCGGATCGGTACCCCTGCAGCAGACCCGCGACGGGGTCATTACCCGCCACGGATCGCACGGCATCTGGTACGAGACGGATTTCCGTTTCGACGCCCGCAAACTCCGCAAGGGCTGGAACGAGCTCACGCTCACCATCCCCGCCGGTTCGCTCAACAACGGGATCCTGTACGATTACCTGAGGCTGGAACTCGCGGAATAGCTATTCCGTGTGCGCCTGGATCCACGCGACGACCGCTTCCTGCTCCGCCGCGTTGAAGCGGGCGTAATCCTCGGGAGACTGCAGCGTCAGCTGCGCGCCGGCGCCCTTCCACTGATAGACGGTCCGTGCCCGCTCCACCGCGGCGCGGACCGCTTCCGTATCGGCGTCGCGGTCCATTGTGTTCTGGACGACCAGCACGCCGCGCGGCGCGATCAGCGCGATCAGTTCGTCGAAGTCATACGGCAGGCGCTCTTCCTGCCCGGCGAAGCATTCGATGCGCGGGGCGATCGCGGCGACGGATCCGTAGCGGGAGAGGCCCGTGGTGTGGTTGGACGCCTTGTCCGTGCGCATGGGCGTGAACCCGCAGACGGAGACGACATTGCGGATGCGCTCATCCGCCGCGGCGCCGTACAGGCCCACCATGCCGCCCAGGGTGTATCCCAGCACGGTGATGTTCGCCGGATCGACGCGCTCTTCCGTCTGCAGCGCATCCACGGCGCCGCGCAGGTCTTTCACCATCCGGCCCAGCCGGGACCACTGCGGGTAGCGGTCGTAGAACCCGGCATACTCGCCGTAGCGCGTACCGAAACCGCTCTGGTCGAAGCAGAGCACGGCGTAACCGGCCTGGGTGAGGGCGATGATGGGATGGGGATCCCGGCGATAGACCCACATATATCCCAGCGGGTAATTGAATCCGTGCAGCCAGATCACGACCGGGAGTTTCTTCTCCGCGGGCGCGACGGCCGGATAGTACAGGTCGCCGGTCAGGCCGTCGCCGAAAGAGATGCGCTTGGAGGCCATCTCATCCTTGCCCGGGGCGACCCAGCCGAATTCCACACTGTTGCGGGCCACGACCCAGGTCGGCACGTCAGGTGCGAGCTGGCCCGGATTGGGCGCGCCGCCCTTGGCCAGTTCCACGGGGCCGGAACGCTGGCCTCCCCGGCCGAAGCCGAAGAAACCGAAACCGCCGCGTCCGGTGGACGGCATCTCGACGGGCGTTTCACCCAGCAGGGCGGCGATGGCCTGGCGGATCGTCCCGACCTTGCCTTCCCAGTCTTTCAGGTTCCGGGCCAGCGGGGCCTTGGCGTTGCGGACCGGGAAGCTGCGCGGGTCCACCGCGGCGCCTTCATGCTTCTTCCAGGACGCCTGGTCCCAGGTATACAGGAAGTCATAATGCCATTTCCGTGCGCTGCGGCCGAACTGGATATCGAGGAAATCGATCATCGCCTCCTGGTCGTTGCTGCCGTGGAATCCGGGCACATGCATCAGGGCCATGCGGTCCGGGGCGCCCAGGCGCTGATAGACCGGCAGGGCCGAGGCGTAGGCCTGCTCCATGGCCCATCCGTTGGCCACTTCGTCATTCAGGCCCCACTCCATCAGGATGGCGCGCGGCGCCACCAGCGCCAGGAAGAGGTTGGCGTCCACGGGCAGGCGGTCCTCCCGGCCGGAGAAGAAGCGCAGCCGGGGCACGAACCAGTCCGGGAACATCCGCGTCGTGGACTCGATGCCCTCGCCGCCTCCGCGTTCGCCGGAATAGCGCCAGGGCACGACACCGCCCACGCCGGTGCTGCCGGCCAGGACGGCTTTGAAGCGCTCGTCAAAGGCCCCCGCAATCAGGGCCATCTTGCCGTCACGCGAGTATCCGAAGATCGCCACCCGGTCCATGTCCACCTCGGGAAGCGTCGCCAGGTAGTCCAGCACGATGCTCGCGGTCCAGGCCCGCCGGGGCAGTTTCGCGAAGTCATAGTCCGGGTAGAGTGCTTCCAGCGAGGCGGAATCGTCCATGAAATCGCTGCCGGCATATCCGGCAGAAATATATCCACGTCGCAGCAGCTGGTTCCCCCATCCGCCGAGCGAAGGCGACAGCAGCACCGGATACTTGTCCCCCGGCATGCCGGTCGGCACGGTCAGGCTGACGCGGACGCTCGCCTGGTTGCCCGGGCCGAAAAAGAGCGTGACGCTCCGGCTGAAATAGCCTTCGCCACGGGTCTCTTCCGTCACCTCCACCTTGCCGATGACCGGTTTCGGCGGGAAAGTCCCCAGCACGTACTGCTGGAACAGTTCCTTGATCTCGGCGCGGCGCCGCTCCCAGTCCGCGGCAGCGGGTCCCACCGGCGTCCCGTCGAAGAAACGCAGCGGGTCGGGCAGGGCGTTGCAGGAAGGCAGGGCGTCGAAATCGGGCGGCAGTTCGCCGGTCCGGGCCTGCCACTGCGTGAATTCCGCGGACTCGGGCAGGGAACGCAGCATCCAGTCCAGATAATCTTTGCGGTCCTTTTCGGACAAGGCCTGCATCACGGTGGCGCAGGCACAGAGGCACAGGGCGCTTACGAGCAGTTTCTTCAGCATGATCTTTTCGTTTTATTGTTTGAAATACCAGGGACTTTTCCGGATCGACACGACCCCTTCGCCGGTATCGACGTGACCCAGGATCCGGCGTACGCACAGCACTTCGCGGTCATAGAAATCGGGCGCGGCGGGGTCCAGCGAGTTGATGCGCACCAGCTGGGACGAATGGATGATGCGCTTCCCGCCCAGGCACAGCGCCACGTGGCCGATCTTCATCGGCGTGGTCGCAGTCGCCGGGGTGCCGAAGAACAGCAGGTCCCCGGGCAGCCACTCCTCGTCCAGACCGACCGGCACCCCGACCAGGGCCTGTTCGCGGGCGTCCCGCGGCAGCAGGACCCCGTTCATCAGGAAGGAGGTGCGCGTCAGGCCGCTGCAGTCCAGCCCCTTGGCTGTCGTGCCGCCCCAGACGTACGGAATGCCCAGCAGGCCTCGCGCCACGGCGATCACGCTCTCCGCCGTGGGCCGGCGGCTGTCCGCCCAGGCGGCGAAATCCGCCACGTCGGCGGAAGGCACCCAGCCGCACTCACCCGCAGGCAGCAGGATCTGGGTCCAGCCGGAATGGGCCGAAGCCGGGGTCGAAGGCACCTGGCGGACCAGGTCGCCCAGCACCATGTCGCAGAGCGTGGGGCTGCCGGCGGACGGCAGGGCGCGGACATAGGTGAGCGGAACGGTGCAGATGTATTTCGGGGCGGCGATGTAGGCGTCCACTTCCTCCGCGGCCAGCGGGGCCAGGGCCAGGTGGTTGATCCATCCGGCGTAGGCCGGCTCGAAAGCCTTGATGTGGTCCCAGTAGCGGTCAGCGCTGTCGATCTGGACCAGGGCGCCCCGCAGCAGCTGCGTATCCAGTCCGGATTCGTAGTCGGGCGCGACACGCAGGTTGCCGCTGGACAAGGCGACGACGGCCCACTGGGCCCGTGCATCGGGTTGGTACTGTTCCGCTTTCAGCGGCGGCCGGTTGGGCTGGGCCCCCAGCAGGGTCGCCCCCAGGAAGAGGAGGCTGACACCGAGGAAAAATTTGGCTTTCATAGCACAAATATACCAAAAACAATTGTTAATTTTGTTATCCGTATGAGCAACCAGAGAAGAGTCGGCACGGTATCCCGCGGAATCCGCTGCCCAATCATCCGGCAAGGCGATGATCTCGCCGCCATCGTGGCCGACAGCGTGTTGGCCGCCGCCCGCGAAGAAGGTTTTTCCCTGCGTGACAGGGATGTCATTTCCGTCACGGAATCCGTCGTAGCCCGTTCCCAGGGCAACTACGCCTCCATCGACGCCATCGCCAAGGATGTCCGCACCCGGCTGGGCGGCGGCACCATCGGCGTCATCTTCCCGATCCTGTCCCGCAACCGCTTCGCCATCTGCCTGCGGGGCATCGCCCGCGGCGCTTCCAAGGTCGTGCTGATGCTCAGCTATCCTTCCGACGAGGTCGGCAACGAACTGGTCAGCATCGACCAGCTGGACCGCGCCGGGGTCAATCCCTACTCGGACGTGCTGTCCCTGGAGCGCTACCGCGAACTCTTCGGCGTCAATCCGCACCCCTTCACCGGCGTGGACTACGTCGACTACTATATGTCCCTGATCCGGGAGAACGGGGCAGAGGCCCAGATCGTCTTCGCCAACCAGCCCCGCACCATCCTGCAGTACACGGACTGCGTGCTGACCTGCGACATCCACACACGCGCGCGCACCAAGCGCATCCTGCGCGAAGCCGGCGCCAAGGTCGTCTGCGGGCTGGACGACATCCTGTCCGCCTCCGTGGACGGCAGCGGGTTCAACGAGAAATACGGCCTGCTGGGTTCGAACAAGGCCACGGAAGACTCGGTCAAGCTGTTCCCGCGGGCCTGCCAGCCCCTGGTCCTGGACATCCAGCGCCGCATCCTGGAGGCCACCGGCAAGCATGTCGAGGTGATGGTCTACGGCGACGGCGCCTTCAAGGACCCGCAGGGCAAGATCTGGGAACTCGCCGACCCGGTGGTCTCGCCGGCCTTCACCGACGGCCTGATCGGCGTACCCAATGAACTCAAGCTGAAATACCTGGCGGACAACGACTTCAAGGACCTGTCCGGAGAAGCGCTCCGCGAGGCCATCTCCGCGAGCATCCGCGCCAAACAGGCGGACCTCAAGGGGAAGATGGCCTCGGAAGGGACGACCCCGCGCCAGCTGACGGACCTGATCGGGTCCCTGTGCGACCTGACCAGCGGTTCAGGCGACAAGGGCACCCCGGTCGTGCTGATCCAGGGTTATTTCGACAACTACACCCACGAATAGCCGGCGGAGAAGACGAGGCTGCAGGCCGCTACGGCCAGCACCACCAGCGTCACCAGCCAGAGGATGAAGATGACCAGGCCCGGGCGCCATTTCGGCGAACGGAAGCCGAAGATCATCTGCAGGCCTCCGTACAGCAGGCCGATGCCGGGCAGGGCGACGGCCAGCAGACCCAGCCACCAGATCCAGCGGGTCGAGAGCAGGGACGAGACCGCCTGCGGGGCGTAGCCGTCCAGGATGGAGTCCGTCACCACGTCCCGCAGCCCGAAGACATTGTCCGTAAACAGGGACAGGCCTGTCACGGTCAGCAGGGCTGTTCCCCCCAGCAGCAGGATGATGCCGATACAGACCAGGAAGGCCCGCGCCAGGCGGTGGGCTGCCTGGGAGTTGCCGAGGCGGCCGGCGGCTTCGCCGACTTCGCGCAGGCCGCCCGAGACGGTCCGGCTGATTTCATCGACCGTGCCGCTCTCCCCACGCATCTGCCAGCGCTGCTGCACCGTTTTGGCGGCGGGAATGCAGATCCACATGATCACATAGGCGACGACGAACACCAGGGACGAAGGCACCCAGGCCCAGTTCAGGAGGCCCAGCACGGACACCAGGGCCAGCACCGTCCAGATGATGCGGATCGGTGCGACATCGATGTTGAAATAGGCGGCCAGGCCGCTGCACACGCCGCCGAGCACCTTGTTCTCCAGGTCCCGGAACAGGCGGCGCCGGGGCTTCTCCCCGGCAGGGGACGGGGCCTCGGGTTCGTCCTCCAGCTGGTCCGGATGGCCGAGGATGTCCTCCACGGCCTGGATGTCCGCAAGGGTCGCGACGCCGGCCGTGCCGGTCCGCTCCAGCAGGAGTTCGGCAAAGCGGTCTTCGATGCCCTCCATGACTTCCGCACCGCCGTCACGGTCCTTGTAATAGCGCGTCAATTCATCCAGATAAGCCTGCGCGGCGGCACAGGCCGCGGTTTCCAGGGTAAATGCATATCCTCCGATGCTGACTTTCTCGACTTTATCCATTTTTCAGCATATTGATGGTTTCTATGATTTCCTTCCAGGCGACGTCCATTTCCGCCAGCTGCGCGCGGCCCTTGTCCGTCAGCATGTAATACTTCCGGGGCGGGCCCTGCGGGGATTCCTCCCAGCGGTAGGTCAGCAGGCCCTGGTTCTTCTGGCGGATCAGCAGCGGATACACCGTGCCTTCGACGACCAGCATGTTCGCCTGCTTGAGCATGTCGATGATGGACGAGGGATAGGCCTCGCGGCGGCTCAGAATGCTGAGGATGCAGTATTCGAGCACGCCCTTGCGCATCTGTGTGCGTACGTTTTCTCCCGTGCTGTCCATATCACTTCCGGCTGAATCGGGCCATGTTCCCGGCGGTGACCGGCAGGCCGAACATTTCACATTTCTGGGCGGGGGTCACGGCCTTGGGGGTCACGATCCACAGGATCAGGTACAGCCAGAATCCGGCCGTGGCGGAGAAGAACAGCACGACCATCAGGACGCGCACGACAGTGAGATCCAATCCGATGAAGGAGGACAGGCCGCTGCACACGCCGCCGATGACCCGCTCGTCCGGGTTGCGGTACAGCTTTTTGGGCAGTTTGGGGACGGCTCGCTCGTAAGGCGGCGTGTCCGCACCGGGCTCGTCCGCGCCGTCGGGCATGCCCAGCTGGCTCGTGACGCGTTCCACCAGCGCAAGGCCGACGGTCTGCTGGGACGGGTTGGCGATTTCTTTCAGGAACAATTCGGCGATCCGGGACTCCAGGTCTTCCATGATTTCCTGCGAAGGATCCCCCGCCAGTTTCGAGCGGAAATGCTCCAGATAGGCCTGCAGACGGTTGTATGCATCCTCATCGATAATGAAACTGCGGCCGCCGAGGCCGATGTTGAGTACCTTTTTCATATTTCTAAAATATTTTCTTCCGCAAAGATATAACAATTTTTTTATACTTTGCACAACAAGGTACTAAAAAATTCTTATCTTTGTTGCGGATTTAATCATACGCATCATGAAAAGTCAACGAACCAAGATTGAAAAGCTGCTGGTCTTCATCGCCTGGGCCGGTCTGGTCTGCGGCCTGCTCGTCGGGACCTGGGCCGGTGTCATGGAACTGGTCCACCAAACGGAAATGTGCGTCCCGCGCGCCTTCCTGTACTTCGCCGGATCCTACTCCGTCTCCATCGCCTGCTGGGCCCTGATCCTGGAACTCGTCGCCATCGCCGACCGTTTGAGGGACATCCGGCAATAGCGCGCAGATTGTTTTGGTTTTCTTCGAAAGAGTGGCTAACTTTCAAGGAAATTTGAACAACCTGACCCGATGAAAACCAAGACCCTCGTTTCCGTGATCAGCGCCCTGCTTGTCACCGTGTATTGTTTTGCCCAGCCGGGAACTGCCCGGACCGTCCGCTTCGAGACGGATGGCGGCAGCGAAGTAGCCGCGCTGTCCCTGCCGGACGGCAGCATCATCCCCGAACCGGCACACCCGACCCGCGAAGGATGGGTGTTCGTTGGCTGGTACACCGATCCGACCGCCAGCCTCCGCATGTGGAACTTCCGCGGCGACCGCGTGAGCAACAACCTGACCCTGTACGCCAAGTGGGTCCGGGTGGACGAAAAACACCGCCTGCTGAACGCCTACGCGACCCCCGAAGAACTGGAGAATCCCTACGTCGCCGCCACGCTGCAGACCCTGGGCGACCTGTCCGAAAACCAGCGGAACCTCAGCCTGCCCGACGGAACCACGGTGTACATCGCCCCGGGCGTGTACTGGACGGACCTGACTTACCGCCAGGGCTTCCCCTTCGATGACAGCGGATTCGTGATCGCCGGGCCCAACACGGGCCTGACCATCCAGGGCCGGGACATTTCCTTCATCGGCCTGACCCGGGACGCCGGGGACGTGCGCATCTGCGGAAACCGCGGCGAGGGCGGTGCGAGGGGCCTGGGCGCCAGCGGCAGCTGGTACACCATCGCCGTGGGCACCGGCTTCCACGCCGAGAACGTCAGCTTCGCCAACTATGCGCAGGAAGACCTGGTCTATCCCCGCGACCCGTCGCAGAACATTTCCAAGCGCATCGATTCCAAGAACCACGCGGAGGTGATGCGCACGGCCGAACGCGGCGCCGACCGCATCTCCTTCGACAACGTCCGGCTGACCGGATACCTCAACATGATGTACACCTTCTCGCCCCGCCGCGCCTACTTCAAGGACTGCTTCCTGCAGTGCACGGACGATTCCATCTTCTCCGGCGAGATGGTGGTATACGAGAACTGCACCTTCCACCTCTTCGACAACCACCCGGCCTGGGCGGCCGGCGGCCCCGGAGGCATCAACGCCCTGCTGGGCTGCCGCCTGGTCGGCATGCCCCAGATGACCCATCCCTTCCTGTCCTTCTCCAAGATGGGCTCCGGCAACGACGGACGCAGCGCTTCGGCCATCTACGCCGTGATCGACTGCGAGTTCTCCGGCCGCATCGAGACCGTGGAGTGGGAGAACAAGACCCGTCCCTATGCCCGCTATGCCGTGCACAACAACGTGATCGGGGCGGACAAGCGGCCGCTGACCATCAGCGCCGCCTCCCCCGAGCTGTCCGTGGACTACGACGGCAAGGCCCTGGAGGCCTTCAAGGTGAACGGCGAATACAACATCTACAACCTCCTCAAGGGAGACGACGGCTGGGACCCCCGGGGACAGTACAGCGCCGCCTGGGAGCCCTACGCCAACCTCCCCTACCGCTTCCTGCTGGGCTTCAGCGGAACCACGCTCTATTCCGGCGAGACCGGCGAGCGGAACAGCGTGGTGATGACGCCGGCCGTCCTTCCCGCCACGTCCGTGGACTACGCCCGGATCGTCTGG
Source organism: Bacteroidales bacterium (assembly GCA_017454335.1). GTDB lineage: Bacteria > Bacteroidota > Bacteroidia > Bacteroidales > UBA932 > Cryptobacteroides. The sequence continues at coordinate 29,676 of JAFTDE010000026.1, read as the reverse complement.
GACTATGACAACGCCCTGCTGAGCGGCCGGGTGGATCCCGCGACGGGCCAACTCACGCTCACGGCCCTGCCCAACCGGAACGCCCGCATCATCAAGACCCATGTCAGCTGCACCCTGCCCACCGGGGTCAGCGCCGGAGCGGACGTGGAGATCTATCCCGTCCCGGTCGAAGCACCCGTGCTGAAGGGCGCAGCCCTCAAGATCGGCAAGGGCGCGGCCACGGTCTCCTACAAGACCGACAAGCCCGCCTACCGCGACGTTTCCAAGATCGACTGGTACCGCGAGAAGGGTCCGGACACCAGCGACGGCATCCACATCGGCACCATGATGAACGATGACGAGGGGCTGTTCATGGACGATCCGTTCAAGAACTATCCCCTCACCAAATATGACGTGGGCTGCTACCTGCGGGCCGTGATCACGCCCAAATACGAATTCAGCCCCTACGGCGCCGCGCCCGTGACCGTCCGCTCCGCCCGGGCCGTCAAGGCCTCCGACGTCACGGCCTCAGTCATCAGCACCGATTTCAGCCATGTGGTCCTCGCGCAGGCCGATCCGGCCGAGGCGGTCGGCCGCTGGTACTTCGACGGGACCAGCACGCCCTGGGCCTGGGGCTTCGGCACCAACGGCGCCGACGGCAAGTGGGGCCTCCAGAACAAGGAGCGTACGCCCGTACCGGATCCGATGGTATTCGCCCAGAGCGGTTCCTACAGTGACATGACCCTGACCCTGGACTACTCCACCGGCAAGGTCGAGGGCATGGGCTTCGGCGGCAACGGCAACTACATCGACATCCTGGTCAAATACGACCCCGTCACCCGCCAGGGCTACGGCCTGCACGTCCAGCGCGTCCCCGCCACCACCAACGGCAACCTCTGGACACTCTGCCGCTACGATGGCAACGAGCGCACCGACCTCACCGAGGGCCAGCTGAGCTGCGCCTTCATGCCGGGCAGCACCCTGTCCGTGTCCGTCGCGGGCAACACCCTCCGGGTGACCGCCTCCACGACTTCGCAGAAGACGCCGCTGCAGATCAAGGAGAACCTGCCCGAGAAGATGGACATCTCCTGGACGGATCCTTCCGGGGCCCTCGGGGCCGACACCCACGGCAGCTGCGCCATCCGCATCAACAACTCCGGCACCGCCTCCTACCGCTACACCGCCGGCACCAACAACTGCATCATGCTGCACAAAGTATCCATCGAAACCAAATCAAGATAATATGAAAGCCAGAACCATCCTGTTTGCCCTGGGAGCGATGTTACTCGCCCTCGGCAGTTATGCCCAGAACGGGTTTACCGTCAGTTTCGATCCGGGAGAGGGATCTCCCGTGAGTTCCCAGGCGGTCAGCCCCGGATCCCTCGTCAAGGCGCCCGCCGCGCCCGTCCGCGAAGGCTGGACCTTCGTGGGCTGGTACACGGATCCCGGTGCGGAAATCCGCATGTGGGATTTCGCCCACGACAAGGCCATCGGCAACATGACCCTCCACGCAAAATGGGTGCAGCTGGACTCCAGACACCTGCTGCTGAACGCCTACGCCACCCCCGAAGAACTCGCCTGCCCCTACATCGCGTCCAGCCTGCAGACCCTCGGGGCGTACGACGAGGCGCAGGCCACCCTGACCCTGCCCGAAGGCACGACCGTCTATGTCGCACCCGGCGTGTACTGGACCAACCAGGACTACCGCCTGGGCTTCCCCTTTGACGACAGCGGCTATGTCTGCACCGGATCCGTCGGCCTGACCATCCTGGGCGACAACCTCTCCTTCATCGGCCTCACCGGCGACGCCGGGGACGTGCGCATCGCCGGCAACCGCGGAGAAGGCGGAGCCCGGGGACTCGGCGCGCCGGGCAGCTGGTACACCCTGGCCCTGCCCACCGGATTCACCGGCAAGAACATCACCGTCGCCAACTATGCCCAGGAGGACCTGGTCTATCCCCGGGACCCGTCGCAGAACATCTCCAAGCGCATCGATTCCAAGAACCACGCGGAGGTGCTGCGCGCCGCCGGCCGCGGGGTGGACAAGATGTACTTCGACAACTGCCGCTTCGTGGGCTACCTCAACATGATGGCCGGCTTCGCCCCCGCCCGCGGATACTTCCGCAACTGCTTCATCCAGTGCACCGACGACTCCATCTTCGGCGGCGGCATGGTAGTGTATGAGAACTGCACCTTCCACCTCTTCGACAACCATCCGACCTGGGGCGGCGGCAACGCCGGCGGCATCATGGCGGTGCTCGGCTGCAAACTCGTCGGCATGCCCCAGATGACACACCCCATGCTCTCTTTCGCCAAGGGCGCTTCGGGCACCAACGGCGCCACCGCCTCCGGCATCTACGCCGTGATCGACTGCGAATTCTCCGGCCGCATCGCTTCGGTGGAGTGGGAGAACAAGCTCCGCGACTACGCCCGCTACGCCGTGCACAACAACGTGATCGGCGAGGACAAACAGCCCCTGACGATCAGCGAATCGATGCCCCGGCTGTCCGTGGAATACGACGGAGAGGCCCTCAAGGCCTTCAAGGTGGGCGACGAATACAATGTCTTCAACCTCCTCAAGGGAGACGACGGATGGGATCCCCGGGGCCAGAATTCCGCGGCCTGGGCTCCCTATGCCAACCTCCCCTACCGTTTCCTCGTCAGCGCCACCGGCACCGTCCTCTACTCGGACCGCAAGGACGACACGAACCTCGTGACCCTCACGCCCATGCCCATTCCCGCCAACTCCGTGGACTATACGAAGGTCAGCTGGAACTATGACAAGAACCTCTTCGAAGGCCGCGTGGATCCCCGCACCGGCGTGCTGACCCTCAGTGCCAAGCCCAACACGAGCGGCGCGATCGCCGACGCCGAAGTGGACTGCTTGCTGCCCAACGGCATCGCCGCGGGTGTCACGCTGCACGTGCGTCCGGTTCCCGTGGAGGCCCCGGTGCTGAAGTCCCCCGCCATCAAGATCGGCAAGGGCACGGTTTCCGTCAGCTACAAGACCGACAAACCCGCCTACCGCGACGTCTCCAAGATCGACTGGTACCGCGAGAAGGGTCCCAACACCACCGACGGCATCCACATCGGCACCATGATGAACGACGACGCCGGGCTGTACATGGATGATCCCTTCAAGGACTATCCCCTCTCGAAATACGACGTGGGCTGCTACCTGCGGGCCGTGATCACCCCCAAGTACGAGTTCAGCCCCTACGCCGACGGCACCGTCACCCTGACCACCAAGCGCGCCATCACCGCGAAAGACGTCACCGCGACCACCCTGCAGACCGACTTCAAGAACCTCTTCATCGGGAACGCGGCGCCCGAAACGGTCGGCCGCTGGTTCTACGACAACGACGGTTCCGTGCCCGAGCCCTGGACCTGGGGCACCGGGTCCAACGGATCGGAAGGCATGTGGGGCCTGATGAACGCCTACCGCGACCGCGAGCGGAAGTACCCGCGCCTGGTCTTCGGCCAGACCGGCAGCTACGGCGACATGTCCTTCACCGTGGACTACTCGCCCGGCAAGGTCGAGGGACAGGGCTTCGGCGGCAGTGGCTGCTACATGGACGTCTATGTCAAGTACGACCCCGTGACCCGCAGCGGCTACGGCCTGCGCATCGAGCGCGTGCCCGCCACCACGAACGGCACCCAGTGGACCCTGTACCGTTATGAAGGCGAGGAACTCACGCCGCTCAGCCAGAGCATCCTCACCGCTGCCTTCATGCCGCAGAGCACCCTGACCGTATCCGTCAAGGGCAACACCCTCTCGGTTTCGGCTTCCACCCGTTCCGACAAGACCCCGCTCCAGATCAAGGAACAGCTGCCGGAGGTGGTGTCCATGAACTGGACGGATCCCAGCGGCAGGCTGGCCGCGGACAACCACGGCGGCTTCGGCATCCGCATGAACAACAGCGGCACGCCTTCGTACGCCTACAACGCCCTGTCCAACAACTGCGTGATGCTGCACCACGTCTCGGCCGAGGCCGCGGAAAGGTAGTTGTTCTTTGGAACCATTTTTGTACTTTTGTCGGGTATGACCCGGAAAATGACATACTTACTGGTCGCACTGCTGGCTGTTCTGCCGGTGCGCGCACTCGCGGTGAGCCCCGACGAGAAGGATGACATCGCCTACTACAGCCGGCAGAAGACCATGCACTTTACGGATACCCTGGACATCGCCCTGGAGATCCACGAGTTCGAGCAGGCCGTCAAGATCGCTCCGACCACCTTTGCGGCCGATTCCAGCCACTTCGAACCCGGCGTCGCGGCCTTCAAGAAACTGCGGCTGAACCGGACCATCGACCGGGCGCTGGAGACGGACATCGTCAAGGCCGATCCGGGCCTGGAGAAGCGGATCCGCCGCCTGCGCGGCTGGACCCGCCCCTTCGGAGCCGCCTGCGACCTGGTCATCACCTACCGCTATATCGAAAACGGGTACATCTATGTCGAATACGACCTGTCCCGGATCCGCCTGTTCGTGTTTGGATAATCCTGATACCATGAAATACCTCAACTGCCTCGGCCTCCTTGCCGCACTATTTCTCGTTTCCTGCCATTCTGGGACGTCTGACTATCTGGTCCGACAAGATCACGACGGAGTAATTCATGTCAACTTGGTCGGCATCACGGAGCTTGCCGAACCCATCCGGGAATTCAATCTGACGGATTATTACGACTTTATCGGAAAAATCGACCTGGACGAAGATCCGCGGACATTTCTGAGGAGGGGTCCCGATTTTCTCCCGTTTGATGATGAATCCGTTTTGGTGTATTCCACAGAACGGGCGATCCGGGTCCGGATGGCCGACGGAGCCTTCATCGCGGAATACGGACGCGAAGGACGCGGCCCCGGGGAGTACATGCAAATCCTGTTCGTCTTCCCCCACAAGGGCCGGGTTTACCTCGAAGACACCATGAGCAACCTGCTGATTTTTGAACCGGACGGGTCTTACGTCCAAAAGATCCCGTTCGTGCCCGGCAGCCCTCAATTCTGCACATACCTGCCGCTGGACGACCGGTACGGGGTGATCGGATACTCCTCCCTGGCGGGGAAAGAGGTGTTGTATGAGATCGTGGACGACGACTTCAAGACAGTGCGCAGCTCGCCCCTGGAGGAAGATGACGAAGCCTTGGCAGCGCGCGGGGCGATCCGGATCAGTTCCATCACCCAGAAAGACGGCCAGCCGGTCCTCTTTGCGGAAGACACCATCCGCCGCATCTCCCCGGAAGGAGACACGCCGTGGATCCTCTTCGAAAAAGGATCGCACAGGCCCGAACCCGGCGAGGCCGTCTCGCCGAATGACATCACGGGCGGGCAGTGCTCCGTCCAGGGCACATTTGCATATGTCCGGTGTATGCGAAACGGGGCCGAGTTCCACTCCCTCATCGACTTGCGCAGCGGAAAGCCGGTCCTCCATTCCATCCTCCGGGATATCGAGACCGCACTGACCGGCGGATTCGCTTTCGATGACAACGGCACAACCCGCTACCTCTTTCCGTCAAGCATCTCCGGGGACCTGCTGATCTGCAGCGAATTCCGCAACATGCAGGAATACTACTGCTTCCGCTTGCGGTAGCCCTGTTGAATTCCATTTAGAAGTGCAACACACTTCAAAAGTCAAATTTATATAATTGTTTACATTAGCTGGAGCATCATTTCAATGTCAGGTGAATGAATGCGGAGTTGCTCTCAAGGTCATATCCGGGCAGGATGTCGGCGTCCGTCTTGACGCTCATTCTCACCCAGAAGTCCTTGCCCCGGACAAAGTCCGGCCAGATTCCGTGCCGAACTTCACCGATCTGCACGGTTGGCTTGTCCTGGGACAGGTACAGCATCGTTCCCTTGCGCAGGTCCCAGACAGTATAGAAGGTCTCGCCGCGATCAGTGTCGCGGAAATTGTAGAAGAGCTTGTCCCCGAGGACCAGCAGGGACCGTTCCGAGACGCGTCCTGCGCGGTTGCCGATCAGGGTCGAGCCGTCGGATTGGGGCTCTTCGATCTTCAGGTCTTCCTTGGGCTTGTCAATATAGGCCACCGCTTCGTAGCGCGTCGGGAAGAGATGGAACACCGTATCGGTGATGTCGCGCTTGAAGTAGCAGGTCCCGTCCGGTGAAGGAAAGAAAGCGTCGGAGTTCAGCAGTATCATACCAAGGGAAACCTCCCCTTCCGGGCCCTCTTTGACCAGCTCGCCTTCCGGCGTGTAGAGAGCAAACATCGAGCTCCCCCTGCGAGCATGCTGGGGATAGACCAAGGCGGCGTAACTGCCATCAGGGAAGCAATGGATATCGAGCAGGGCACAGCTGTCCCGGCGCGAAACGAAAGTGCCGTCCGGCAGGAAGGTCAGCTCTTTGGCCGACTGGAAATCGCGCATGACGATCTGCCCCTGGTCGTTATACCGCCCGAACGCGGCCAGGTATTCTTGCGGTCCGCGGCCCCGGCGGGAGAAGGACGAAAGGATCCGGCCGCCTTCGTCCAGGCGCATCACCGTCCCGGTCGGGCCGTCCTGGGCCAGCAGCGTCTCCCCGTCGTAATCCTCCAGGCGGGTATACGACCCCAGGGTCCGCTCGTGATCGGGATCCACTTCGAAGACGCTCCGGACGCGGGCGATGTTGTCAAAGGTCCAGTCTTCCACCGCGTCAGCGCGGGAAAGGTCCAGGGGTTTGATAACCAGGCATTCTGTCGCGGGACGCGCGCAGGCGGCCAGCAGCAGGGTCATTCCGGCCAGGATAGGAAAGGCGATTTTCATGATTCTCAATAATTGGTGCGTCACAAAGATAGGATTATTTCCGTATATTTGACCCGTTATGAGACGTGTACTGATCCTCTTGCCGGTCCTGACGCTGCTGTGTGCCTGCCAGGGTTCGCCGGCTGTGACGTTCGACCGTGACGATGCCGCCCGGAAGGTGGACATCCGCGTGGACGGCCGTTATTTCACGACCTTTTTCTATCCCGAAGACGAATGCAAACCCATCCTCTGGCCCATCCTGACGGCCTCGGGGATTGATATTACACGGGGATACCCCCGGGCGCCGCGGCCCTTCGAGAGCGTGGACCACGTCCACCATTCCGGGCTGTGGTTCAACCACGGGAACGTGAACGGGCTGGACTTCTGGAACAATTATTCCGGGTTCCCGCCGGAGCGCAAACCCATGTACGGATCCGTGCTGCTGCGGAGCATCGAGTCCACTGAGGGGGACCAACTGGTCACGCTGTCGGACTGGGTGGACAATGACGGGAAGGTGCTGCTGACGGAGCGGACGACCTACACCTTCGGCGGCAGCCGGGACGAGCGTTCCATCGTCCGCTCCGCCGTGTTGACCGCCGTGGATACGGTCCGTTTTGATGCGGACAAGGAAGGGATGCTGGGACTGCGCGTGGACCGCGCCTTCCAGCAGCCGTCGGACTCGCCCGTGCGGTATCTGGATGCCCAGGGCCAGCCCAGCGACGGTCCTACGGTCAACAAGGAGGGTGTTACCGGGCTGTACACGAACAGCCTGGGATTCACGGGCGACGAGGCCTGGTCCAAGCGCGCCGAATGGACCAAGCTGGACGGGACCAAGGACGGGGACGACATCACGATCCTGATCATCGATTCCAAGGACAATTATAATTTCCCGGCGTGGTCGCACGCCCGCGGATACGGCCTGTTCGCCGTGAACAACCTGGGCGGACGGGACATGGACAAGAGCGTCACCGGGGATGTGGGATTCACGCTGGCCCCCGGAGAGGGCAAGACCTTCACCTACAAGATTATCATCAAGAACGGCGGCCACCTGAGCGCGGCCGAAGCCGAAGCCCGGGCCCGGGCCTTCAACGACTGACGGCCGGGGCGCAGGGCGTGGGTCGGGCCAAACGTGCAAGGTGTCCCGGTTTTCGGGACACCTTCTACGTTTTGGGCCGATTTCGTGCAAGGTGTCCCGGTTTTCGGGACACCTTGCACGCCCCGCTTGACTTCTGCCGGAGAAACACGCCCCCCAGACCCACTGGACCGGAAAACACCCCCGGGTCAGACCCGGTCCAACAGCGCCGCCGCCTCGGCGTAGGTGATTCCGCACACGCGGGCGATCTGGGTGGCGTCGGCGCTGAAACGGAAGCGGATCTGTCTGGCGAACTCCACTTTCTCGTCGCCCTGCAGCTCCCGGAAAGACCCTTTCTGGAAGAGGCTGCGGCACAGGTCCGGAACACAGACCAGAATGCTCTGGTCCCGGAAAGCCGCCTCGGCTTTTTCAATCCGCTTCCTGGCCTTGGAGGAATTGTTCAGGAAGAAATTCATCCGTTTGGGGGTCCGGAAACAGGATTCGACCGCCGGGACATCCACATAGGATGACGGCAAGATATATCCTTTTTCGCTGACCAGCCAGTCCTCCGGCACCCGGGGGTTGGCGCTGCGCAGCAGTTGCCGCCGCGCCCGGACGGACAAGTCTCCCATCCGCTTTCCGGCGGGTCTGTCCGGGTTGAAGAAACAGTTTCCGCTGCCCCACGGATACTGGCTGGGATGCGCGCAGATGTTGGCGGACACGCAGTTCATCTGCACATATGCGATGACGCGTTCCGGGGCTTCGTCCTCCAGGGGAACTGCCTGGACATCCAGCCCGTTTCCCCGTAGGAACTCCCGGGTCCCGTATTTCTGGCGGTAATACTGGGAATAGCGCCGCTTGAACTGGTTGACGAAGTCGATGACTTCCTCACGGCTGCCCCGCAGGACAATGTGGATGTGATTGGACATCAGGATGAAGGCCAGGATGACGGCCTCCGGGCTGCATGCCGCCTGGATGGCGATATAGTTCATGGCCACAATGAAATCTTCTTCGTCCCGGAACCACAGGCCACATTCAAGATGCTCCGTCGTAAGCAAATAAATCTTTCTCATAACAAATCCCCCGGCACATTTGCTCCGGCTCCTGCAAATATAATAAGCGGCTGTCTTCCTGACAACAGTTTTTGGCGGATTGTTCCTATCTTTGTTCCCATGATGTATGACGTAACTCCCATTTCCTATTCGCAGGAAGGCAGCCTGCGCCGCGCCTCTTTCCTCACCTGCGGGACCGTGTGCTCCCGCCAGATCGATATCGAACTGGAAGGCGACACCGTCCGCCGCGTCCAGTACACCGGCGGCTGCCACGGCAACACCCAGGGGCTTTCCGCCCTCTGCGTCGGCATGAAGAAGGCCGATCTGATCGCCCGCCTGCGCGGCATCGACTGCAAGGCGCGCGGAACCAGCTGCCCCGACCAGCTGGCCCGGGCCCTGGAGAAGCTGGAATTCTATGTCAGCGACCCCCTCGACACGGCGCCGGAGCATTTCGAGACGCCCCTGCAGCGGCTGGTCTATGAGACTTTTGCGGCGAAGGGGATTCCGTTTTCCCGCGTGGATACTGATCCCGGCATCACCATGGAAGACTGCCGGCACATCAGCGCGCGCATCGGCGTGCCCATCGTCAAGACCATCTTCCTGTGCAACCGCCAGCAGACGGAGTTCTACCTCTACGTCAGCTCCGATTCCCGGCCCTTCGTCACCCGCGACTTCTGCAGCGCGCTGGGCATCTCCCGCGTTTCCTTCGCATCGGCGGAGCAGCTCTGGGACCTGACCGGCGCCCATGCCGGGGCCGCGACCATCCTGAGCGGGGTCCTGCCCGCCGCAGCCGGCGTACACCTGGTGATGGACGCTTCCATCGCCCGCGCCGAGTGGTTCGCCTGCACCGACGGGACGCCCACCTGCTTCGTCAAGATCCGGACCAGCGACCTGCTGGATCAATATCTGAAAGGGCGGGAGGTCAAACTGATAGCGGACTAGCGCTCCTTCCGGAATGAATCTGCTCCTGACTGAAATGCTCTCCCATGCGGACCCGTCCCAGGTGGCGGGGCTGGCCCGATTTTTCAAGACCGGGCCGGGACAGTATGGCGAGGGCGACTGCTTCCTGGGGATCAAGGTGCCCGTGACGCGAGCCGTGGTGAAAGCCACCTGGCGCCGGCTGGGAACGCCCTGGGACGGCCATTCCGGTGCTTTCCCCGAGTTGGAGGAGTGCCTGGCCAGCCCGTACCACGAGCTCCGGCTGGCAGCGCTGCTGGCCCTGGTGGAGATTTTCCGGCATGCGAAGGGATGCCCGGTCCCTGCCGGGCAGGACGGTTCCGACGGGCATGAGGGGAGCGTCACCCCCGGCCTGATCGGGGGTCCCCGGCAACAGTGCATCGACTTCTACCTGGCCCATACCGCCGCCATCAACAACTGGGACCTGGTGGACCTGAGCTGCTATCCGCTGCTGGGGGAATGGCTGCTGGACAAGGACCGCAGCCTGCTGTACGACTTGGCCCGCGACGGCCGGACCCTCTGGGAGCAGCGCATCGGCATCGTCAGCACCATGACCTTCATCCGCCACGGCCAGATGGAGGACACTTTCGCCATCGCGGACATCCTCCTGCACCATCCCCACGACCTCATCCACAAAGCCGTCGGCTGGCTGCTCCGCGAAGCGGGGAAACGGGACAAAAACTCACTGGAGACCTATCTGCTGGGACCGGATCCTGCGGGCGGCATTCGCTGCCGGACCATGCCCCGCACCATGCTGCGCTACGCCATCGAGAGGTTCCCGGAGGCGGAGCGGCAAAGCTATCTGAAAGGCCATGCACGCTGACATTCCCACCGAGAAGCATCCCTTCGAGCCCTTCCTGCCGCCCCACGCGCGCATCCTTTTCCTGGGGAGCTTCCCGCCGCAGCCCCACCGCTGGAGCATGCCTTTCTACTACCCCAACTGGATCAACGACTTCTGGCGTATCCTGGGTCTCATCCATTTCGGGGACAAGAACCGTTTCTGCATCCCCGGGGAGAAGCGCTTCGACGAAACTGCCATCCGCGCCTTCTGCGAACAGGAAGGGCTGGCCTTCTACGACACCGCCTGCGAAGTGCGGCGCCTGCGGGACAACGCCTCAGACGCCTTCCTGGAAGTGGTCACGCCCACAGATATCCCGGCGCTGTTGCGGCAGATTCCCCTGTGCGATACACTGGTTACCACCGGCCAAAAAGCCACGGAAGTCGTCGCGGCGGAGTTCGGATGCCTGGTTCCGCCTGTCGGCGGGAGCCTGGTGCTGCCTGGGCCAGGGACCCTGGCAGCCCGCTCCATCCGCTTCTGGCGCATGCCCTCCACGTCCCGGGCCTATCCGCTGCCCCTGGAGAAAAAGGCCGAGGTCTACCGCCGGCTGTTCGAGACCAGCCTTTCCCCCGGCGATCGTTGATCCGCAGAAACCGCACAGGCGACTGTTCCCGCAGTGATCAGAAAAGATAGTTCAGCCGAAGGGAAACCGTCCAGTCGGCGGCCGTCTTGTTCAGGGAGAAGAAAGCGGCGTCCTGGAAGGAGGATTCTATCCGCACCTGTTTGCCGGAGAGGGCGAAACGGCTGTAGGAGGCACAGGCATTGACGAAGAAACGGCCGACGTGGTACACAAGTCCGGTGCGGACCGTGAAATTGGGCTGGATGCGTCCGCAGGAACGATAGCTTTTTGCGATTTCCTCCGTGTACGGACCGGGCACAAAACCCCAATCATACCTCTCCTTGTACTGCTGGGAGAGGGCCCCGTTATAGCATGTCAGCAAGGGTATGGCGGTGATGTTGAATGTCAGGTTCCGGAGGCCCTGCAGGTCCGCGGGACTTTCGGCATCGCGGTGGAAAAGCACCCAGTTGAAAGCATAACCGCCGCCCAGCGACACCTGGTCCGTCGCGAAACGTCCAAAACGCCTCATGAGGGAGATCAACTGCGTATCCTCCGCATCCAGCACCTCCCATCCGCGCCGGTATCCGGCGGCTACCAGCCAGGACCCGTGCGAGCGGCGCTGGACCGACCGGCCGTCGTAAACGGAAAGAAGCGTAAACTGCCGGCTGAAAGCATATTCCCCGTTCACCGCCAGAGACCGGATCCGGGCGGAGGAAGAGGCCGGGGCGCCTTGAGACCCGCCGCCGAACGTACCCGAAAGCATGATCGGGCTGTCCGCCCGGGGCATGGCAGCAAAACCCGTATACTGCACGTCCAGTGTATAGGAATCCGCATGGAAGCCCAACGATCCGGACAGGCTCTCCTTCAGCGACGATCCGAACTCCTGCGACAGGTTCAGGGCAAAGGGGCCATAGGACACTCCGAGCGCCGCCCGGTGAGCCTGCCGGGGACCTGTCAGAAGGTCCGAGGACCACGTCGACGGTTTGAATGCGCCGGTGTACTCCACACCGGGGTTCAGGCGGATGTCATCCACGGTCAGCGTATACCCGGCAGATATTCCAAAGCCCGTATGCGGCCGGAAGACATAATCGCCGTCCAACTGGGGATTGAACGAACCCAGCAGCACGGCCAGGAAGATTGTCAAATAGTTCATAAGGTATTCGTATTATTTGCCGATGTTCACTCTTATACCGCCTGTCACGGAAAGCATGAAAGGGTGTTCCGTCCGGTAGGTCATCAGGACGCGACGCTCCGAAGGCACGGCCCAGATTATCTCCGGTTCCACATACAGGCCCAGGGCGTCCGTAAAATTCCACTGAACGCCGCCTGCGCCCATCAGGGAAAGGCCAAAGCCGTCCTTTCCGACCGGAGCGCCCCCCAGCGTGGCTCCCACGCAGTAATCCCCCTCGATACCCGCTCCGATATAGGCGTCCCAGCGTCCGTTGGAGGCAATGATTCGATCCAGACGCAGTGGAATGCCCAGGTAATGCGCCAGCTGCTTCTTTCCCCCCATCCCCGAAAAGGTCAATGACGATTGGTACCGCGCGTATGAAAGCCCAGTCGAAACAAACAGCCTGTCCGCGACAGGTACCCGTACCGACACACCCAGTTTAAGCGGATAGCCATGCACCGGAGATCCGGACAGCGGATACTGACGGACATCCGTTTCATCCTGGTTAAAAGAGTGTGCGCTGGCTTCTCTAAAAGTCCCCTGCGTCCGGCTGGTTTGCATGACATCACCCACGCGGAAAAAAGACGTAGCCATGGCCGCCAGCAAACTGCCGCCGGTAATCAAACCGGCCGCAGGGGCGACCGTGAGATGCACGCTTCTGTCCACAGCCCGATCCGGGAGAAAAGGAGAAGCCGTGGATACCGGAGCTTCATCCTTTGCCCCGGGCGTCACGGGCCCGTCCGCCGGATCGCCCGGATCCGTTTCGGGCGCCGGCTCAGAAGAATCGCTCTCCCCGGTCGTTTCGACGGTGTTTTCCGTCCAGCGGAGGCCGTCTCCGGACTGTCGCTGCTCCCCAGGCTCAGGACCCTGAACGGTCTTCGGAGCGGACGGGACCAGCACGGACGCCACCCGTGTGTCCGGCATCGGATCCTGCTCCCCTGACGGCATTGTCCGGGTCACCGCCACCTCCTGCCGGGAGGCGGCCGGGACGCTTTCAACGGGAACGGCCGGCTGGCGCAGGAACAGGACGGCAGCCAGGCCGGCAGCGGCGACGGCGCCCAATCCCCAGATCCACGGCGCAGCCCGCCGGGCCGGAGAAGCGGTCACCTTTTCCCCGCCGGCAAGGAATGCGGCCAGCCCCCCCTCCGGCAGGGCACTTTCGTACCCTTCCAGCTTGTCTTTCACCATGTCTTCCCACTTTCTCATTTGTCCTGTCCTTTCTGATATTTTCTGATTTCTTCTTTCAGTTGCTTCCTGGCCTTGGCCAGGGTGCTGGCCGAAGCCTTCTCGCTGATTCCCAGCATTTCACCGATGTCCCGGTGCGAGTACCCGTCCAGGCAGTACAGGTTGAAGACGGCCCTTCGCATATCGGGCAAGGCGGAAATCCACGACAGCAGTTTTTCCTGCGGCAGCGCGGCCATCTCCTCTTCCGACGGATCCGGAATGCTGTCCCGGAACCGGACATCCAGCGGGACATATCGCCACCGCCGTCTCTTTATCTGGTTGACCGCCTTGTTGACGGCAATCCGGCTGATCCATCCGTACAGGGATCCGCGCCCGGTGTACCGGTAGGTCGAAATCTTGTCCAGAGCCCGCAGGAGCGTTTCCTGCATCAGGTCCTTCGCCTCTTCATCCTCCCCCATATAGCGGCGGCAAAGTGTATACAACCTGGCTGCATATCTCCTATACAGCTCTTCCGCCGCCGACTTGTTTCCCTCCGAGCAGAATCCGGCCAGATCCTGCTCATCCCATTCCAGGTGCACTTGCGATTTCCTTGTTTCTTCCATATAAACACACAGTACCGCGGAATACGTCTCCGAAAAAACCGGAATCAGAACCGACCGTTCAGTTTGAAGAAAACATCTTGACACAAAAGACAAAAGTAAAAAAAAACCGCCGCTGTGCAAAGCGCCGGACGATATATGGTGTATTTTGTCGGGTGCAAGGGACTTCGTACTCGCCCGCTTGCTATGGTATGTATTCTCGGAGCTTCGCGACCCAGGGGGTTTGGGGGGTACGCCCCCCAATGAGTCAAAGGACTCCCGCGAAGAAAACTCCCACGGGGAGTTTTCGTAGCGGGAGTGGGTCACGATCCCACGACCTCCGGATTATGAATCCGACGCTCTAACCAGCTGAGCTACCCCGCCATCATTGTTGTCAAAATAAAAATCAGCTTAAAAGGCTGATTTTAGTTGAGATAGAAGGACTCGAACCCTCACTGACAGAGCCAGAATCTGTAGTGCTACCATTACACCATATCTCAATATCCCGCAAAGGGACTGCAAATGTACGATTCTTTCTCGAATTTGCAAAAAAATTATTTACAAATCGTTGCAATCGCCCAGACTTCGCATCCTTCGCCCCGCCCGACAAAGCCCAGGCGCTCGGTCGTAGTGGCCTTGACGCTGACCCGGTCCTCCGGAACGCCCATCACGCCGGCGAGGCAGGCGCGCATCTCAGGGACCAGCGCTCCGATCTTCGGCGCCTGCAGGGCGATGGTCACATCGACATTCCCCACGGCATACCCCGCCGCCCGGACCATCTCCACGACACGCCGCAGCAGCAGTTTGCTGTCCACGCCCTTCCAGGCCGGATCCGTATCCGGGAAATGGTGCCCGATATCCCCCAGCGCCGCTGCGCCCAGCAGGGCGTCGCACAGCGCATGGATGGCCACGTCCCCGTCCGAATGGGCGACGAAACCGACTTCCGACGGCACCCGCACCCCGCACAGCCACATCGGCAGGGCGGGGCGCAGCGCGTGCACGTCGTATCCCAGACCTGTTCTGTATTCCATCTCCTAGAACAGATGCGGGACAAACTCCTTGAGGAACCTTCTCCAGGTCAGCCACTCGTGGTCGGTGCCCTCGGAAGAATAGAAGGTGTTCCGGATCCCGTGCTTGGTCAGCAGTTCGCTCAGCCCGGCACTGCTCATCCGTTCCTCGGTGCCCAGGCCGATGAAGAAGTAGTGGAACTTTTTGTTGAACGCGTCCGCATCGGCGAGGATGCCGTTGTAGACGGTGTCGAACTGGTCCTCACGCACGTTGGTGGCGGCGCTGAACAGGCCCACGTACGAGAACAGGTCCGGATGGGACATCGTGATGTCCATGGTCTGCTTGCCACCCCAGGACAAGCCCGCCATGGCCCGGTGGTCACGGTCCGTCTTCGTGCGGAACTCCCGGTCGATCGTCGGGATGATGTCCTGGATCAGGACCGGCTCGAAGCTGGCGGCCCAGGCGTTGAAATCCACGCCGGGGGTGCCGGAACGGATGCCGCAGTTGCCGCTGTTCATCACGACGATCATCGGCTTGCATTTTCCGGCGGCGATCAGGTTGTCCATGATGTTGGCCACGCGCCCCTGTTTGGGCCAGCTGCCCTCGTCCTCGGACATGCCGTGCTGGAGGTACAGCACCGGATATTTCTTGCGGGCGTTCTTGGGCTGGTCGTACTCATAGGGCGTATAGACCATCGCGCGGCGCCACTGGTGCTCGTATTCCGACCAGTAGGGAATCTCGCGCATCGATCCGTGCGGAACCTGCTGCGGGCGGTAGTAGTCGCCCTCGGGGCCCTCGGGGATCTCCGCCGCGGCGCTGCGGCCGTAGCGTCCGTCAAAGGAGTCGCAGTCCGGGTCGGTGACGGTCACGCCGTCCACCACGAAATGGTAGAAATGGAAACCGACGGCCATCGGTTTGGAAACGGCATACCACCACCCGTCCGGGTCCTTCTCCATCGGGACCTGGCCACGGCAGTCCACATAGACATTCTTGGCCTCGGGGGCATACAGGCGCCAGTAGATATGGCGGCTGTCATCCACGCGCGGATACTGGCGGTGCGGCAGGGCCGTCTCGGAGACCTTGGTTCCCTCCGGGAGGGGCCGCTGGGCAAAGGCAGGAATCACCAACAGCAGGCCCAGCGCCAAAACAATCATTCTTTTCATATCGAAGAGGATTATTTGTTGATTTCACGCAGCCAGGCGGCCAGCTCGGACGTCCATTGCGCTTTGTACACGAAACTGTCCTTGAATCCCCATCCGTGCCCGCCGGAGGCATAGATGTGCAGGGTGGACGGGACATTGTTGCTCTTGAGGGCCCGCATGTAGTCGAGGCTGTGGTTCACGCTGATCATGTCGTCCTGCGAACAGAGGATGAAAGCCTTCGGGGTCTTGGCGTCGACCTTGTCGGCGATGCTGCCCTGGCCCTCGCCCCGCATCGTCAGCGCACCGTAGAACACGATCTGGAAGGCGGGACGCTGGATCTCGTTCTCGTATTCCGTCGCCAGCCGGGCGATCAGGTGACCGCCGGCGGAATTGCCCTGGACGCCGATCTTGGCGGGGTCGATCCCCCACTCCGCGGCGCGATCGTGCAGGATCTGCATGGCCTGCTTGAGGTCGTTCAGCGGGGCGTCGTAGTGCCCGTTGGGCATGCGGTACTTCAGCACCGCGAGGGTGATGCCCTGGTCATTGAACCACTGCGCCATCCAAGAGGCTTCGGTCTCGAAGGAGAGGTGCTGGTAGCCGCCGCCCGGGCAGGCTATGACCGCCTGGCCGTTCGGATGCGGGGCGGGATAAATGGTCAGCGTGGGTTCGGTGACGTTGGTGATGCGGAAGTTCGCGTTGCGGTACTCCTCGCCGCGCAGGCCCGTGTCATCGGGAGCCCCGTTGGGCCAGACCTGGACGATCTTCGGGGCGCGCAGCGGCTGCCAGCCGCCCAGCACGTAGGCCGGATCGGAGTAGTTGCGGATGATCTCGGCGTCCGCGACCGCATCCAGCCGGCGGGAATTCTCGTTCCGCTTGGAGAAATCGACCAGCTCGCCCGTATCGGCGTCGCGCGTGTTGAATTCCCAGGCGTGGGCGGTCTTGTCGAAGGCTTCCCAGCCCACCGGATTGACGTTGCGGGTGGTGCAGTTGATCAGCACAAGTTCGGCGTCGGGGTAGCCCCGGCTGCGTCCGAAGGACAGCGGACGCTGGCCCGTGCCCTCGAAGTGGCACTCGACAAAAACGTCGCCGTGGTCCGGCGAGAAGTTGCGGACCCAGCTGGCCGCACCGCCGGAATTGCGGATCTGGCTGTGATAGGCGAAGAGGCTGCCGCGGCCCAGGATCGAATCCAGACCGCCGTCCAGGATGGAATCCTCCATGTAGACCGTCCCGTTGGACTGCAGCGCGTCGCCGCCGCCGATGATGTGCACGCGGTACATGGCGATGCGCTCGCCGCACAGCAGCAGGCCCTCGGCCTGGCCCTTCGGGGCCGTCTCGAAGGTGATGTCCTGCAGCACGATGTCATGGCAGTTGTCGAAGAAGACGGCCGCCCGCCGGGACGGGTAGGTGCCGCGCTTCTCGTTGGTCTTGATGTTCAGCGGATGCGGATTGAAGACCTCGTCGTTCTCGTAGTGGACGCGGGATTTGTCCATCCCGGCGCCCTGGACGATGAGGTTGCTCTTGTTCCGGCAGTAGACGATCTCTTCGTAGTCCCCTTCGGCGACGGTGATGAAGATGGTCTTGTCGGAGAAATCCGGCGTGTAGTCCAGCGCACCCTGCAGGGTGTTGAAGTCGCCGGTGCCGTCCGCGCGGACGTTCAGCTGCGAGAGGTCGGCGGGACCGGAGCGCTTGGTGGAGAACTTCCACTGGCCCTTCTTGACGCCGGTCCAGCCGCTGGCCTTCAGCACGCTCCGGTCGATGGTCACATAGTACTCGTGGCCATATTCCAGCATGTTGTTGTGCAGGTAGATCACGGCCTTGTTGCCGCGGATGAGGACCGGGTGGAAATGGAATCCGTCGGTGAATCCGCCGATGATGTTCAGCTGGTACTTGATCTCATCGGGCTGGGCGCCGCCGGAAGGCGTGCCGGCCGGCACGTCGCGGTTGGTCAGCATCCGCTCGCGGGTGTAGTCGTACGGGACCTTGGTGTAGTCGCACTCGGGGCCATAGCGGCGCGGGGCCGTCGGGCCGGCCGGAATGCTGAGGTCCAGCTCGTCCACCAGGGCGTTCGTCGCGGCGTCATAGACGCGGATGAATCCCTTGGTGCCCAGCGTGGGGGCCTCGGGGAATTCGATGACCAGGTGGGTGTCCGGGTTGACGTTCTTGGCATCCTTGGCCGGAAAATACTCCGGCGCAGGTTTCGCTGCGGCCGGGAGCAGGGCCAGCAGCAGGAGGAAAATTCGGGAAAACATCATGATTTGGTTATTGTCTAACAAATACAAATATAGGCAAAAAAGAAATTACTTATCTTTGCATATTATGGGACTGTTCAATTTTTTCGGTGAGAGCGAACACCGTGTGTTCAACTACAAACCGATCTACTACGACAAGGAAGAAGAAGCGCGCAAGGAGATGTTCGGCGCCGTGGACGGGAGCAAGGACAAGGCCGTCCGGGAGAAGGGCTACGCCCCGGGATCCTACATCAAGGGAGCCTGGCGGGACGGCAACTACCGCCGCACCGCCTCCAGCAACAGCAAGGTCCAGACCATCATCGGCATCGTATCGCTGATCCTGATCTTCGCCGTGCTGTACTTCATCGCGAAATTCTATTCCCTGCTGTAGCGGTATGGGCAAACTGAAGATCCTCCCGGCGCAGATCGCCAACATGATCGCCGCGGGCGAAGTCGTCCAGCGGCCCGCCTCGGTGGTCAAGGAGCTGGTGGAGAACGCCGTGGACGCCGGCGCAACGCAGATTTCCGTCGTGGTGACGGATGCCGGGCGCACCCTGATCCAGGTCATCGACAACGGATGCGGGATGAGCCCCGCGGACGCCGTGCTGTGCTTCGAGCGGCACGCGACCTCCAAGATCGAGACCGCCGAAGACCTGGACCGCATCGCCAGCTACGGATTCCGCGGCGAGGCGCTGGCCTCGATCGCCGCCGTCGCCGAAGTGACGCTGCGCACCCGCCGCGCCCAGGACGAAACCGCCACCCAGGTGGTCACGGGCGGGTTCAACGAGGTCAAGACCTCCACCGTCAGCGCCCCCGTCGGCAGCAACTTCGCCGTCCGCAACCTCTTCTACAACACCCCCGCCCGCCGCAAGTTCCTCAAGACCGACAACGTCGAGCTGCGGCACATCGTCGAGGAGTTCACGCGCGTCGCGCTGACCCGGCCCGAGATCGGGTTCAGCCTGACCCACAACGGGCGCGAGATGTTCGTGCTGAAACCCGCCAAGTCCCTCAAGTTCCGCATCCAGGACCTGCTGGGTGCCGGCGTCGTGGGAGACATCGTGGACCTGGATGCGCAGACCTCCGTCGCGCACATCCACGGTTTCGTCGGCCGCCCCGAGAGCGCCCGCAAGACCCTGGGGAACCAGTTCCTCTTCGTGAACGGACGCTATTTCCGCAGCCCCTACCTGCACAAGGCCGTGATGAAGGCCTACGAAGAGCTGATGCCCGAGGGGCTGACCCCCTCGTACTTCATCTTCCTGGACATCGACCCGGGTGCGATCGACGTGAACATCCACCCGACCAAGACGGAAATCAAATTCGAGGACGACACCGTCCTGTTCCAGATCCTGTACGCCTGCGTCAAGGAGACGCTGGGTCGCAACGCCTTCAACGCCAGCATCGACTTCGACCGCGAGGGCGCCGTGGAACTGCCCCAGCTGGGACCCAGCTTCGAGGAATACCGCGGCGGCGTGAGCGCGCCCCGGGTCGACTTCGACCCGAACTACAACCCCTTCGAGTCGGCCCTGGAAGGATTCGACGCCCCGCAGTTCCCGCAGCAGGCTTCCGCGCCGGCCTTCACCCCGGACCGCAAGCACGAGGACTACGGCGTGCTGTTCGAGCAGCGGACCCTCCCGGCCTCCCGCTGCCTGATCCTGCAGGGGAAATACATCCTGACCCCCGTCGTTTCGGGCGTGATGGCCATCCATGTGCGCCGGGCCCGGGAACGGGTGCTGTATGAACGGGCCCTCCGCGCGCTGCAGAGCGATATCCACATCACCCAGACCGCCATGTTCCCGGTCCATGTCCAGGTGGGCGCCGCCCAGCGCCTGCTGTTCGAAGACAAGGCGGAACTGCTCGCCTCGCTGGGATTCGACATCGCTCCCTTCGGGACGGATACCGTCATCGTGAACGGCGTGCCGGAAGGATTCAGCTGCGAGGCCGGCAAGGTCGAGCAGATGATCTCCGACCTGGTGCTGGTGCTGTCGGACAGCGGCAGCTCCCTGCCGGAGGTGATGCGGTCTTCGATGGCGCAGAAATTCGCCACGCTGGGTTCGATGAGCGCCGATCCCCTGACCTCCCCCGTCGAGGCCCAGCAGCTGACCGACGCCCTGTTCGCCTGCGACAACGCCGAGATGACCTACAGCGGCAAACGCATCGTTTCCATCATCGGGATGGACGAAATGGACAAAAAATTCTGACAAGCCTATGTTTGGACAAAACTTCAGCAATATCCCCACCGTCACCAGGAACCTGCTCGTGATCAACGTGATCCTGTACGTGGCGACGCTGATCAACGAAAACTTCATGATCTCCACCTTCGCGCTGTTCTACCCGACTTCGCAGTATTTCCACTGGTGGCAGATCCTCACCCACATGTTCATGCACGGCAGCATCTGGCACATCTTCTTCAACATGTACGCCCTGTACATCTTCGGCTGCGTGGTGGAGCGGATGATCGGAACCCGCAAGTTCCTGATCTTCTATTTCCTGTGCGGACTGGGCGCCGCGGCCCTGCACCTCGGCGTCGAGGCCATCCAGGCCGCCTCGCTGATGGACAAGATCGCGGACGGGTCCCAGGCCGCGGCCCAGAGCTACATGCAGCTGAAAATGACCCCGACGGTCGGGGCGTCCGGCGCGATCTACGGCGTACTGATCGGCTACGCGATGCTGTTCCCGACGGCCCGCCTGACCCTGATCTTCCCGCCCATCACCCTGTCCGCCAAGGCCTGGGTGCTGATCTTCGTGGGCATCGAACTGCTGACCGGCATCACCGGAACGGCGGACGGCGTGGCCCATTTCGCCCACCTGGGCGGCATGCTGGTCGGCTGGATCCTGATCCTGTGGTGGCGCAAGAGAGGAACCTTATTCGACAGATACTGATGGATGCCCAGGTACTTGCAGAGGCCGTCCGGGTGCTCAAGGACGGCGGCGTGATCCTCTACCCCACCGATACGGTCTGGGGGATCGGCTGCGACGCCACGAACGAGAAGGCGGTCGCACGCGTCTATGAAATCAAGCAGCGCGCCGAGTCCAAGGCCCTGGTCCTGCTGGCCTGCGACCTGGACATGGTGGCCCGCTACATCCGGGAGATCCCGCCGATGGCCATCGACCTGGTCGAGGTCAACGACGCTCCGATGACCATCATCTACCCGGGCGCCGAGCACCTGGCCCCGAACGTGGTGGCCGAAGACGGATCGGTCGGCATCCGCATCCCGCTGAGCGAGCACTGCCGCCAGCTGGCCTTCCGGCTGCGCCGCCCCATCGTCTCCACCTCGGCGAACATTTCCGGCGAGCCCACGCCGAAACGCTTCAAGGACATTCCGCAGTCCATCCGCGACGCGGTGGACTACATCGTCAGCCCCAAGCTGGAAGCGGAATCGACCGGCCGGGCTTCGCAGATCATCAAACTGGCGGTGGACGGCACCGTCGAAATCATCCGGCCCTGATGGAACTCTTCTACAGCAGCGATATCCATGACGGCATCGTCCGGCTGGACCCCGAGGAGTCCGGCCACTGCGTCCGTGTCCTGCGCCACCGCGCGGGGGACGAGATCAGCGTCATCGACGGGACGGGACCGCTGTACCGCTGCCGCCTGACGGGGGACAACCCCCGGGGCGCCGTCGCCGAGATCGTGGAGACGCTGCCCGCCTTCGGGGCGCATCCCTACCGGCTGACCCTGGCCGTCTGCCCGACCAAGAACATCGACCGCTACGAGTGGTTCGTGGAAAAGGCCACGGAGATCGGCGTCGATGCCATTGCGCCCGTCATCGGGGACCATTCCGAACGCAAGGTCCTGCGGACCGACCGTTTGGAGCGCCTGGTCCTCAGCGCCGCGAAGCAGTCCCTGAAGGGGAGCATCCCCCGCATCCTGCCCCCGCAGTCCGTGCGGGAACTCATCGCCGGGTCCGGCCCGGAGACCCTCCGGCTGATCGCCTACTGCGACGAGTCGCTGCCGCAGCGGACCGGCATCGTCGAAGCGCTGGCGGATTGCCGGGAACGGGACATCACCGTCCTGATCGGTCCGGAAGGCGATTTTTCCCCCGCGGAGGTGGCCGCCGCCCTGGAGGCCGGATTCGTTCCGGTGCACCTGGGACCCAGCCGCCTGCGCACTGAAACCGCGGCCCTGACGGCCGTCCAAGCCGTGTATCTGTCATGTATATAGGCGTCATATCGGATTCGCACGGGGTCTTCGACCCGCAGTTCCGGGAATTCCTGGAACCGGTGGACTGCATCTGGCATGCAGGCGACTGGGGCCGCGACGCCGCCTTCACCCGCGAGATCTCGGACTTCAAGCCCGTGGTCGGGGTGCACGGCAACTGCGACGGGATGGACATCCGGGAGATCTACCCGGCCTGGCAGTTCTTCGACTGCGAGGGGAAGGGCGTGCTGATGACCCACATCGGCGGGTCGCCGGGGCACTACGATCCCCGCGCCCGGGCCCTGATCGAGCGGTACCGGCCGGAGATCTTCGTCTGCGGCCACTCGCACATCCTGAAGGTGGCCCGCGACGATCACTACGACATGCTGACCGTCAACCCCGGAGCCTGCGGCATCCAGGGCTGGCACATCGTCCGGACCGCCCTGCGGTTCAAGATTGAGAATGGAACGCTGCGGGACATGGAGGTCTTCGAACTCCAGCGCAGCACCCCGAAATATTATTGAGTAT
The DNA here is from genome assembly GCA_017454335.1 of Bacteroidales bacterium. GTDB lineage: Bacteria > Bacteroidota > Bacteroidia > Bacteroidales > UBA932 > Cryptobacteroides. Next base: position 6,509 of record JAFTDE010000026.1, on the reverse strand, counting down.
GAGCAAGACAGTATTGGTTCCCGGCGGCGCCGGATACATCGGCAGCCACGTGACAGTAGAACTTATCCAGGCGGGTTACGACGTCGTGATCGCGGACAACATGTCCAACTGCGACGAGACCAACTACCGCGGCGTCTGCGCCATCGTCGGGCGGGAGCTGCCCCTGTACAAGGCGGACTTCTGCGACCCGGAGGCCGTCCGCAAGGTCTTCGCGGAGAACCGCATCGACGCGGTCATCCACTTCGCGGCCTTCAAGGCGGTCGGCGAGTCCGTCGAGGATCCGCTGAAATACTACGGCAACAACCTGCAGTCGTTCGTCAACCTGCTGGAGGCGGCCCGGGCCCAGGGCGGATGCAACGTCCTGTTCTCGTCGTCCGCGACCGTGTACGGCGAGCCCGAATCCATGCCGGTGACCGAGCAGTCCCCCCGCCAGGTGGCCACCTCGCCCTACGGCAACACCAAGCAGATCTGCGAGGACATCCTCTCGGACTGCGTCCGCGCCTATCCGGGCATCCGCGGCATCGCCCTGCGCTATTTCAATCCCGTCGGGGCGCATCCCTCGGCCCTGATCGGCGAACTGCCGCGCGGCGTCCCGAACAACCTCGTCCCCTTCATCACCCAGACCGCCATCGGCAAGCGGGAGGTCCTGCGCATCTTCGGCAACGACTATCCCACCCCGGACGGCACGTGCCTGCGTGACTTCATCGACATCGTCGATCTGGCCAAGGCGCACGTCTGCGCGGTCCGGCGCATGCTGGACGACCAGATGAAGGCCCCCTACGAGATCTTCAACATCGGTACCGGCACGCCGGTGTCGGTGCGCGAACTGGTCGACACCTTCGAGCGGGTCAACGGGGTCAAGCTGAACTGGGTCTATGCGCCCCGGCGCGAGGGCGACGTCACGGCCATCTGGGCCGATCCGTCCCTGGCCTGGCGCGAACTGGGCTGGAAGGCGGAGCGCAAGCTGGACGATACCCTGGCGTCCGCCTGGGCATGGGAGAAACACCTGGCTGAAAAGGAATAAGCATGGCGACGAAGGCGAAAACCCGTTGGTACTGCACTTCGTGCGGGAATGAGAGCCCCAAGTGGATGGGACGCTGCCCGGCGTGCGGCGAGTGGAACACGATGGTCGAGGCGCCGGTCGAGCAGACGGTCCGGAAAGCCCCCGGCGGGGCTTTTTCGCGCGAGGGTTCCGCGACCCGGCCGGTGCAGCTGCGGGAACTGGACACTTCCGCGGAGGCGCGTGTCTCGCTCGGCTTCGCCGACGTGGACCGCCTGCTGGGCGGGGGCATCGTCCCCGGATCGCTGGTCCTGGTGGCCGGTGAACCCGGCATCGGCAAGTCCACCCTGTCCCTGCAGATCCCCCTGGCCTGTCCGGGCCTCAAGACCCTGTACGTGACGGGGGAAGAGAGCGTCAAGCAGGTCAAGATGCGCGCTACGCGCCTGGGCGGCGACGACGCCAACTGCTTCATCTACAGCGAGACCTCCGTGGACGCCATCCTCGCCGAGGCGGGCGCCCTGCAGCCGGACCTGATGATCGTGGATTCGGTCCAGACCATGTTCACCGAACAGCTGGACTCCACCCCGGGGTCGGTGTCGCAGATCAAGGAAGTGGCGGCGATGCTGCTGCGTTTCGCCAAGCAGAGCGGCATCCCGGTCCTGCTGATCGGACACATCACCAAGGACGGGTACATCGCCGGTCCCAAGATCCTCGAGCACATCGTGGACGTCGTCCTGCAGTTCGAGGGCGAGAACCGGGGGGCGTACCGGATCCTGCGCAGCATCAAGAACCGCTTCGGGTCCACGGCCGAGCTGGCCGTCTTCGAGATGACCGGCAAGGGGCTGCGCGAGGTCAGCAATCCGTCGGAGCTGCTGATTCCGATGCACGAGCAGGGGCTCAGCGGGACGGCGATCTGCGCCATGCTGGACGGCACCCGGCCCTATCTCTTCGAGGTCCAGGCCCTGGTCAGTTCCGCGGTGTACGGTACGGCCCAGCGTTCGGCGACCGGTTTCGATACGCGGCGGCTGAACATGCTGCTGGCGGTGCTGGAGAAGCGTGCGGGCTTCCACCTGAGCGCGAAGGACGTCTTCCTGAACATGGCCGGCGGCCTGCGGGTCAGCGATCCGGCCTGCGACCTGGCGGTCATCGTGGCGGTCCTGTCGTCGAATTTCGATTTCGCCATTCCGTCGGATGTGTGTTTCGCGGGCGAGGTGGGGCTGAGCGGCGAGATCCGTCCGGTCGGGCAGACGGACCGGCGCATCCTGGAGGCCGAACGCCTGGGGTTCAAGCAGATCTACGTTTCGTCCTTCACCGCTGTCGACACCAAACCCAAAGCGATCCGCGTCGTCAAAGTCCCCGACGTCCCCGCCCTCGTAAAATCCCTGTTTAAATAGTCTGGTCCCCCTGGCAGGAGGGTAAGTGCATTTTATTTTTGACAGATTCTTTTGTTTCTGTCAATTTTTTTCTAATTTTGACACTTAAACAAAAAAACTGTCAAAATGATGGAAGCCTACGACCGCAACATACCCTACAATCAACTGCCGCCCCTACCCCCTGCTACCGTTCTGTATCAGGATGAAGAGGTTGTGAATAAGCTCACGCAGGCAAGCCGCCGACTGGCAGAGTTAAAGGGGCTTGCGTCCACGCTTCCTAACCAGTCCATCTTTGTGAATACCATCGCGCTGCGTGAGGCCAAGGCCAGTAGTGAAATCGAGAACATTTTCACAACGGATGACGAGCTTTACCGCTCCTTGTCCTATCAGGAAGAGGATTATATAGAAAGTCCCGCCAAAGAGATCCTTCACTATAGGGAAGCTCTTTGGAAAGGATATCAGGACATCGTGGCCGATAATTCCATGACGATGGAAACCGTAATAGATGTTTACCGTGAGGTTAAACGCACACATGACGGAATCCGCCCTTATCAGGCCGAAGTTGTTATCAAGAAAAGGGGCTGGGGTTCCCTGGTGGCAGAAACCGTTTATACTCCCCCCAGAGGGAAAGGTGTAGTGGAAAAGAAGATGGCCGACCTAATGGAATTCCTAAATGATGATGTCAAGTTTCCCATTGATGCCCTGCTGAAAATGGCCATGGCCCACTATCAGTTCGAGGCCATCCATCCTTTCCGTGACGGAAACGGCCGCACGGGCAGAATCCTCTGCATCCTGTACCTGATACAAAAGAAATTGCTGGATTTGCCTATCCTGTATTTGAGTGCTTACATCCTTCAGAATAAGGATGAGTATTATTACAAGCTCAATAGCATAACGGGAACTATGTTTTGGAAGCCTTGGATTCTGTACATGCTGGAAGCCGTTTCCCAGACGGCAGAATACACCACGGACAAGATTTTGCGAATCAAAGCACTTATGGAAAAGACGGGAACCCTTATGCAGGAGAACAAGTTGCCCGTCGCCAGGATGGACGTTCCAAAACTCTTTGAACAGCCTTATATTCGACCAAAGAATCTCCTTTCTGACAAGATTAAGAGTATTAACACGGCCAAAAAATATTTGACGGAACTCGAATCTCTGGGAATGCTCAGCAAAGTAAAAATTGGCAAGGAATTCATCTGGTTGAACATCGAACTGATGAGTATCCTCTCGGATTGACAAGGCAAGTATTAAAACCCTTACTACTCGTGTACAAATGGCCACGAGTAACGGGGGTTTTCACGACGGGGATTATCGATCAGGGCCGGCGCCGACCGGCAATCCCTTCCGTTATACCGTCATCCTCGACCGGAGATCGTCATGCCCGATATGGAATCGTCATGCCCGACCTGATCGGGCATCCCTGGTACTGTTAGTCCCGGTCCTCCAAGGGGGGAGTAACAGCACTCGTTTTCGCCCTGGCCCGGCAAGGGTCTGGACGGGAAAAGGATTCGGGGAGAGCCCGCCAGACCCTTTGCCGCGCCAGGGGCGCCGTGGGAATCGAAATCCAAGGTCGCAAAGGAAAAAGGAAGGAGACCGGCTCTTCTGGGCCGGTCTCCAACTGAAAATACACCCTTATTAATCATCGCGAAGAAGTTCCCTATAACATAAATTGGTTTGAAGGAAATGATATTCATCCATCTGCTCCTCATCCTCTACCTTTGTAAGCATTCTACCAATGTCGTTTGAATATAATACTCTAAAGTAGGCTCCGTCTTGATTTCTCTCAATAATTATCTCAACATTATGATCTTTGTCAACTATTAAGTCATTAAGTCGAAAGTGTTTAGGATCAAGTAACCAGATTTCTCGGAACAATAGGCATATAGCCGTTAATTCTTTTGCAATATCTGTGTCTAAAGGAATATCTTCTACAAACCGATCCTTGCCCAGCACCAAACCGAGATTCCTTGACTCTTCTTCAGTGTAATGTCGACGAAGATCAATGATCGCATTCGTATCCAGAGGCATCGTTGCGACATACAAATAACCATTATATTCGACAAAATATCCATAAGTCCGATATACTCCCAAAGAATATGATGCATATTGTGAGAAATCAAACTTTGGGATCTCAGCGATAAATGTCTCCGGGTTTCGCAAACAAGCGTTCACGACAAAGGGAAGAATAAACAGGAACAACTTTCTCATTTTCTTTTACCTCTATAGTCGTTCATCTTCGCGTGTCTGGCGCCGGCAATAATTGACAATTGGTCATCCAAACTATCAAATTGGCGAGGAATAGCATAAGCTGCACTTTTTTTGGGGGGGATTAGATGAAGGTTGTTCGCTTGGGCTCCCAGTAGCAGAATAGGCGTGGGGACACCTATCGAATATCCGGTTGCTGACCAAAGGTAATTCCCGAGATTCATCAAATTTTGTGCAATCTTTTCTCCTTCGACAATAAACAAATGGCTTGATCGTACATTTTTATCCTCACGATAGCCGTTATAATAATCCTCTAATTCTGAATAGGAGTAATCAAAATTATGTTTCGGCCCGGCAGAAGCATTAACACTACTTCCTGCAAGATCCCAGATTGTTAAATCGGAATCAAAAGCACCCTGGGAATTAAAAAAACCTAGAATTTCATTTTCACTAACAAAGATCAGGTTATTAATCTCGCCTATGTCTATTGCGCTCGGATCATTAACTGGATCGACGAAAAAATACCGAATGACAGAAGGGTCACCATTTTCATCATATGTGTTAAAAGCAATCGAATGTATCCCCTTCTGCACGGTTTTCCCAATATAGTTGCCCGATGAATCAAAATGATATATATCCAAGCCATAAGGATCTATGATCTTGACCGGATTGTTATTGCAATACGCATACGGACTCACTGCATAGTACTTCTCCGCGAGGGGATCGATGGCGGTCCAGGCGGTGCGGTCATAGAGGCGCGCGCCGAAGTCGCTGTAGGGCACTCCGAAGGCAGCGTCCTGTTCCTCCTTGCCGGAGAAACGCCAGCGGTTGGCGGACAAAGAAGTCAGGCCGTTTGCATGACGCGTGCCGAAGGCCACGCTCTCGAGAGAGATGTTGTTGTTTGCATCATGCGTGAAGGTGAACGATCCGGCATAGTCATATCCGGCCCCGGAGGCGCCCAGCGCCCTGGCTTTCGTCCCGTCGGAAAGATATGTGTAGTTCGCCTTCACGATGGTTCCCGAATCGATCTGTGAGGGCAAGTTAATCAAATTGTACGCCATTTGCAAGGAATTGGTTCCGTCTGAGGTTTTACCCTTTGCTCCTTTTAGGGCAACGAGAACAACTCCGACAATGGCAGTGCAACGACAAGTTTTCCGCACCCCCGTACGGACAACAATCGCTGGTATCGCAAAAATGAAGCTTGCAAAGAAACCATTTTAATCATGAGCCAAATCTTCTTTTGGGTCATGCATTCGGAAAAAAGTAGGAGGGGAACATATTTGTTATGTCCTCCTCCTACTCGATTAAATGAATCTTACCGTCACCTTATGCTCAGTTAGGATTGCTACCATCTGTAGGATTTGTTCTTTTTTCCAATACTTGTTTAAAGAGGTACTAATGCCAAACCTGATTAATCTTTTCTTATAAAAAGAAAGATAATTAAACCTTGGCCTACAAACGATTTTTAAGTCATTATAACGTATTATTGCTTTCTGCTTGAAGAATAAAAAGTAGTAATCCAATTGAACATACTCTTCAAAAAAAGAAACTTTGTAGAGCATTGTAAAAGCTAAAAGCGCACCATAAGCACATAATAATGAGATGACCAAGCAAAAAACGCGTATGATGCTTAAGACGTTGTTCCCGTGAATCATCACAAAGATGAGAACACAGCCACAAATAAAGTAAATGCCCCCAACAACAAGCATTTGTAAGAAACTATGCTTGCTTGATGAAAAAACTATTGGGATTTCAAGTCTCATAGTGTGGTTTTTTAATGGTCTTCCTCATTAGTGTCCACTAAAAATTTGGACGGTTATATAAAGTTTAACAATTAAAACAAAGTCGGTCCACTCGACTCATCAAGTTCATTGTCAATATTGTTGTTAGAGTTGCATAGAAGGTCGTAGAGTGGCGTTTTATCGGTC
>JAFTDE010000025.1 GCA_017454335.1 Bacteroidales bacterium | reverse complement strand
TGGTTCGTCGGCTCGTCCAGCAGCAGCACGTCCGGTTGCTGCAGCAGCAGGCGGCAGAGGGCGACGCGGCGGCGCTCACCTCCGGAGAGGGTGGCCACCTTCGCATCGGACGGGGGACACTGCAGGGCATCCATCGCCCGTTCCAGCTTGGTGTCGATCTCCCATCCGTCGCAGTGTTCGATCTTTTCGGTCAGCTCGCCCTGACGCTCGATCAGGCGGTTCATCTGCTCGTCGTCCATCGGCTCCATGAACTTCTCGCCGATTTCGTTGTACTCCTGCAGCAGGTCCATGACCTCCTGCACGCCTTCGCGTACGACTTCGATGACGGTCTTGTCCGGGTCCATCTGCGGTTCCTGCTCGAGGTATCCGACGCTGTAGCCGGGCGCCCAGACCACCTCGCCCTTGTAGGACTTCTCCACGCCCGCGATGATCTTCAGCAGGGTGGATTTACCGGAGCCGTTCAGACCGATGATGCCGATCTTGGCCCCGTAGAAAAAGGACAGGTAGATGTCTTTGAGGATGATCTTGTTGTTGTGGGGCAGGGTTTTGCCTACTCCGCACATCGAGAAAATGATCTTTTCGTCTGCCATGTCAGGTCATTATGTGGTTTGAATCCTAAAGATAAACAAAATCGTCGATTATCAGAGTCCGGATTCAAGGAATTCCACAAATCCGTCGATGCTGAGGTCGTATCCGCGCACGGGGGCCAGCAGATTGCCTTCCGCGTCCAGCAGGGCGTAATTGGGCTGGGCGTTGACCCCGAAACGCTCGCGGGCGATCCAGGCGTTCACCCGGCCGACATCCTTCAGCACGCGCCCTTCGGCGGTCGTCACCCATTTCTCTTCCGGCAGGCGGGTCTTGTCGTCGTTGTACAGGGCCACCATGACATACTGCCGCATCAGTTCCAGCACCTTCGGGTCGCTCCAGACCCGGGATTCCATCTCGCGGCAGTTGACGCAGCCGTATCCCGTGATGTCCACGAAAACGTGTCTGCCGCTCTCTGCCGCAGCTTTCAGGCCGTCTTCCAGGTTGTCGTAGGCGACCAGTCCGTGCGGCATTTCGAGCTGGTTCTCCGCGGTGGCGGGGACATTATCGGCAGGAACGGCCGCCGTATAGCGGTCCAGGACGAAATCCTGGGTCTCGATCGGCGGCAGGTAGCCCGAGATCGCCTTGAGCGGCGCGCCCCACATGCCCGGAATCATATACACGACGAAGGAGAACACGGCGATGACCAGGGTCAGCCGGCCCACGCCGATGTGCTCCTGCGGACTGTCGTTCGCAAAACGGATCTTGCCCAGCAGGTACAGGCCCAGCAGGGAGAAGACGGTGATCCAGATGGCCAGGTAGACCTCGCGGTCCAGCAGGTGCCAGTGGTAGGTCTGGTCCGCGACGCTGAGGAACTTCAGGCCCAGCGCGATCTCAATGAAGCCCAGCACGACCTTGACGCTGTTCAGCCAGCCGCCGCTCTTCGGCAGGTTCTTCAGCAGGGAAGGGAAGAACGCCAGCAGCGTGAAGGGCAGCGCGAAGGCGATCGAGAAGGCCAGCATCGTCACCATCGGGGTCCAGAACTCGCCCTGGGTGGACTTGATCAGCACCGTACCGACGATCGGGCCCGTGCAGGAGAAGGACACCAGCACGAGGGTCAGCGCCAGGAAAAAGATGCCTCCCAGGCCCTTGCGGTCGGAATTCTTGTCCGAATCGTTCACCCATTTCGACGGCAGGCGCAGTTCGAACGCCCCGAAGAACGAGGCCGCGAAGATCATGAAGATGATGAAGAACAGGATGTTCGGCAGCCAGTGCGTCGCCAGCCAGTTGAAGATGTCCGCGGTGACGCTCTCACCGCCCAGGATCCACGTCAGTCCGATGATGACGCAGATCGGGATGGTGTACAGCAGCACGATGAACAGCCCGTACATCGCCGCGCGGAAACGGCCCTGGGCCTTGCTCTGCGATCCCTTGATGAAGAAGGAAACGGTCATGGGCACCATCGGGAACACGCAGGGGGTCAGCAGCATCGCCAGACCCCATAGGATGGCCTCGAGGATCAGTGCCCACAGGGGCGATCCCCCCGTGCCGGCGCCCGGGGCGGGGGAGACGCTGACCGCGAAGTCCCAGTCCTCCGGCATTCCGCACGCATCCCCCTGGCAACTCTGGAAGGTCAGGGTTCCCCGTACCTCCGCCTTTTTGTCCACGAGGACCTGCTGGCGGATGACATAGGTGCCCTTGATGACTTCCTCTCCCTTGTAATCCGCCGCTTCGTACTCCTCGACGGCGTCGCCCGCCAGCGTTACGCCTGCGGGCAGCGTCCATTCGATGCTGGGGCCGGTGTAGGGGTCGCTCATGGGATGCGTATAGTATCCGTCACGGACCTGGCCGGTGAAAACGATGGACACGGCGTCCTGGTCCGTCTGGGTCGAAGCGGTCCACTGGATGGAAGGAAGACCGATCTGGAGGAGTGTTACGAGTGTGATGAGGGCGGTATGGAGCATCATGGGATTTGATTTATGATTTGTTTCACAAAAATAAGAAATCCCTTCGTAAAATTCGTATCTTGCAACATAAAACCATTGGCCATGAAAATCGTCTTCCTCGATTCCGCTACCCTGGGAGCCTGCTCCCTGGATCCGATCGCCCGCCTGGGCGAACTGGTGACCTATCCGACCTCCACCCCCGCGCAGGCCCTGCAACGGGTCGCCGAAGCGGACGTGCTGATCGTCAACAAGGTCCGGGTGACCGATGAACTCCTCGCGGCCGCTCCCCGGCTGCGCCTGGTCTGCGAGGCGGCGACGGGCGTGAACAACATCGACCTGGATGCGGCCGCCCGCCGGGGCATCCCGGTGCGCAACGTCGCCGGCTATTCGACCGATTCCGTGGCCCAGCTGAGCTTTACACAGATCCTGGACCTGGTCGTGAACCCCGCGCGCTTCGATGCCTATGTGAAGGACGGCGCCTACAGCCGCAGCGGCCTGTTTACCGAGGTTTCCCGCCCCTTTGCCGAACTCGCCGGCAAGGTCCTGGGCATCATCGGCATGGGAACGATCGGCGGCCGGGTCGCCCGGATCGCCGAAGCCTTCGGCATGCAGGTCGTGTACTTCTCCACCTCGGGCACTTCGCACTGCCGGGATTACCCGAGCCTGCCCCTGGATGAACTGCTGGAGCGCTCGGACGTGGTCAGCATCCACTGTCCGTTGAATGAACGCACGTCCGGCCTGATCGGATATGAGCAGCTGTGCCGGATGAAGCAGACGGCCGTCATCGTCAACATGGCGCGCGGCGGAATCATCGACGAGTCCGCCCTGGCACGCGCAATCAGCGAGGAACGCATCGCCGGCGCCGCCGTGGACGTTTTCACCGCCGAACCCGTCCCTGCGGACCATCCGCTGCTGCATACGACCCATCCCGAGCGGCTCCGCCTGACTCCGCACGTCGCCTGGGCCAGCCAGGAGGCGCTGAAGCGTCTTGTGTCGGGGATAGCCGACAATATCCGCACCTCCGGCCTCTTTTAGCCCGCAAATTGCGTTTTTTTAGGCAATCGTTTGTTTTTTTGGTGCAGGAATTCTATATTTGTTATGTTATATAACACTAATTCATAATCATTATGGGAAAATTTGAAGTCAAGGTTGCCAAGAACGGGCAGTTCTTTTTCAACCTCAAAGCCGGCAACGGTGAAATCATCCTCACTTCCGAAATGTACAAAGCCAAGGCTTCCTGCCTGAACGGCATCGAGTCTGTCAAGAAGAATGCTCCGGATGATGCGAAGTATGAACTGTTGACTGCCGCGAACGGCAAACTGCATTTCAACCTCAAGGCGGCCAACCATCAGGTGATCGGCTCCAGCCAGATGTACGCATCCGAGGCCAGCGCCAAAAACGGCATCGAGTCCGTCAAGAAGAACGCACCCGACGCCGACGTCGTTGAAGTTGAATAACTAATACAGTTTCCGTCGGAGCGAGACGTACTCGTCGAACAGCTCCAGACAGGCACTCCGGTCAAGCTCGGTCAGAAATGAACCGAGCTTTTTCCGTCCCGACAGCAGGCTGTCGAATTTGTCGTCCCGGAACCCGATGCGGCCGTTGTCCGCAATGGTGCAGCCGTAGTACACCTTGTCCAGGTTCGCCCACATGCAGGCGCACAGGCACATCGGGCAGGGCTCTCCCGTCGTGTAGAGCTCGCATCCCGACAGGTCATGCGTCTCCAGGTTGCGTCCGGCATCCCGGATGGCCGAAATCTCGCCGTGCCAGGTGGGATCGTAGTTGCGCAGCACCCGGTTGTGTCCGCGGCCGACGATGACGCCGTCCTTCACGACCACGGCGCCGAAGGGACCCCCATCGTTCATGTGGATGCCCGTGCGGGCTTCCTCGATGGCGATCTGCATGAATTTGTTGACTTCTTTTTCCATAGTCCGAACCAGTCTTTGGGCGAATATAGCCAAAAAACGCTGATTTACAAAGCGGCGATCAGCGCGTCGACCGCCGCGTCCGTCGTGGCCCAGCTGGTCACGAAGCGTACGGCCGTGTGTTCCGCATCCATTTTCTGCCACGCCTCGAATCCGAAATCCCGGCGCAGCCGCTCGATCAGCGTGTCGGGCAGGATCGGGAACTGCTGGTTCGTCGGGCTGTCCGCAAGGAAGGCGTATCCTTTGGCGGCGAAGGCGTCGCGCACCCGCCGGGCCTGCCGGATGGCGTGGGACGCAGCGCGTAGGTACAGCCCGTCGCGGAACAGCGTCTCGAACTGGATGCCCAGCAGACGGCCCTTGGCCAGCATGCCGCCGTTCTGCTTGATGTTGTAACGGAAGTCCCGGGACAGCGTCGGCGCCACCGCCGAGGCGTCCGGATTGAAGACGACGGCTTCGCCCAGCAGGGCGCCCTGCTTGGTGCCGCCGATGTAGAAGACGTCCGCGAGGGCGGCCAACTGCGGCAGGGTCAGGTCGCACGCCGGCGAGCAGAGCCCGTATCCGAGCCGGGCACCGTCCACGAAGAGGGGAATGCCCGCCTTATGGCAGGTGCCGGAGATGGCCTGCAGTTCGCGGAGGCTGTAAATCGTCCCCTTTTCCGTCGGGAAGGAGATATAGACCATGCCGGGCTGGACCATGTGCTCGCGGCTGAAGTCTTCGCGGTGGGCCTGGATGGCGTCGGCGATCTGCCGGGCGCTGATCTTGCCGTCCGCCGAGGGAAGGGCCAGGACTTTGTGTCCGGTGTGTTCTACGGCTCCGGTCTCGTGGATGTTGATGTGGCCGCTCTCGGCGCACAGGACCCCCTGGTAGGGGCGCAGGATGGACGAGATGATGGTGGCATTGGCCTGTGTGCCGCCCACCAGGAAGTGGACGTCGGCGTTCTCCAGTCCGCAGGCGCGGCGGATCAGGCTGCGCGCGTTGTCGCAGTGCGCATCTTCACCGTAACCCGGTGTCTGTTCCAGGTTGCTCTCCTGCAGGGCCGCGAGGATTTCAGGCAGGCAGCCCTCGAGGTAATCGCTGTCAAATCGTATCATGTCGGTTTATGCAAATTGGTCGTAATAGCGGTCGAACAGGGCCCGCAGCCGGGCGCTGTCGCGGATCAGTTCCCGCAGTTCCTCCAGCCGGGCGGCGTTGGGCGACTCGGGGATCCACAACCGGAGGTATCCGCCTTCGGCATATTTCTCCATCAGGTGGGCGTGGCAGCGCTGCCACTGCCCCTCGCGGTCCAGTCCCGGCTCGTGGTCCAGTCCGAACTGGACGGTGCGGCGGACGACAGTCTGCACGTCGATCTGCCGGTCCGCCTCGGCGATGATCTTGCCGTAGATGTCCCGCGGTTCGCGGTCCAGCGAGGCGCGGTGGTCTTCCGTCGCCTGCGCGATGGTCTCTATCTGTTTGGCGGAGAACCAGTTGCGAAGATTCGTGTCCTCCCGGATGATGCGGCCCGATACCAGGTGGTGGGTCTTGCGGTCTTCCGCCAGTCCCAGGTCGTGGCAGGCGGCGGCGCAGTAAACGATCTCCGGATTGATGCGGTAGCGGGCGGAGAGGGCCAGGGCGTCGTCAATGACCCGCAGGACATGCCTGCGGTCGTGTCCCTGGTCGAAATGGTCGTAGCGCGGGATGATTTCCTGCGTGATATAGCGCTCCAGACTGCTCCGGACAGGCCGGGCTTCGGAAGCGATCCGCTCCAGGAATTCCCGGTCCCGCTCGTCGAATTCGTCCTTCTGCACGCTGTCGATGTCCAGCACGGCGGTGACGCTGCCCCGGTCGATGACCGGAACGACGATTTCACTGCGGGACAACGCCGAGCAGGCGATGTGCCCCGGGAAGGCGTCCACGTCAGGAACGATCAGGGTCTTCTTCTCTTTCCAGGCCGTCCCGCACACGCCCTTGCCGAAGGCGATCCGGCTGCAGGCGGCCGGCCCCTGGAAAGGCCCCAGCACCAGTTCGCCGTCGACGACGCGGTAGAAACCGACCCAGTGCCAGGCGAATTCCTTGTAGAGGAGGGCGGATATGTTGGCCATGCGGGACAGCTCGTCCGGCCCGGCTGCGGCATATGCCGCGACCTGCTCCAGCAGGCTCTGGTTCCAGTCCCGCTTACTCATTGTGGGCGAAGAAGCACTCCAGGGTGTTCTGCATCAGCATGGCGATGGTCATCGGACCGACCCCGCCGGGTACCGGCGTGATCCAGCCGGCTACTTTCTCGGCGCTGTCGAAATCGACGTCGCCGCAGAGTTTCCCTTCCGCGTCGCGGTTCATGCCCACGTCGATGACGACGGCCCCGGGTTTGATCATCTCGCCCCTGACCATGCGCTCGCGTCCCACGGCGACGACCAGGATGTCCGCCTGCCGGGTCACTTCGGCCAGGTCCGGGGTGCGGGAATGGGCGATGGTGACCGTCGCATTCGCGTCCAGCAGCAGTTTCGCGACCGGCTTGCCGACGATGTTGCTGCGTCCCACGACCACGGCCCGCTTGCCCTGGATGTCGATGCCGGTGCTGCGGATCAGGTGCAGGATGCCCTTGGGGGTGCAGGGCTGGATGCAGCGTTTGCCCGTCCAAAGGGATCCGACGTTCAGGATGTGGAATCCGTCCACGTCCTTGGCCTGGGAAATGGTGTCGATGACCTTCTCTTCATTGATGTGACGGGGGAGGGGCAGCTGGACCAGGATCCCGTCCACGCCGGGATCGGCGTTCAGCTCGCGTATCCTGCCCAGCAGCTCCGCTTCGGAAGTGTCCTCCGGGAGGGCGATCTTGAGCGAAGTCATTCCCACATACTCCGCCGCCTTGACCTTGTTGCGTACATAGACCTGGCTGGCGGGGTTTTCCCCCACGATGATGACGCACAGGCAGGGTTTGCGGCCGTATCTGTCGCCGGTCTGCGCGATCTTGTCCCGGACTTCGTCCTTGATGGCCGCCGAGATGGCCTTTCCGTCGATGATCTGTCCCATAACTACTGTTCCAGTGCGATGTGAGCGATGTCCTTGCGGTAGAAGAGATTGTCGCAGTCGATCTTGGCCACTTCCGCGTACACCTTTTCACGGGCTTCGCGGATGTCCGCGCCCTTGGCGACGACCATCAGCACGCGGCCTCCGGCGGTCACCAGTTCGTTTTCCCTGCGGGCGGTGCCCATGTGGTAGAGCCGGGCGTCCACGCCGTTGAGGCCCCGGATGGGGAAGCCCTTGTCATAGTGGCCGGGATAGCCTTTCGACGCCAGCACGACCCCCAGCGTGACGTAATCCGCCCACTGCGGCTGCGGTACCGGGCGGTCCAGCGCGATGCCCGCGAAGATCTCGTAGATGTCGCTCTGCAGCAGGGGCAGCACGACCTCGGTCTCGGGATCGCCGAAGCGGGCGTTGAATTCGATGACCTTGACGCCCTGCGGGGTCTTCATCAGGCCGCCGTACAGCACGCCGCTGAGCGGACAGCCCTCCTGGCACATGGCTTCGGCCGTGCGGCGGAGGATGCCCTCATATGCGTCTTTCCAGTCTTTGTCATCGATGAAGGGGAGTCCGGTGTAGGCGCCCATGCCGCCGGTGTTCGGTCCCTTGTCCGCGTCGAAGGCCCGTTTGTGGTCCTGCGAGAGGGGCATCGGATAGACGTCCCTGCCGTTGACGAAGCACATGAAGGAGAATTCGGGACCGGTCAGGAAATCTTCCACGACGACCTTGCCCTGTCCGAACGAAGCGTCCAGCAGCATGCTGCGCAGCGCGGCTTCGGCCTCGGCGGCATCCTGGGCGATGACGACGCCCTTGCCTGCGGCCAGCCCGTCGTACTTCAGCACGGCCGGGAAGGGCCTGCCGTTGACGTACGCGAGGGCCTCGTCGAAGTCGGAGAAACTCTTGTAGGCGGCGGTGGGGACACCGTACTTCTCCATGATCTGCTTGGCGAATTCCTTGCTGCTCTCGATGCGGGTGGCTGCCTTGCTATGGCCAAATATCGGCAGCCCGGCCGCGCGGAACGCATCCACGATGCCCACGGCCAGCGCGGCTTCGGGACCGACCACGGTCAGGTCTACGGCGTTTTCGAGCGCGAAAGCCTTCAGGCCTTCGACGTCCGTATCCTTGATGGGGACGCAGGTTGCCTGGGCGGCGATGCCGGCGTTGCCGGGCGCGCAGAAGATCTGCGCGACCTGCGGGGAACGGCTGAGGGCGTCCACGATGGCATGCTCCCGGCCGCCACCGCCTACGACGAGTACTTTCTTATCTCTCATGGATCAGTGTTTGAAATGTCTTACGCCTGTCATCAGCATGCAGATGCCCAGCTCGTCGGCTTTGGCGACGGAGTCCTCGTCCCGGATGCTGCCGCCGGGCTGGACGATGGCCGTCACGCCGTATTTCGCAGCCAGTTCGACCGTGTCCGCGAAGGGCAGGAAACCGTCGGAGGCCAGGACCAGCCCTTCGGTGAAACCGGCCTCACGGGCCTGCTCGAGGGCGATGTGCGCCGATCCGACGCGGTTGGTCTGGCCCGCGCCGATGCCGATGGTATGGCCGTCACGCACGACGGCGATGGCGTTGGATTTGACGTGCTTGACGATGCGCCAGCCGAAATCCAGGTCCTTCAGCTGGGCCGGGGCCGGCCGGACGCGGGTGGCGCACATGTCCGGGGTGACCGTCTCGACCTGCGTGTCCAGGTCCTGGGCCAGCATGCCGCCGCAGACGCCGATGTACTGGGTCGGGGTGGCTGCCGCGCGGTCCATGCACACTTCCAGCACGCGCAGGTTCTTCTTGGCGGAGAGGATCTCCAGCGCCTCGGGGGAGTAGGAGGGGGCGATGACGATTTCCAGGAAGATCGGCTTCATCGCGGCTGCGATTTCGGCGCTGAGTTCCCGGTTGACCGCCACGATGCCACCGTAGATGCTGACCTTGTCCGCCTCGTAGGCGGCCTGCCAGGCTTCTTCCAGGGTCTTGCCGACGGCGGCGCCGCAGGGATTCATGTGCTTGAGCGCGACGCAGAAGGGCTCCTCGAAGTCCCGCACGACGCTCAGGGCCGCATTGGCGTCCTGGATGTTGTTGTACGAGAGTTCCTTGCCCTGGATCTGGCGGGCAAAAGCCAGCGAGAAGGGTTCCGGGGTGGCCGCCGCATAGAATTTCGCCTTCTGGTGGGGGTTCTCGCCGTAGCGGAGCGGCTGCTTGAGATCGTATTCGAGGAACAGCTTTTCGTTCAGGCCCGCCTGGGCGCGCATGTAGGTCGCGATGCAGCAGTCGTATTCGGCCGTGTGCGTGTACGCCTTGGCCGACAGGGCCAGGCGCGTTTCCTTCCGGGTGTTGCCTTCGCTGCGGATTTCCTCCAGCACCTTGTCGTAGTCGGCGGGGTCGCATACGATGGTGACGTCCTGCCAGTTCTTGGCGGCGCTGCGGACCATCGAAGGACCGCCGATGTCGATGTTCTCGATGGCTTCTTCCAGGCTCACGCCCTCCTTGGCGATGGTCTGGCGGAAAGGATACAGGTTCACGCAGACCAGGTCGATCGTCTCGATGCCGTTCTCCCGCAGGGTCTCCATGTGGGCGGGAATGTCACGCCGGGCCAGGATGCCTCCGTGGACCTTGGGGTGAAGGGTCTTGACGCGGCCGTCGCAGATCTCCGGGAATCCGGTGACCTCGCTGATGCCGATCGTCCTGACCCCGCTCTCTTCCAGCAGGCGCTGCGTGCCGCCGGTGGCGATGATTTCCCAGCCGAGCTGCTGGAGGCCCTTGACAAAGGGGACCAGGCCGGTCTTGTCACTTACGCTGACTAATGCTCTCATTGGATCAGTTTTGCAATTGTTTCTATATATAATTGATGTTCAATCTTCTGACCAATCCGGTGAACCTCCTCGGGATCATTTCCGTCGTATTCGAAGGCGCGCTGGGCGATGATCTTGCCCCCGTCCAGCACGGCGTCCACATAGTGGATGGTGATGCCGTACACCTTGACCCCGTACGCGACGGCCTGTTCTACGGCGTGCGCGCCCCGGAAGGCCGGCAGCAGCGAGGGGTGGATGTTGATGATCCGCCCCCCGTAGGCTTCCAGCAGGACGTCCGAGACGATGCGCATGTATCCCGCCAGGCAGACCAGCTCTACCCCCAGCGCATCCATCTTCGCGATGATCTCCCGTTCGTAATCCGCCTTGGAGGCGTAGGACTTGGGGGAGAACACGAAGGAGGGGATGCCGAAGCGGGCGGCGCGTCCGACCACGGCCGCGTCCGGGTTGTCGCAGACCATCAGGACGACCCCGGCGTCCAGCCGGCCGTCCGCGCAGGCCTGCGCGATCGCTTCGAAGTTGGTGCCAGATCCGCTGGCGAAAACGGCTAGCCTGTGCATTACTTCATGATGATGTTGACGCCCGGCGTGTCCGTGATGCGGCCGATGACCATCGCCTTGTCCCCGTAGGAGGCCAGGATGCGGATGGCTTCGTCGGCTTCCTTCGCATCCAGGGCGAAGACCATGCCGATACCCATGTTGAAGATGTTGAACATCTCGCGGTGCGGCACGTTGCCCCATTTCTCCAGGGCCTTGAACACCGGCAGGATCTCCCAGGTACCTTCCTGGATCTCGAGACCCTGGCCCTCTTCGAGGATGCGCGGGATGTTCTCGTCGAAACCGCCGCCCGTGATGTTGGCGATGCCGTGCACGTCGCAGTGCCGGATCACGTCCAGCATCTGCTTGACATAGATGCGGGTCGGGGTCAGCAGGACCTCGCCCAGCTTGCGGCCGCCGAATTCGGGAATGCGGTCGGAATAGTGCAGGAACTTGTCCAGCACGATCTTGCGCACGAGGCTGAAGCCGTTGGCGTGCACGCCCGTCGATGCGATACCGACCAGCACGTCTCCCACGCGGACCTTGCCGCCGTTGATCAGCTTGGATTTCTCGACGACACCGGTCGTGAACCCGGCCAGGTCATATTCGTCATAGTCATACATGCCGGGCATCTCGGCGGTCTCGCCGCCCGTCAGGGCACAGCCGGCCTGGCGGCAGCCTTCGGCGACTCCCGCGACGATCTGCTCGACTTTCTCCGGCACGTTGTGCCCGAGTGCGACGTAGTCCAGGAAGAACAGCGGTTCCGCACCCTGGGCGATCACGTCGTTGACGCACATGGCGACGACGTCGATGCCGACCGTGTCATGCTTGTCCATCGCAAAGGCGATTTTCAGCTTCGTGCCGACGCCGTCCGTACTGCTGACGAGGACGGGCTCGCGGTATCCGAGCTGGGAAAGGTCGAACATGCCGCCGAACAGACCGATGTTCCCCATGGATCCGGTCCGGGATGTGGATGCGACATGCTGTTTGATTCGGCGGACTACTTCGTAGCCGGCCTCGAGGTTAACCCCCGCACTTTCGTAAGATTTGGCCATAGTATAGTATTAAGTTTTAATCATTTTCCACAATATCGTCATAAAGGAGGGTGGGATATTCGCCCGTGAAGCAGGCCTGGCAGGGATCCGCGCAGCCGAAGCAGGAATCCCGCGTGGATTCCGGGCTGAGGTATCCCAGCGAATCGGCCCCGATGGCCTGCCGCGCCTCTTCCAGCGTCCGGTGTGAGCACAGCAGCTCTTCCGGCGTCGAGGTGTCGACGCCGTAGTGGCAGGTAAAGCGCATCATCGGACTGGCGATGCGCACGTGCACCTCTGTGGCGCCCGCTTCGCGCAGCAGCTTCACGATCTTGAGCGAGGTGGTGCCGCGGACGATCGAGTCGTCCACCAGCACGATGCGCTTGCCCTTCACGATGCTCCGCACGGGGGAGAGCTTCATCTTGACGCCCAGCTCGCGCAACGACTGGACGGGCTGGATGAAGGTGCGTCCCACGTATTTGTGCTTGACCAGACCCATTTCGTACGGAATCCCGCTTTCCTCCGCGTATCCCTGGGCGGCGCTCAGGCTGGATTCGGGTACGCCCACGACCATGTCGGCTTCGACCGGGCATTCCCGGTACAGCCTCCGTCCGGCCTCCTTGCGGTAGGCGTGGACGTTGCAGCCGTCGATGTCGCTGTCCGGACGGGCGAAGTAGATGTACTCCATCGCGCACATCCGGTGGCGGTTGAAATGCGAATACAGGGTGCTGCGGATGCCGTTGTGGTCCAGGGTCACGATCTCGCCGGGCTGGACGTCGCGGATGAATTCGGCGCCCATGATCTCGAAGGCGCAGGATTCGCTGCTGACCACGTATCCGTTGTTCAGTTTGCCGATGCAGAGCGGTTTGATGCCGTATTTGTCGCGGCAGGCATAGATGCGGTGGCGGGTCATGATCACGAAGGTGAAACCGCCTTCGATCATGTTCAGGGCCTTGACGATGGTCGAGATACGCTCTTCGTTGCTGCCCTTCTTGATCAGGTTCGCCAGCAGCTCGCTGTCCGTGTCGGTCTGGAAAATGGATCCGTGCCTTTCCAGGTATTCGCATATCTGGCGCGCATTCACCAGGTTGCCTTCGCCGGCGATGGCGAAATCGCCCGTGTGGTGCCGGAAATACAGAGGCTCGACGTTGTTCAGGCCGCCCTTGGAGGCGTTGGCGTACTTGACGCTGCCGATGCCCATGCTGCCGGGCAGGTGGTCCAGTTCGCCGTTGGTGAAGATCTCGCTCAGCAGGCCCTGGCCGCGGTAGCGGTGGCTGACGCCGTTCTCATCGAAGGTGATGATGCCGCCGCCTTCCTGGCCGCGGTGCTGCAGGTTGTGCAGGCCGTAATATATAAAGGTCGAGGCGCCGGGGACGCCGGAAACTGCAAGTACTCCCATGGTTTATGATTTGATGACTTTCTGCAAACGTTCCAAGACATTCCGGTAATTCTCCACGACGCGGCTCAGGTCCAGGCGGAAACGGTCCTTGTCCATCCGCTCGCCCGTCTCCAGGTCCCACAGCCGGCAGGTGTCGGGGCTGATCTCGTCGGAGATGATGATGGCGCCGGAGTCGGATGCCCGGCCGAATTCGAGCTTCATGTCGATCAGCTCGATGCCGGCCTGGAGGAAGAGGGGCTTGAGCAGTTCGTTCACCCGGCGGGCGATGTCGTACATCCGGTCCAGTTCCTGGTAGGTGGCCAGGCCCAGGGCGACCGCGTGGTCCCGGTTGATGAACGGGTCCTCCAGTTCGTCGTTGTTGTAGCGCAGGTCCACGATGACGTTCTCATGCCGGAATCCTTCCGGGACACCCAGGCGGTACGCGAGCGATCCGGCGATCCGGTTGTGCACCACGACCTGCAGGGGGATGATTTCGATCTTGCGGCACAGCTGCTCCTGTTCGCCCAGCGTCTCGATGTAGTGGGTCTCCACGCCGTGCTCGTTCAGGTAAGACAGCAGGATGGCGGAGATCTGGTTGTCCAGTGCGCCTTTGCCCTTGAAGCGGGCCCGCTTGACGTTGTTGTACGCCACGGTGACGTCCTTGTAGCGGAAGATCACCTGATCCTGGTCATCCGTAGCGAAAACCTGCTTCTCGTTTCCCTCGAAAATGATTTCTCTCTTTTCCATCCGAATTATTTGTTGGTCTTGAAGTATCTGACGGCATTCTCGAAGATGGGCTGGTCCATTTCCTCTTCGATGTTCTTGTACAGGTTCCGCTCGTAGCGCTCCGAGTGGCCCATCTTGCCCAGGATCTGCCCGTCCGGACTGATGATGCCTTCGATGGCGTAGGACGATCCGTTGGGGTTGTAGGGGGATTCCATCGTCACCTCTTCGGAGAAGGGATCGACGTACTGGAAGGCTACCTGGCCGTTTTCGAACAGTTCCCGGGCCATCTCATCGCTGACGATGAACTTGCCCTCGCCGTGGCTGACGGCCACGGTGTGCAGGTCGCCGACCTGCATGCCGGCCAGCCAGGGAGACGCGGTCGTGCCCACGCGGGTCGTGACCATCTGCGAGATGTGGCGGTTGATGTCGTTGCGGAACAGGGTGGGGGAGCTGCGGTCCACCGAACCGGGCTTGCCGTAGGGCAGCAGGCCGCTCTTGACCAGGGCCTGGAAGCCGTTGCAGATGCCCAGGATCAGGCCGCCCCGGCCCAGCAGATCTTCGATCGCCGCAGCGACGTCCTTGTTGCACAGCACGTTCGCGATGAACTTGCCGCTGCCGTCCGGTTCGTCTCCGGCCGAGAATCCGCCCGCGAGGGCGAGGATCTGGCACGAGCGGATCTGCGCCTGCATGTCCGCGATGGACTGCAGGACGTCCTCCGGGGTGAGGTTGCGGAATACGCCCAGCGTGACCTCGGCCCCGGCCTTGCGGAAGGCCTTGGCCGTGTCGTAGTCGCAGTTCGTGCCCGGGAATACCGGGATGTACACCCGCGGACGCTCCACCGGGGCTCCGCTCCAGTGCGGTTTGGCCTTCCGGGTGCGCGGCCCCGTGCCCGTCAGGACCTTCTTCGAAGAAGCGGTCGAGCGGGACGGATAGATGCGTTCGTATTTCATGCGGGCGGCCTCCATCAGCGCATCCACGGAGACCTTTTCCCCGTTGATGTGCAGCAGGCCGTCCTCTCCGTCGGTGACGCTGCCCAGGCGCATGGCGAGGGGATGGTCGATGGGCGTTTCGCTCTCGACCAGGATGGATCCGTAGCTGAGTCCGAACAGGGTCTTTTCGTCGATCTCGACGTCCACGCCGAAGAGGTTGCCGAAGGACATCTTGGCCAGGGCTTCGGCGACGCCGCCGAAACCGACGGCCCAGGCGGAAACGATCTCACCCGCGACGATGCGGCGGTGCACATCGTTCCAGATGGATTCCAGCTGGTCCGTGTCCGGCATGCGGTCCGCGCGCGGCGTGTGCCGGTACAGATAGAGTTCGTGTCCCTCCCACTTGAATTCGGGCGAGATGACGTGGTTCGCGTTGACGGGCGTGATGCCGAAGGCGATCAGGGTGGGCGGCACGTTGATGTGCTCGAAGGTGCCGCTCATCGAATCCTTGCCGCCGATCGAAGGCAGGCCCAGGTCCAGCTGCATCTTCAGGGCCCCGAGCAGGGCGCTGAGCGGTTTGCCCCAGCTGTGCGGGTCGTGGCTCATGCGCTCGAAATATTCCTGGTAGGAGAATCGCATCCCGGCGTAGTCGCCGCCCGCGGCGACGACCTTGGCGCAGGCCTCCACGACGGCGTAGGCCGCTCCGTGGTAGGGGCTCCAGCTGGACAGGAAGGGATTGTAGCCGAAGGCCATCATGCTGGCCGTGTCGGTGTATCCGGCAACCGGCAGTTTCTGGACGGAAACCTGCGTCTCCGTGGCCTGGAGGGCGCCGCCATACGGCATCAGGACGGTCGAACGGCCGATGGTGGCGTCGAACATCTCGACCAGTCCTTTCTGCGAGGCGACGTTCGGATCGCGCATCAGGGCGTCCATCCGCTCGGCCAGCGTCCCGCCGGGCAGCTCCCTTCCGAAGGGATCCCGGTCTTCGATGGCCTGGATGGCCGCCTGCGCATAGTGGCGCGCGCCGGCGCTGTCGATGAATTCGCGGCTGAGGTCGGCCACGACCTGCCCCTGGCAATACATGCGCATGCGGGCACGGTCCGTGACGTCCGCGACGTGGGTGACTTCGACGTTCTCCTCGCCGCACAGAGCCTCGAAACGCGCACGGTCCTTCGCCTCGACGACGACCGCCATGCGCTCCTGCGACTCGCTGATCGCCAGTTCCGTGGCGTTCAGGCCGCTGTATTTGACCGGCACGCGGTCCAGGTAGATATCCAGTCCGGGAGCCAGCTCGCCGATGGCGACACTGACGCCGCCGGCCCCGAAGTCGTTCGATTTCTTGATCAGCCGGGTGACGTCGGCGCGGCGGAAGAGGTGCTGGAGCTTGCGCTCCTCGGGGGCGTTGCCCTTCTGGACTTCGCTGCCGCAGCTCTCCAGCGAGGATTCCTTGTGTTCCTTGGAAGACCCGGTGGCTCCGCCGATGCCGTCACGGCCCGTACGGCCGCCCAGCAGCAGGATCACGTCGCCCGGCGCGGGGCTCTCGCGACGGACCTGGTCCGCCGGGACGGCACCCACGACGGCGCCCACTTCCAGGCGCTTGGCCGTGTATCCTTCGTGGAAGATTTCCCGCACATGGGTCGTCGCCAGGCCAATCTGGTTGCCGTAGCTGGAGTATCCCGCCGCGGCCTTGCGGCTGATGACCACCTGCGGCAGCTTGCCGGCGAGGGTTTCGCTGACGGGTTTGCAGATGTCGCCCGCTCCGGTCACGCGCATCGCCTGGTAGACATAGGCGCGTCCGGACAGGGGATCGCGGATGGCGCCGCCCAGACAGGTCGAGGCGCCGCCGAAGGGTTCGATCTCGGTCGGGTGGTTGTGGGTCTCGTTCTTGAACTGCAGCAGCCAGCGCTCGGTCTTCCCGTCCACGTCCACATCGATGTAAATGCTGCAGGCGTTGTTCTCCTCACTCTGCTCGAGGTCGTCCAGCCGGCCGGTCTTGCGCAGGTAGCGCGCGCCGATCGTCGCCAGCTCCATCAGGCACAGGGGCTTCGCTTCCCGGCCCAGTTCCACGCGGATGTGGCGGAAACGGTCCAGCGTTGCCTCGATGTCCGCCCGGGCGAAGGAATCGTCCACGCGGATGTCGGTCAGTTCCGTGGTGAAGGTGGTATGGCGGCAGTGGTCGCTCCAGTAGGTGTCGAGGATGCGGAGTTCGGTCTCGGTGGGGTTGCGCCCCTCTTTCGTGAAGTATTTCACGATCTCCGCGAGGTCGTCGTCGCTCATCGCCAGGCCTCGTTGCGCGCGGAAAGCGGCGAACGCGCCGCGCTCCATCTGCGTGAATCCGGACAGGTCCTCGAGGGGCTTGACGTCCGCCTGCTCGGTGGGGGAGAGGCGCCCCAGGTCCTTGACCCGGGATTCGACGACATTGATATAGTAGTGACGGATGGCCTCCAGATCCTTTTCCGGCAGGTCGTCGTCGAAGATCAGCAGGCGCGAGCTGCGGATCTGGACCTCGGCGGCGGGATCGATCAGGTGGACGCAGTCCACGGCGGACGAGGCGCGCTGGTCGAACTGGCCCGGAATGTATTCCACGGCCAGGTATTTCTTCCCTTCCAGCGGGCATTCGTCGCTGACCTGGTCCGTGACGATCTCGCCGAAAACGGTGTAGCGGCATTTCTCCAGCAGCTGTTCGCTGAACCCGAACAGGTCGTACACGACCAGCAGGCGCAGGGAACGCAGGTCCAGAGAAAGGTTCTCGTTGAATTCCTTCTTGAGGCTCTCCGCCTCGACCTGGAATTTCGACAACTTTTCTACGAATATTCTGTGTGCGTTCATCCTAGAGTGTTGTTTGGAGGACTTTTTCTGATTGTTCCCGGCGGAAAGCGTCCAGCTGTTCCGACAGGGAGGGGTCGCTGAGGGCGAGGATGGAAACCGCGTGCAGCGCCGCGTTCTTGGCCCCGTTGATCGCCATCGTCGCAACGGGGATGCCGGAGGGCATCTGGACGATGGACAGCAGAGAATCCAGTCCGTTGAGGGCTTCGCTGCGGATCGGGACACCGATGACCGGCAGGGAAGTCATGGCCGCCGCCATGCCGGGCAGGTGGGCGGCGCCGCCGGCTCCGGCGATCACGACCTGGATGCCGCGCTCCCTGGCCTGGGCCATGTATTCACAGAAATAAGCAGGTGTACGGTGTGCGCTGATGACCTTTTTTTCGTAGGGAATGCCGAAACGGTCGAGCGTCTCGCAGGCGGCTGCCATGACCGGCCAGTCGCTTTTGGAACCCATAATGATACTGACTTTCATCGGTTGTCTCTGGACTTCTAAGGTGAAGCACAAATTTACGACAATCCTTTGAACCGGCCAAACAAAACCATGCCCGCGCGGGCGAGAAGTTTTCAACAGAAAAAAGTTGATAACTATGTTGCCGGCGAAAGGGATTTCTTTCTATCTTTGCACAAATGAAGCAAGACATGAGAGCCATTGAACCTTACAACAACTGTCCGAGTATCCCCGGGGTTAAGAGCTTCGATGGCGCAAATGTTTCCTTCTCATGATAGTTTTTTGACAGCCTCCGGGGCTGTCTTTTTTTTGTTTGTATGCCTTTTGCAGAAGTAATCCTCATCAGAGGCGGCTCCGTGCTCTTCGACGGTGCCCTGATCCGCGCGGACATCCTGGTCCGCGGGAGCAAGGTGGCGGCGATCGGTCCGGACCTTCCCGTCCCGGAAGGAGCGCAGATCATCGACGCGGCGTCGCTGGTCGTCAGTGCCGCTTTCGCCGAGATCCACGCGCATCTGCGCGAGCCCGGCCAGCCCGAAAAAGAAACCATCCGCACCGGAACGCTCGCGGCCGCCCGGGGCGGCTACAGCATCGTCTGCGCGATGCCGAACCTGGATCCCGTGCCGGACTGCCCGAAAAACCTGGCGGTCCAGCAGGCCATCATCGACCGGGACGCCGTCGTCCCGGTGCGCCCCTACGCCTCCATCACCCGGGGACGCCGGGGGAAGGGACTGGTCGACCTGCGCGAACTGAACCTGGACTGCGTCGCCTTCTCGGATGACGGCAGCGGCGTCCAGGACGAGACCCTCATGGCCACCGCGATGCGGCGGGCCGCCCGGATCGACGCCATCATCGCCGCGCACTGCGAAGACAATTCCCTGCTGAACGGAGGCTATATCCACGATGGGCGCTACTGCGCCGAACATGGCCACAAAGGCATCTGCTCCGAGAGCGAATGGGGTCCGATCAAACGCGACCTGGCCCTGTGCGAACAATACGGCTGCCGCTACCACGTCTGCCACATCTCCACGGCCGAGAGCGTTGCCCTGATCCGGGACGCCAAGGCCCGGGGCGTGCGGGTGACCTGCGAGACGGCGCCGCACTACCTGACGCTATGCGACGACGACCTGCAGGAGGACGGCCGCTTCAAGATGAATCCGCCGCTGCGTTCGGCCGCCGACCGGGACGCCATCCTGGAAGGCCTGCTGGACGGTACCATCGACTGCATCGCGACGGACCATGCCCCGCATACGGCGGAACAGAAATCGAAGGGCCTGGCCGGGAGCGCCATGGGCGTCGTCGGGCTGGAGACTTCCTTCCCGGTGCTGTACACGAAACTCGTCCGCACCGGCATCCTGCCGCTGGAACGCCTGCTGGCCCTGATGTCGGATGCCCCCCGGCGCATTTTCTCGCTGGGCGGCCCCCTGCGGGTGGGCGGAACGGCGGACCTGGTCCTGATCGACCTGGAGGACCGCTACCGCATCGATCCGGAAACTTTCTTCTCCAAGGGCCATTCCACGCCTTTCGCGGGAATGGAGGTGTACGGCCGCGTCCGGATGACCCTTGCCGGCGGCCGGATCGTCTATGACTACAATCAGGTTAGTTAGTTTATATATGAACAGAAAAGCAAAAAAACTGGTGCTGGAAAACGGCGCGGAATTCTACGGAGTCGGCTTTGCCGCGGACTGCCGCAGGGTTTGCGAAGTCGTTTTCAACACGTCCGTCGTCGGTTACCAGGAGATTCTGTCGGATCCTTCCTATGCCGACCAGATCGTCGTGATGACCTATCCCCTGATCGGCAATTACGGCATTACGGATGAGGATTTCGAATCCAGGAGTTCCTGCCTGGGCGGGCTGGTGGTGCGCGAATGCTGCGACACCCCCAGCAACTTCCGTTTCACCAAGACCCTGGAAGAGGAACTGGACGAGCACGGGATTCCCTGCCTGAGCGGCGTGGATACCCGCATGCTGACCAAGATCATCCGGGAAGCCGGCCGGCCGATGGGGGCCATCGTCGAGGCGGAAATGCCCCGGGAAGAGGCCCTGGCCCTGATTGCCGCGACCCCGCGTCCGAGCGAACAGCTCAAGCGCGTCAGCTGCCGCAAGCGCTGGGTGACGCGTACGCCCCACCACCGCTTCCACGTGGTGGCCGTGGACTGCGGCATCAAGAGCAGCATCCTGCGCTGCCTGAAGGACCGCGGCTGCAACGTGACCATCGTTCCGTTCAACAGCTCCGCCGAAGCCATCCTGGCTTTCAAGCCGGACGGCGTCCTGCTGTCCAACGGCCCGGTCTCCGGCCTGGAGGCCCCCGAGGTCCGCGAACTCTTCAGCCAGCTGAAGGGCAAGCTCCCCATCCTGGGCATCGGCCTGGGCATGGAGATCATCGGCCTGGAATACGGCGCCCGGATGGTGCCGATGGGCTGCGGCATGCACGGAGACCATCCGGTGCGTGACTGCGCGACGGGCCGGATCAACATCGCCGTCCTGAACCAGACCTACCGCTTCGACACCGTGGAGGGAACCGCCCTGGTCCCCACCCATGTCCTGGTCCCGGAAGGCTATGTCGCCGGTTTTGAAAACAGCGCGGACAAGGTCTTCGGCATCCAGTTCCACCTGGAAAGCGCCCCCGGTCCGCAGGACAATGTGTATCTGTTCGACAAGTTTATCAAAATGATGGAGGACCAGCAAAATGCCTAGGAGAAAAGATATCAAGAAGGTCATGGTGATCGGTTCCGGTCCCATCGTGATCGGCCAGGCCGCGGAATTCGACTATGCGGGCACCCAGGCCTGCCTGGCCCTGAAAGAGGAAGGGTACCAGGTCATCCTGCTGAACTCCAACCCGGCCACCATCATGACGGACCCCAACATGGCCGACAAGGTCTATATGGAGCCCCTGACGCTCGAGTACGTGGCCAAGATCATCCGCTACGAGCGACCGGACGCCCTGGTGCCCGGCCTGGGCGGACAGACCGGCCTGAACCTGGCCGTCCAGCTGGCCAAGAAGGGCGTGCTGGAAGAGTGCGGCGTGGAGATCCTGGGCACTTCGTTCCAGGACATCGAGCGGGCTGAAGACCGGGAACTGTTCAAGGAACTGTGCCTGAGCATCGGCGAACCCGTGATTCCGTCCGAAATCTGCTATTCGGTGGAGGAAGGCCTGGCGGCCGCGGAGAAGATCGGCTATCCGGTCATCCTCCGTCCGGGATTCACCCTCGGCGGAACCGGCGGCGGATTCGCCTACAACCCCGAGGAGATGAAGGACCTGATGCGCAACGCCCTGTACCTGTCCCCGGTCCACGAGGTCCTGGTGGAGAAGAGCATCGCCGGATACAAGGAGATCGAATTCGAGGTGATGCGCGACGCCAACGATACGGCCATCGCCATCTGCTCGATGGAGAATATCGACCCCGTGGGCGTCCATACGGGCGATTCCATGGTGGTGGCCCCGGCCCTCACCCTGACGGACAAGGAATACCAGATGCTGCGCGACAGCGCTCTGCGCCTGATCCGGGCCCTGCACATCGCCGGCGGCTGCAACGTCCAGTTCGCCCTGGACCCGCTGTCCTTCAAGTACTACATCATCGAGGTCAACCCGCGCGTGTCCCGCTCCTCGGCCCTGGCATCCAAGGCCAGCGGTTTCCCCATCGCGCTCGTCACCGCCAAGATCGCGGTCGGCCTGACCCTGGACGAGATCACCGTGGCCGGAGCGCCCGCCTGCACGGAGCCCGCCATCGACTACGTGGTGGCCAAGGTGGCCCGCTTCCCCTTCGACAAGTTCACCGAGGCGTCCAACGAACTGGGCACCCAGATGAAGGCGACGGGCGAGGTGATGTCCATCGGCCGCACCCTGGAGGAGAGCATCCTCAAGGCCATGCGTTCGCTGGAATCCGGCTGCTGCCACATCCACAAGAAGAAATTCGACGACTGGAGCGAGGAGCAGCTGCTGGAATACATTTCCAAGCCCACGGACGACCGCATCCACGCCATCGCCCAGCTGCTGCGCCTGCGCATCGACCTCTCGCGCATCTACGACCGCACGAAGATCGACATGCTGTTCCTGGAGAAGATCTACAACATCGTCCGCATGGAGCGCAAGGTGAAGGCGGCGCCCGGCGACGTGGAAGTGCTGCGCGAGGCCAAGCGCATGGGATTCGGCGACAAGTTCATCGGTGAACTCTGGGGCTGGAAAGAGGCGGACGTCATCCGGCTCCGTTTCCGGGAGAACATCGTCCCGGTTTACAAGATGATCGATTCCTGCTGCGCCGAGCACGAGACCTACGTCCCGTACTTCTACTCGACCTACGAGCAGGAGAACGAGTCCATCCCCTCCGACCGCAGGAAGATCCTGGTGCTGGGCTCCGGTCCCATCCGCATCGGCCAGGGCGTCGAGTTCGACTATTCCACCGTGCATGCCATCTGGGCCATCCGGGAAGCCGGTTACGAGGCCATCATCATCAACAACAATCCCGAGACCGTCTCGACCGACTATACCATCTCCGACAAGCTGTACTTCGAACCGCTGACCACGGAGGACGTGATGAACGTCATCCGGCTGGAAAATCCGGAAGGCATCATCGTCACGCTGGGCGGCCAGACGGCCATCAACCTGGCCGGTCCGCTGGAAGAGTTCAATGTCCCGCTGATCGGAACGGGCCTGGAGGCCATCGACAACGCCGAGGACCGCAAGCTCTTCGAGGCCATCATGCGCCGCACCGGCATCCGCCAGCCCAAGGCCCATGCCGTCACCACCGTGGAAGAGGGTGTCAAGGCGGCCGAGGACATCGGCTATCCGGTGCTGGTCCGGCCGAGTTTCGTGCTGGGCGGACGCGCCATGATGATCGTCGGAAACGAGGCCACCCTGCGGCACTACCTGCAGAACGCCGTGGAGATCAACGAGAATTCCCCGGTCCTGGTGGACAAGTACATCATGGGCAAGGAGACCGAGGTGGACGCCATCTGCGACGGCGAGAACGTGTTCATCCCCGCCATCATGGAGCATGTGGAGCGCACCGGCATCCATTCCGGCGACTCCATCAGCGTCTATCCTTCCTTCAGCCTGTCTCCCAAGGTCAAGCAGGAGATCATCGACGACACCGTGAAGCTGGGCCGGGAGATCGGCATCGTGGGTCTGTTCAACATCCAGTTCATCGTGGATGCCGACGAGAACGTCTATGTCATCGAAGTGAACCCGAGAAGTTCCCGTACGGTCCCGTTCATCTCCAAGAGCACCGGTGTGCAGATGGCCAAGATCGCGACGCGCGTGATGCTGGGCCATTCGCTGCCGGAGCAGGGGTACACCCAGGTGTATTTCCCCGAGCGCAAGCGCCATTTCGTCAAGACGCCGGCCTTCTCCTTCGGGAAGATCACGGGCATCGACACCTATCTGTCCCCGGAGATGAAGTCCACGGGCGAGGCCATCGGATACGATAAGTCCCTGAACCGGGCCCTGTACAAGTCCCTGCAGGCTTCCGGTATGGACATCAAGGCCTACGGCACCATTTTCGCGACCATCGCCGACAAGGACAAGGAGGAGGCGCTGCCGCTGATCCGCCGTTTCTACAACCTGGGCTTCAACATCGAGGCGACGAAGGGGACGGCGGCCTTCCTGAAAGAGCACGGGATCCGTACCAAGACCCTGAAGAAGCTCAACGAGGGCAGCGACGAGATTTACCAGGCGCTGCGCAAGGGTCATGTCAAGTATGTGATCAACACCATCGACCTGAACCAGAAGAGCAGTCACCTGGACGGGTACGGCATCCGCCGCTGCGCCGTCGAGAACAATGTGACCATCTTCACGGCGCTGGAGACGGTGCGGGCGCTGCTGGATGTGCTGGAGGAGATTACGCTGGGCATTTCTACCATCGATGAAGAATACAAGGACTGATGGAGAAGCGGCAGCTGGTCATATCTGAAAACGTTCAGGTCGCCCGGGACCCTCTCGGGCGGCCGACTTTCCGGATCGTTCTTTCGGTGCCGCAGGGCAGCTCTGACTCCGTCGGACAGGAATTTAGAGAGAAGTCCGAGCGGAGTCAGACTGCCCCTGCGGCTCGGAGTCTCCGGATGCGGGCGGGGCAGTTCGTCGATATCGCCATTCCGGGGTTCTTCCTGCGGCGGCCGATTTCGGTCTGCGACTGCAGCGATGATCGCCTGATGCTGTATTACAAGGTGGTGGGGGATGGGACGCAGCTCCTGTCGACCCTGCCTGCCGGGACGCAGCTGGACGTGCTGACGGGACTGGGGAACGGATTCCGGCCCGATGCCTGCCGCGAGGCGGCCCTGCTGGCCGGCGGCGGGCTGGGCGTGGCGCCCCTGTACCTGCTGGCCCGGGAACTGCTGGCCCTCGGACGGGAAGTGACCGTCGTGCTGGGCTTCAACAGTGCCGGGGAAGTCGTACTGGAAGAGGCTTTCCGCGCCCTGGGGGTGCGGACCCTGATCGCGACGATGGACGGCAGCGCCGGGGTGAAGGGCTTCGTGACGGATGCCATCGCGCAGGCTGCTCCCGCATATGATTATTTCTATACCTGCGGTCCGATGCCGATGATGAAGGCGCTCTGCGCGGCACTTCCCGCGCCCGGCCAGGCCAGCCTGGAGGAACGCATGGGCTGCGGTGCGGGATTCTGCTACGGATGCAGCATCCGGACCCGCAGCGGCGTGGCGCGCGTCTGCAAGGACGGACCCGTATTCGACAAGGAGGACATACTATGGTAAAGGACCTGGGCATATCCCTGTGCGGACTGCATTTCGCCAATCCGGTCGTTCCGGCCAGCGGCACCTTCGGCTTCGGGCTGGAACTTGCCGATGCATTCGACCTGAACCTGCTGGGCGGGATCAGCCTGAAGGGCACGACCCGCGAGGCCCGCTACGGCAACCCCACGCCGCGCATCGCCGAGGCTTGCGGGGGCATGCTGAACGCCGTCGGGCTGCAGAATCCCGGCATTGACGCGCTGGTGGAGGACAAGGTCCCGGCCCTGCGGAAGATCTACCGCGGGGTGGTGATCGCCAACATCAGCGGCTTCTCCGTCGGGGAGTACGCCGCGTGTTGCGCACGCGCGGACGCGTGCGAGGGAATCGATGTGCTGGAAGTCAACGTCTCCTGCCCGAACGTGCACAACGGCGGCATGGCCTTCGGAACCGATCCGCAGGCGGCTGCGGCGGTGACGCGCGCCGTGCGCGAAGTCTCGCGCAAGCCCGTCTTCGTCAAGCTCAGCCCCAACGTCAGTGACATCGTTTCCATCGCCCGCGCCTGCGAGGATGCGGGGGCGGACGGCCTGACGCTGGTGAATACCTTCCTGGGCATGCGGATCGACATCCGCGCCCGGCGTCCGGTCCTGGCCAACGGAACGGGCGGATACTCCGGCCGGGCGATCTTCCCGGTCGCGCTGCGTATGGTCCACCAGGTGGCCCACGCCTGCCGGATTCCCGTGATGGGATGCGGCGGGGTCGCCACGGCTGCGGATGTGATCGAGATGATGATGGCCGGCGCCAGCGTGGTGCAGGTCGGCTCGGAGAATGTCCGTAACCCCTATGCCTGCCCCGAAATCATCGCCGCCCTGCCGGAACTGATGGACAAACTGGGAATCGATAAATTGAGTGATATTATAGCCACTGTTTGAGTATGGCAAAGGATGTAATCATAGCCTGTGATTTCAACGGCCGGGACGAAACCCTGCGTTTCCTGGACCGTTTCCCCGCGGACTGCCGTCCGTATGTGAAGATCGGGATGGAACTGTACTACTCCGCCGGACCGGACATCGTCCGGGCCATCAAGGAGCGCGGCCACCGGATCTTCCTGGACCTGAAGTTGCATGACATTCCGAACACGGTCCGCAAGACCATGAAGGTGCTGTCCTCGCTGGACATCGACATGTGCAACGTGCATGCGGCCGGAACCGTCGACATGATGCGCGCGGCCCTGGAAGGGCTGGTGCGGCCCGACGGGACGCGGCCCCTGCTGATCGCGGTCACCCAGCTGACCTCGACCGACGAGGAACGCCTGCACCGCGAACTGCTGGTCTCCGCGCCGATGGCCGAGACCATCGCGCATTATGCCGAAAACGCCCGCACGGCCGGGCTGGACGGCGTCGTCTGCTCGCCGCTGGAGGCGGCCATGGTCCACGAGCGCTGCGGCGCGGACTTCCTGGCGGTCACGCCCGGGATCCGTTTTGCCGGGGCCGGTGCTGACGACCAGCGCCGCATCACCACCCCCGCCCAGGCCCGTGAAATCGGATCGGACTACATCGTGGTGGGACGTCCCATCACCGCCGCCGGGGATCCCGTGGCGGCCTACAGACAGTGCATCAAAGATTTTCTGAACGCCTGAACAAGATGAAAGAATCCATTGCAAAAGAACTCCTGTCGATCGGCGCGGTTTTCCTGCGCCCCGAACAGCCCTTCGTCTGGGCTAGCGGCATCAAGAGCCCGATCTACTGTGACAACCGCCTGACCCTGTCCGCCCCGGCGGTGCGGGACAAAATAGAATCCGGCCTGGCCCAGCTGGTCCGGGAGTACCATCCGGACTGCCAGATGCTGATGGGTACGTCCACGGCGGGCATCGCCCACGCCGCCATCACGGCGACCCTGATGAACCTGCCGATGGGATATGTGCGCGGAGAGGCCAAGTCCCACGGCCGCACGAACCGGATCGAAGGCCGGATGGACCCTGGGACGCGCGTCGTCGTCATCGAGGACCTGATCTCGACGGGCGGCAGCGCCATCGAGGTCGTGGAAGCGCTGCGGGAAGCGCAGGCGGAGGTGCTGGGCATCGTCAGCATCTTCACCTACGGCATGCAGAAGGGCCTGGACCGCATCGCGGCGGCCCGCACCGTCAACCACTCGCTCTGCGACCTGGACACCCTGGTCGAAGTGGCCGAGCGGGAAGGATACATCGGAGCGGGCTGGAAAGAGCGCATCCTGCGTTTCCGCGACAACCCTTCGGACGAAAGTTGGATCAAGTAACACACGGAATATGAAGCACCTGATTGACCCTACCGACCTGACCAAGGAAGAGATCGACCAGATCATCGACCTGGCCCAGGATATCATCGCCCATCGCGAGCGCTACCAGGGGAGCATGGCCCACCGCAAGATGGCGACGCTGTTCTATGAACCCAGCACCCGTACGCGGCTGAGCTTTACCGCCGCCATGATGGAACTGGGCGGCAACGTGCTGGGCTTCGCGGATGCGCGCAACTCTTCCGTCAGCAAG
Organism: Bacteroidales bacterium; assembly: GCA_017454335.1. Taxonomy (GTDB): domain Bacteria; phylum Bacteroidota; class Bacteroidia; order Bacteroidales; family UBA932; genus Cryptobacteroides. The sequence goes on along the minus strand of JAFTDE010000025.1, from coordinate 51,078 downwards.
GGGGAGACCGTCCAGGACACCGTCCGGGTGGTCGGCTGTTTCGCGGACATCATCGCCATCCGCCACTACATCGAAGGGGCGCCGCTGGCCGCCGCCGGCGTTTCCACGGTTCCGATCATCAATGCGGGCGACGGCAGCCACAGCCATCCGACCCAGACCCTGACGGACCTGCTGACCATCCAGCGCGAACTCGGGCACATCGACGGGATCACCATCGGATTCTGCGGCGACCTGCGCTTCGGCCGCACCGTCCACTCGCTGATCAAGGCCCTGTCGCTGTACCGCGACATCCGGGTCGTGCTGATCGCCCCGGACGAGCTGCGCCTGCCCGATTACATCAAGCATGACGTCTGCGACAAGCGCGGCATCGAATACAAGGAAGTCCGCACGATCGACGAGGTGATGCCGGAGCTGGACGTGCTGTACATGACGCGCGTGCAGAAAGAGCGCTTCCTGGACGAGGACGAATTCGACCGGGTCAAGGACAGCTTCGTGCTGGACGCCGCGCGGATGCGCCTCGCCAAGCCCAAGATGGCCGTGCTGCACCCGCTGCCCCGCGTCAACGAGATCCTGCCCGAAGTCGATGCGGACCCGCGTGCCGCCTACTTCCGCCAGGTGGAGAACGGCAAGTTCGTCCGCATGGCGCTGATCTGCAGCCTGATCGACTGGAAGAACGATCCCGCGCACAAGATGCCGGAAGGGGACACCCCGGTCGACGATCCCACCCTGCACTGCACCAACCTCAAGTGCATCTGCAACAACGAACAGGTGCCGCGGCGTTTCCGCCGCCTGGAAGACGGATCCTACCGCTGCTGGTACTGTGATTCGAAAGTTAAATAAACGTAAACGATATGAAGAGAATTACCTGCCTGCTGGCAGCCTGGCTGGGCCTCGCTGCCGTTGTTTCCGCCCAAACGTCCCTGTGGCCTGATGCGCCCGGAAAAACCATCGAACAGGCGGCGGCCGAGTTCGTCACCCCGCCCGGCATCTATGCCAGCCATGTGATCTGGGGCTGGGAAGGGAAGGTGGACGCCGAACAGATCCGCCACGACCTGGATGCCATCCAGGCCCGTGGATTCCGTTCCATCATCATCGAGGCCGGATACCACCTGCCGTATGAATACCTCTCGGAAGGCTGGTTCGAGATGATCCGTACCGGTGTGCTGGAGGCCAAGGCCCGCGGTATGAAAGTCTGGATCATCGACGAAGGCAAGTACCCCAGCGGATTCGCCGGGGGCAAGTTCACCCGTGAGAAACCCGAAATGCGCATGAAGGCGCTGGTCGTCAAGGATACGATCCGGGTCGAGAGCCATGCCATCCTGACCGGCCGGGAGGTCGCCGGGGACATCCTGAGCGCCGTCGCGGTCAGCCGCAACGGTCTGCCCGACCGCAACGTCGAGATCAAGGATGGTAAGTTTGACTTCTACGCCGGTCCCGGTGCCTGGGACATCCTGCTGGTCGGCGCCGCCTACCGGACCGGCCAGACGCGCGCCGTCGCCAACGAGAACGGTGTCAAGGACACGCGCAATTCGCTCTGCGACTACCTCAGCCCGCAGGCTGTCCGCCAGTTCATCGACTGGACGCACGAGCAGTACAAGAAATACATCGGCGACGAATTCGGCAAGACGGTCCTGGGATTCCGGGGCGACGAGCCCGACTTCAGCTACCTGCCCTGGACGCCCGACATGGTCGCGGAGTTCACCGCCCGCAAGGGATACGATCCCACTCCTTACTTGGGCGGACTGCTGGGGCGCAACATGACGGTGGAGCAGAAGCGCTTCCGCGCCGATTACTGGGACGTGTGGTCCGATCTGTTCGCGGTCAATTTCTTCCAGCAGCAGGCCGACTGGTGCGCCGAGAACGGCTTGGCGCACATCACGCACCTGAACAACGACCACAACATGCCCGTCTGCATCCGGGCGGAAGGCAACTTCTTCCGGGACCTCAGCAAGGTCCAGGTCCCCGGCGTGGACGCCATCTGGAACCAGATCTGGCCCGAGACCGTCAACGACTATCCCAAGTTCGCCTCGTCCGTCTCGCACGTCTATGGCAAGCCGCGCGCTTTCAGCGAGAGCTTCGCCGCCTACAACACCCCGCCCAGCATTCCCCAGGCCAAGTATGCCGTCGATTACCAGATGATCCGCGGCATCAACTTCTTCGAATTCATGTTCTGGATGGCCGGGTCGGACGGACGCGGATGGATGAGCAACCCCGGCATGAAGGAGCTGAACGACTACACCGGCCGCATCACCTACCTGATGTCCCTGGGTAAGCCCGGCGCCCGGATCGCCGTCTATTATCCGACCTCCACCTTCTGGCTGAACGACACCAGCGTCAATCCGGACCTGGTCGAGACGGCCGAACTCCTCCTGCAGCACCAGCGCGACTTCGACTGGGTGGATGACGACGCCTTCAGCGAGGCCCTGGACGTGCACAGCGGATTCTTCCTGAACCGCAGCGGCCAGAAATACCACACCCTGATCATCCCGTCCTGCAACGCGATTTCCGAAAAAGCCTGGGCGGCGATCAGCGAATTCGCCGAGCGCGGCGGCAAGGTCCTCTTCTGGGGACGCAAGCCCACGATGCTGGTCGGCCGGCAGTTCATGCAGCCGAAACCCCTTCCGCTGCTGGAGCGCAACGTGTATGAAGAGCCCGGCGTCGTCTGGACCCCGGCCGTGGAAGCCAGCCTGCCCGAAGCGGAATTTTCCGCCGTGTCCATCTCGCGCGAGCTGCGCTTCGTGCACTACACACGCCGGCAGCTCGCGGACGGCAGCGACATCTACCTGATCTTCAACGAAGGCGAAAAGGAGTGCAACTTCGAGGCGGTCTTCGACAACAGCGGCGTCGTGATGGAGTGGGACGGTTATACCGGTGCGCGCAAGAGCGTTGACGGAGCCGTGCGTGAGGGCGCCAGGACGCGCCTGAACATGACCCTGCAGCCCTGGGAGAGCCGGGTGATCTCGATCGAGCGCCGCAACACCGTGTACAACGTGCGCAAGTTCGGCGTCAAGACCGGACTGAAGAAAGCCCAGACAGCCGCCATCCAGGCCCTGATCGACAAGGCGGCGGCCGCCGGCGGCGGTACGCTGGTCTTCCCGGCCGGCAAGTACCTGACCGGCGCGCTGTTCTTCCCGCGCGGCGTCAACCTGCGCATCGAGAAGAACGCCCTGATCCAGGGGACGGCCAATCCGGACGACTATCCGCAGATCCCGACCCGTTTCGAAGGCTATGACCGGATGTGGCGCTGCGCCCTGCTGAACTTCGACGATTCACCCGGCGTCCGTGTGGACGGCGCGGGCACGGTGGACGGCAACGGCCTGGAATGGAACAAGGTGAGAGGGGCCGGCGGCGGACGTCCGCGCATGATCTGCTTCACCGGCTGCGACGGTGGCAGTATCAGCGGCCTGCGCCTGCAGAACCAGGCTTCCTGGTGCCTGCACGTCCTGTATACGGAAGGCTTCGACATCGACCGGATGCACATCGAGGCCCGGGAGTACATCCCCAGTTCGGACGGCATCGACATTGACTCCTCGTGCGACGTCCGGATCGCGAATACGTATATCTATGTCCATGACGACTGCATATCCATCAAGTCCGGCAAGGATGCGGAGGGACGCCGTGTCGGCCGGCCCAGCGAGGACATCCTGATCGAGGACTGCCACTTCGCCTACGGCCACGGCGCCGTCACGATGGGCAGCGAGATCTCCGGCGGCATCCGCAACGTCCTTTCCCGCAACTGCGTGGTGGACGGCGACAACTGGGGCGTTTTCCGTTTCAAGAGCCAGCCTTCCCGCGGCGGTGTCGTCCAGAACATCACCTTCGAGAACTTCACCATCTCGGATGTGCGCAACATCTTCGACGTCAGCCTGGAGTGGAAGTCCAGCAGCGAGCGGAACAAGGTCATCCCGTATTCCGATCCTGTGACCCAGCTGAAGAACGTGCGCCTGGTCAACTGCAGCGGCAGCGGCCGCTCGATGGGAACGGTGCACGGTTTCCCCGTCGATCCGATCCGTCCGGACGTGTTCCATTTCGAGAACTGCCATTTCCAGGCTGAAACCGGTCTGCGGGTCGCGAACGCCGATCTGGACTTCAGCGGGATGGAGTTCGAAGTATCCCAGGGAGAACGAATCATCAAACAATAACCACAACTACCATGAAAAAACTATTCTGTGCATTGACCCTTGCCGCCCTCGTCGTGATGGGCGCCTGTACCGGCGGTTCTGCCGGTACCGCCGTGCAGACGGACATTCCCCACCTGGAGAAACGCGGCGACGTGACGCAGATGATCGTCGGTGGCAAGCCTTTCCTGGCCCTGTCCGGCGAACTGCGCAACTCTTCCTCCTCCAGCCCTGAGTACATGCGCCCGATCTGGCCCAAGCTGCGCGAAGCGGGCCTGAATTCCGTCATCGCGGTCCTGACCTGGGAACAGATCGAGCCCGTCGAGGGACAGTTCGAATTCGGCGTGGTGGACCAGCTGATCGCCGACGCCCGCGCCAATGACCTGAAGCTGATCTTCATCTGGATGGGCAGCTGGAAGAACGGTATCACCAGCTATGACCCGGTCTGGGTCAAGAACAACCCCGAGCGCTACCAGCTGGCGCTGACCCGCGAGGGCAAGCGCCTGCCGATCCTCAGCACGCAGTGTGCGGCGGCCCGGGATGCGGATGCCAAGGCCTACGGGGCCCTGATGGCGCACATCCGCGACGTGGACCGTGACCAGACGGTCATCATGATGCAGATCGAGAACGAAGTCGGCCTGCACGGGTACACGCGCGACTACCATCCGGACGCGGTCCGTGCTTTCGAAGGCCCGGTTCCCGCCGAGCTGATCTCCTACCTGGACAGCCATTTCGACAATCTGCTGCCCGAGACCCGCAACGCCTGGGTCGCGGCCGGCCGCAAGAAATCCGGCAGCTGGGAAGAAGTGTTCGGCGTGGGAGACTACACGGACGAGCTGTTCATGGCCTGGAGCTATGCCTCCTACATCGGGAAGATCGCTGCCGCCGGCAAGGCGGAGTATCCGATCCCGACCTATGTCAACGCCTGGATCGTCCAGCCCGAAGACCTGCACCCCGGCAACTATCCTTCCGGCGGTCCCCAGGCCCAGAACCACGACATGTGGCGCGCCGCGGCTCCCGGCATCGACATCCTCTCGCCGGACATCTACCTGAATGACTATCCCGGCATCATCCGCATGTATTCCCGTTGCGGCAATCCGGTCTTCATTCCGGAGTCCCGCGGCGGCCAGGGCGGTGCCGCGAACGCCGCCTTCACCTTCGGGGAGATGGGCGGCATCGGCTATTCTCCCTTCGGCATCGATTCGCAGGTGGACAGCCCGGCGAACCAGGACCTCTACAACTTCTACCGCCTGGCGGGCAGTGCGGCCGACGAGATTCTCGCGGCCCAGGCCGAAGGCCGGATCTGCGGCGCCTGGCTGAAGGGCTCCGACCCGGCCGTGTACAAGGAGGAGCGCGTGATGGGCGACTGGCGCATCTGCTTCGAGCTGGTCTCCAGCGGCCGCCGCAACGGCGGAGCGCCGCAGGTCACCGGCGGAACCTACAATCCTTCCTCCATCGGATACGGCATCGCCATCCAGGAAGAGAATGGCTTCCTGATCCTGGGATCCAACGTGCGGGTGTACTTCTACCCGGCGGACGGCGTCGGGACGGCCGGCCTTGCGAAGGTGACCGAGGGCCGTTTCGAGAACGGCGAGTGGCATGAGGGCCGCTGGCTGAACGGCGACGAGATCCAGCTGCGCTACGACCTGCTGTACGCCATCGAGGACGGCGTCTCGGGCCAGGGCCTGAACTTCGGTACGCCCACGCCCGGCCTGATCAAAGTTGAACTTTTCAAGTACTAGACCATGAAGATCAAGTTTTGGATGTGCCTCGCGCTCGCTTTTGCCGCCTGCGGCCTGATGCGTGCACAGAAGCCCATCACGGACATCGAAGTGGAAGGCCCCGCCTTCCAGGTTTTCCAGTTCCCGCGCAACCAGATCCCCCGGATCGACGGGGAATTCGGTGACTGGGACATCGTGCCGGATTCGTATGCCGTCACGACGGAATCGATCTGGGACGACAGCGGCAAGCACAAGGGCATCGACCGCAGCACCCTGGACATCAAGGTCAAGGTCGGCTGGGTCAAGGGCCTGAACCGCCTGTACTTCCTCTACGAGGCCTATGACGATTACTGGGATTTCGACCAGCTGGGCCTGCGCAACGACACCTTCGAGGTGGTCGTGGACGGAGACCTCTCCGGCGGCCCCCACGTGGATGAATTCCGCTACAACCATTCCACCGTCGGCCGGCTGGAGTCCTACTTCTCCATGCAGAACGTCACGGCCCAGAACTACCACATCATGACCCCGCCGACCCCCGGCAAGGCCTGGACGATGGTTTTCGGCCCGCAGCAGTGGCTGAAGGAACTGCCGTACGCCAACTATGCGTACAGCTATGACTTCAAGCACGGGCAGCCCGGCAAGCTCCGTTTCGAGTTCTACATCACGCCTTTCGACTTTGCCAGCCCGGACGGCGGCCCCGCCCAGTCCGTCGAGACCACGCTGGAGGAGAACCGGCTGATCGGCCTGGCCTGGGCCATCATCGACTACGACGGGGGACGCGGGAACAACGGGTTCTGGAATCTGTCCAAGTACCATACGATGTATGGCGTGGCGCATGAAGAGCGCCTCTTCCGCCTGATGCCGCTCGAGCCGCGCTTCCGCCGTCCGGTCGAAGCCGCGTGGACGCATACGGTCATCGGCGACACCCGCCGGGTCGTCTTCGAGGACCAGAGCTACGGAAACATCACTTCCTGGCTGTGGGATTTCGGCGACGGAACCACTTCGACCGAACAGAATCCGGTCCATACCTATGCCCGGGACGGATCCCGCTACGTCGTGACGCTGCGGGTCTCGGGTCCGGAAGGGGAGGACCTGTGCTGCAAGATCTGGGATGTGGCCGTGCGGGATGCGAAAGCGCCCAGCCCGGATGCGGACCGCTACTAGAGGTCGAGCGACATGATGTAGTCGTTCATGTAGTATCCTTGCCCGATGGGGAAATCTCCCTGTCGGGCTTTTTTCATGCCTTTGTGCAGGTAGAACTGCAGGGCGGGGTTCTCCCGGTTGACATTCAGTTCGACCCGCTGTCCGCCGATCCCGCGGATGCACGCGAGCGCATGGTCGAACAGGGCGGATCCCAGCCCCTGGCCCTGGTATGCGGGCATGACGTAGATTTTCTGCAGGTGGAATACGCGGCGCCCGTCCTGTGCGGGCTTGTCTTCGTTGAAGGAGACGTATCCGGCTGGGGTTTCACCCTGCCAGGCGATGAAGTAGTTGTGTCCCTGGCAGATGATCTGGTCTTCGAGGTTGCGGGGGGAATACATCCAGTCCAGCATGTAGTCCAGCTGCTGCGGGGACAGGATGGTCCGGTAGGTATCGCGGAAAACGACCTGGGCCATCGCATGGATGGTCGGAATGTCCGCCGTATCTGCACGTTTGATCTCGAATTCCATACCGCAAATATAACGAAAGATGATTATTTTTGTACCGATGGAAATACAGGATCTAATGTCGCTGCCGTCCGGGGTGCAGTTCGCCCTGGTCGGGGACAATGCGTCGGGGAAATCCCGTCTGGTCGAGACGCTGGTGCGCCGCTTCCCGACCCGGGTCTGCCACATCAGTTTCCGGGATTCGTACGGCGATGTGGACAGTGCCTATTACCTCCAGCTGCGCTGGAACCAGCAGGTGATCGACGAGGAGACTCCGACCGCGGGGGAGGTCCTGCGCAAGGCTTATGAGATGGCGGAAAGCCGGTCCCAGTGGTCCGCACCGGAGGTCCGGGAGCGGGACGCCCGCCTGCGTGCCGCCCTGCGGGACAGACTCTATGCGATGTTCGGGCTGGACAGCCTGCTGGACAAGTATGTCATTTCCCTGTCCAGCGGCGAGTCGCGCAAGGTCCAGCTGACCCGGGCCCTGCTGTCGCTGCCCGAGGTGCTGGTGCTGGACAATCCCTTCATCGGGCTGGACAGCGAGACGCGGGATTCCTTGTCGGGGCTTCTGACGACGCTGGTGCATGAGACCGGCATCCGGATCATCCCGGTCCTGTCGCGCTACGATGTGATGCCCGCCTTCCTGACCCACGTCCTGCCGGTGACGGACGGACAGATGCAGGAACTGCTGCCCGTCGGGAAGTGGATGGCGGAGGCGGAATCTGCCCCGGCCTGCGACGAGGAGATCCGACGGGCGATCCTGTCGCTCCCGTCGAAGGACCTGTCTGCGATGACGTTCTACCCCCAGGCCTCCGGCAGCGAAATCGTCCGCTGCAACCATGTGTCCATCCGCTACGGTGAGCGCACGATCCTGCGGGACTTCAACTGGACGGTCCGGGAGGGCGAACGCTGGTCCCTGAGCGGCGCGAACGGGGCGGGGAAGTCCACCCTGCTGTCCCTGATCTGCGCGGACAATCCGCAGAGCTATGCCTGCGACATCGAGCTCTTCGGGCACAAGCGCGGCTCCGGGGAGAGCATCTGGGACATCAAACGCCACATCGGTTATGTCAGCCCGGAGATGCACCGGGCCTATCTGAAGAATATCCCCGCCCTGGATATCGTGGCCAGCGGCCTTTTCGATACGGTCGGTCTGTTCATGCACGCGGATGCGGCACAACTGGAGGTCTGCCGTTTCTGGATGCGGGTTTTCGGGATCGGGGAGCTGGCGGAGCGGAATTACATGCAGCTGTCCAGCGGCGAGCAGCGCCTGTGCCTGCTGGCCCGCGCCTTTGTCAAGGATCCCGAACTGCTGATCCTGGACGAGCCCCTGCACGGATTGGACGAACGGAACTGCATCCGCGTCCGGGCCATCGTCGACAGCTTTGTCCGGCGCCCGCACAAGACCCTGATAATGGTCACGCATTTCCCCTCCGAACTCCCGCCCTGCATCGACCACCACCTCACCCTGCAGAAAAACCGTTGAAAATTCTGCAAAACCTTGTCTCGACAGGACGTTCTGCGAAAAAACAGGCGATTATTCTGCAAAACCATGACTCGGAGGGCCATTTTGCAGAAAAAACGGCAAAAATTCCGCAAAACCATGACTCGGAGGGTCATTTTGCAGAAAAAACGAAGATAATTCTGCAAAATCTATTTCTGTCGGGGTGATTCCGCGGGAGGGCTGGATTGTTGTGGCGGCGGGGGGCAGTTCCGTAGCGGAAATGCTTGAAACGCGAGAGCGTTTTGTATTGCATTTTCCGCGCGGAACCTGCCCCCTGCCGCGACCTCTGCCGCAATCTCTGCCGTGGCACAAGCCACGACGGGCGACGGGTCGAATAAGCTGTATTTCAGTTACTTGCTGTACTTCTTGCCTTCCTTGATCATCGCCCACTTGCGGGCGAAGTTGAAGGTGAGACGCATGCCCCACAGCGTGGCCATCAGGGGCATGTTCATTTCCTTCATGGAAACAAATATAGCAAAAGATTGTGTATCTTTGTGTATATCATCGATTTTCCCTATGAGAGTACTGAGACGTATCCTTCCTGTTTTGCTCCTTTGCTCGACGCTGGCCTCCGGGCCAGCCGCATCTGCCCAGCAGCCCCGCCGCTGGTCCGTGACCACGGGCCGGCAGTTCATCCACCGCTATGCCGATCCCGACGAGATCCGCTGGGGGACGCAGGACAATTCCTTCACCTGGCAGGCCGGATACCTGATGTTCGCCCTGGAGCACCTGTGGCGCTGGACCGGCGATCCGGTCTATTATGACTACATCCGGCGATATGTGGACCAGCATGTCGATGCCGCGGGGCGCGTGCGGCAGTTCCGCCCCGACGCGCTGGACAATTTCGTCCCGGGCTATGCCTGCCTGCTGCTGTACGAACAGACGGGGGAGGAACGCTATGCCCGCGCCGCCGAAACGATACGGCGGGGCTTCGATACCTATCCCCGCTTCGACAACGGGATGTTCTGGCATTCGGCGCGTATCCGTCAGGTCTGGGTGGACGGCGTGTTCATGGGGCAGATCTTTTTGGCCCGCTATGCCAGGACCCTGGGACATCCGGAGGATTATGCGGAGGTAGTACGCCAGATGGAAGGGATCACCGCGCTCTGCGGCAAGGATAACGGCTGTTTCGTGCACGGCTGGGACGAATCCCGCGGCGCCTACCCCGAAGTCTGGAGCGAAGGGATGGGATGGCTGGCTGTCCTGTGGGCGGATGTATTTGATTTTCTGCCGGAGGACCAGCCCGGACGCGCTGCGCTGCTGGAACAGCTTCGGCGGATGTGCAGCGGGCTAAAAGCCTCGCAGGACCCCGCTACCGGCATGTGGTGCCAGGTCGTGGACAAGCCCGGCGAAGCGGGCAACTGGAATGAGACATCCGGCACGGGGATGTTCCTCTATCTGATCCAGCGCTCTATCGACAAGGGATTCATTCCCGCGGAAGAGTATCAAAGCGTCGCCGACCGTGCGTATGCCGGCCTGGTCACGAAAGCGGTGGTCAATACGGACGGATTCGTCAACCTGCTGGACTGCAGCAGCATCGGGCTCAAGCGCAGCTATGCGGAATACATCGCGCAGCCGCGCGAGATCAGCACCTTCGCCGCCTACGGGTCCTTCCTGCTGGGCACCGGGCTCTGGGAGCACCGCTGAGCCCCTGACTATCGGATCACGATCAGCGCTCCGTCGTCCTTCGGGAGGCTGAGCGCTTTTTTCGCGGCCGGGCCGGTCTGCAGCCCGTCCTTTCCTGTGCTGTAAACCAGCGCCGTGCCCCCGAAACGGGACTCCAGGGCGCGGACATCCACCTTCAGCGGCGTCTCCTCCGCGTTGATGGCGGCGACGTACCAGGTCCGCCCGTGGCGTCTGGCCAGCACGATGTGGCGGCCCGGATAGCCCTCGACCAGCCGCGTCTCGTCCCAGGTGGTCGGGACTTCCCGCAGGAAGTCGATGGCCGCCGCGGGCGCGTCCGTGAGGTTGTTGGGCGTGATGGCGAAATTCTGGATCGGATTCTGGTACAGCACGGAGATGGCCAGTTCCGCCGCGTCCGTGGTCCGGCGTATCGTGCCGCTGATGCGTCCGCCGCGTCCGGGAGCTCCGTTGCGGCGGTCCAGCCGGCGGTTCAGGAACACGCCGCCGAACTCCATGCTGGCCACGGTATTGCGCAGGAAAGGATGCAGGGCGGCGTTCTGCGACTCGAGGTCGCAGTGAACCTGTCCGAAAACCAGGTTCTCGGAGGCCAGGACGGCTTCGCTGCCCACGAAATTGGGGTACATTCGCTCCCAGCCGCGGGGAAGGGTCGCGCCGTGGAAGATGCACATCAGGCCGTGGTCGTCGGCATCGCTGAGGATGTGCTCGTACAGCCGCATCGTCTCCTGCTTGTCCCCGCCGAAGAAATCCACCTTGATGCCTTTGACGCCGATGCCCTCCATCCAGCGCATTTCCGCCTTGCGGGCGATGGGATCGCACATGATGTCGACGGGGCTCTGCGTGATGTCGTTCCACCAGCCGCTGGAAGAGAACCACAGGAACACGTCCACGCCCACCGAGCGGGCATAGCGGACCAGTTCCTCCATGCCCTCGTGGCCGAACTCCTTGTCCCAGCCGGCATCGATCAGGATGTAGGGCCAGCCCATTTCCGCGGCCAGGTCGATGTAGGCGATCTGGTCATCGCGGTTCATGCTGGCATCCTGCCAGACGATCCAGCTCCAGCTGCTCTTGCCGTAGCGGTATCCGCGGCTGGTCTCGAAACGGGGTTCCACCACGTCGAAGGGGATGGTCGTCTCTACGATCGGGGCAAGGTCGCTGCCGACCGTGATCGTGCGCCAGGGCGTCGCGCCGGGCAGGGCGAACGCCGGTTCCACGGTGCCATTGCCGTTGTTCTCTTCGGGCATCGGGAAGGCGATCCGGTATCCTTCCGCCGTATCGTAATCGCTCAGGCGCGAGGCGCAGTAGCGGCTGTCGACGCCCGTCTCGCTGAGCAGGACCCAGCCTTCGCCGCCCACCCGGAACAGGCAGGGGAAGGTGAATCCGTGGCCGTATTGCGAACGCTCCGTGATCGGGACATCCAGCTTGTAGAACTCCTCGTAACTGGGTTTGCTGCGCTTCCAGCCGATCATTGCGTCGCTCTGCGGGGTCAGGAATCCGGTTGTCCCCTCCGGGAAGCGGAAGGCGCTTTGCTCCTGCAGCACGCGGATGCTGCCGGTCTCCGTATCGCGCGGGATGCAGTAGCGGAAGGCGGCGTCGTTGGCGGTCAGGTGCCATTCGATGTCCAGCAGGCGCCCCTGCGGGGTCTTGCAGTGGAGGACGGCCCGCACGGCCGGATGGTCGATCCGCGAAGCTTTGATGCGGTCCAGGACGTAGTTGTCGCGGACCTCCTGCGTCTCGCTGGACACCACCTCCAGCAGGGAGTAATCGGCATCGTTGGTCTGCAGGCCCAGCCGGGAGGGTTCCACGAGGGTCCGTCCGTCGTAGGAAACGGCATAGCGCAACGCTCCGCCGGCATCGTCGAAGCTGACCTGGAGTCTGGCGCCCGGCCCGTTGAGGACGGGCAGCAGGGCGAGGAGGATCGTAAGGAGTTTCATGGAGGTAAAATTACGGGATTTCCGGGAATCCGGCAAGAAGTGTATGATTATTTGCATGCATTGCGTGTAGGTATCTTGGCGGAGAAAAGGTATATTTGTGAACGATTATGAAAAAAGCGAGTTTTCAGGTACGCATACGGGCTTTCAAGATCTGGCAGAAGAACGGTTTCCTGCCGTGGTCGAAGAAGAAGGAAAAGACCCGGAAAAAAGACTTCTACGAAGGGGCCTTCGACGACATTCCTTTTCTCAACGACGATGCCAAGCGCACCTTCGTGCACCTGCTGCTGCGTCCCGGTTACATGATCCGGGACTATATCCATGGCCAGCACGAACGTTACCTGGCGCCGCTGACCTCCCTGATCATCTTCTATGCCTTCTTCGCCCTGGTCGCTGCGATCGTGAATCCGGAATTCTCCGTCACGCGCGAAGCGGCGACGGAAACCCCGGAACAGATTATCCCGTCCGTCCAGATCGATACGGCTTCCGTGCAGGACCCTGCCGAACTGGCCAAAATAGAAAAACGACAGCGCTTCATCCGTGATATCAACACCTATGTCCCGCTGCTGATCCACATCTTCGATCTGGACAAGCACCCCGAACTGGTGGATACGCCGGTCAAGGCTTCGCTGGCGGCCCTGGAAGGTTCGCTGCGCAGCCGCGGCATCTACCTGTTCCTGGGTCAGTTCCTCCTTCTGTGGCTGGGCATGATCCTGATCTTGAAAAAGCAGAACATGGGGGCGTCGGCATGCGCCGCAATCGCGGCCTATGTCCTCTGCCAGTTCTGTTTCTTCATGTTCTTCTCGCTCTTTTTCGGATCGAAGGAACAGGGCGAGATCGGCGTCGGGCTGATGGCGATCCTGCTGACGGTCGATTACCGCCAGCTGTTCGGCCTGGGGTGGAAGAAGAGCATCCGGCTGACGCTCAAGACGGGTATCTTCTATGTTCTGGCTGCCCTTGCCATTGCCCTGCTGCTGGCGGGCTTCGTTTTCCTCGTGTATTTCCTGTTTTACAACTAGCCCTGCTTGCTTATGAAACCCGATATTGAACAAATCATTGAAATCGTGCCCGAGGCGTCCGGCCTGATGACGCGCTCGGGATTCCAGATCCACGACAAGGGGTCGCGGGAGAACCTGGTGACTTCGTCCGACCTGGCCGTCCAGGATTTCCTGACCGCCCGCCTCTCAGAGCTGCTGCCGGGCAGCGGATTCCTCTGCGAAGAGGAGGACCTGGCGGACGTCAGCGGCCACGAATACGTCTGGATCATCGATCCCATCGACGGGACGACCAATTACGCCCGCGGCGACGAGAACTGCTGCATCAGCGTCGCCCTGATCCGCGGCGGCGATCCTTTCATGGGCGTCGTCTTCAGCCCCTGGCGAGGGGAGTGCTACTGGGCGGAAAAGGGCCGCGGAGCCTTCTGCAACGGCCATCCCATCCACGTCTCCGACCGCCCGTACGAGAACGGCATCCTCTTCACTGCGATGAGCACCTACCACAAGGAGTGGGCCCGCTACTGCAGTGAGATCATCTATGATATCTTCATGTCCAGCAATGACATCCGCCGTACCGGATCGGCCGCGGTCGAACTGTGCCTGATGGCCGCCGGACGCGGCGAACTGTACTTCGAGATGTGCCTCAAGCCCTGGGACTATGCCGCCGGGGCGCTGATCCTCTGCGAGGCGGGCGGCTGCGTCTGCTCGTTCGACGGGGAATTCCCTTCGCTGCGCAATCCGTCCCTGCTGCTGGCCGCCAACCGCCGCGACAGCCTGGACCGGCTGCAGGAGGCGGTGCACCGGCACCTGGACGCGATGCCTTATTGACCCCTGACAGCCCATGGACCAGCCCAAGATCGAACGCCTGCTGCGCCTGATGCAGATGCTCTCCGGCCCGACGTATTACACGCTGGAGGATATGGCACAGGCCCTGGGCATGTCCGAGCGGACGGTGTACCGATATATCGACACCTTCCGCTCGGCGGGCTATTCCGTGGACCGCGTACACGGGAACGTGTTCCGCATGGCCACGATGAAGCGGCCGTATCCGGACCTGTCGAAGATCGTCTATTTCTCGGAGGAGGAGGCGTACATCGTCAACCGCATCATCGACTCGCTGGACAATACCAATGCGCTCAAGCAGGGCCTGCACCGGAAACTGGCGGCCATCTACGACTCCACGTCCATCGCCGACTATGTGGACAAGCGGACCAATGCGGCCAACATCCAGGCGCTCTCGGACGCAGCCCGGGCCAAGGTGATGGCGGTGCTGAAAAACTATGAGTCCTCGCATTCCGGGGACATCCGCGACCGCCGGGTGGAGCCCTTCGCCTTTACGACCAACTACCTGGACGTTTGGTGTTTCGATCCGGAAGACGGACTGAACAAGCGCTTCAAGATCGCCCGCATCGATTCGGTGGAGGTGCTGGACGAACCCTGGGCCTCCGAGGCGCTGCACAGTTCCTCGCAGATCGACGCCTTCCGCATGAGCGGACCCGGGCATTACCACGTGCGCCTGCGCCTCTCGCTGCGGGCGAAGAACCTGCTGGTGGAGGAGTATCCGCTGGCGGAAAAGGACCTGGGCAAGAGCGGTGGAGCCTACATTTTCGATGCGGAGGTCTGTGCCCTGGAGGGTGTGGGCCGCTTCGTGTCGGGCCTGGCGGCCGACATCGAGATCCTCGAAGGGGACGAGCTCCGGGACTACATCCGCCGTTATGCCGCCGAACATCTCGTGAATATCTGACTTCCTGAATAGCCATGACGCCTTTCCTGCAGCAGGTGGCCCGGCACTATTTCGCATCCGGGGACATACAGGACCGCATCTTCGTCTTCCCCAACCGGAGGTCGGCGGCGTTCTTCCGTGCGTACCTGGGCGACTGTGTGGTGCGCTCGGACGCACCCCTGCTGGCTCCGCGCCTGGTGACGATCAACGACTTCTTCTCGCGGGCCCTGCGGCAGAGCGCTTCCGACCGGATTTCGCTGCTGCTGCGCCTGTACGACTGCTATTCGGCCCTGCTGCGCAATCCCGAGCCGCTGGATGATTTCGTCGGCTGGGGGGACGTGATCCTCTCGGACTTCGACGATATCGACAAGTACCGCGTGGACGCCCGCGGCTTGTTCGCGAACATCGCGGACCTGAAGTCCATCCGGGACGACTACAGCTATGCCGATCCGGCCCAGCTGGAGGCCCTGGAGCGGCTGGCGGGATCGTTCGTCGGCTGGAAACCCTCGGGCCTGACGGATGTCAAGGGCAATTTCCTGACGATCTGGCAGATCCTGTTCCCGCTGTACACGGCTTTCCGCGCCCGCCTGCGCGAAGAGGGGATGGCCTACGAGGGCATGATCTACCGGGACCTGGCTGAGCGGCTGGAGTCGGAATCGGCCCGGGACGTGTTCGCCGATGTGTTTCCGGGGGTGTCGGGATTCGTTTTCGTCGGGCTGAACGCCCTGAACAGTTGCGAGGAAGCGGTGCTCGCGCGCCTTCGCGATGCCGGGATGGCGGAGTTCTGCTGGGACGATGCCGGTGGTTTCCTCCAGGACGGGAAGAACATCTGCTCGACCTTCATCCGCGAGAATGTGCGGAAGTTCCCGCAGGCGCCGCGCTTCCGCCCGCAGGGGGGAGACGCCCCGCCGGAGGTGCATTTCTGCGAGATTCCTTCCTCCATCGGCCAGGCGCGCATGCTGCCGGACATCCTGCAGGACATTCCGGCGGGGGAGCGCGGCATCGACTGCGCGGTCGTGCTGGCGGACGAGACGATGATGATGCCGGTGCTGAACAGCCTGCCCGCCGGCGACGAGGGTATCAACGTGACGATGGGATACCCGCTGCCGTCCAGCGAATGGTATGCCTTCATGCGGGACGTGCTGGCCCTGCAGCTGCATCTGAAAGAGAAGAACGGGTCCTGGTACTTCCACAACCGGCAGGTGCGCAACATCCTGTCGAGCGGCATCCTGCGTGCGCGGCTGGACGAGGCGGAGCGCGAGGCTGCGAATGGAATCATCCGGGGCGCCAAATACTATGTGCCGCAGGCGGATTTCGGCAGCGGGGCGCTGCTGGGCCTGGTTTTCCGTCCGGCGCTGACGGACGCTTCGCCCGGGGACGACGCGGTGCGGCGCACGCAGTGCGAACGCCTGGCGGACTACCTGATGGAGGTCTCGGCCGAACTGGCCGGCAGGATCCGCGAAGAGGATCCCCTGCAGGCGGAATTCGCGCGGCAGTACTACTGCTGCCTGAGCCGGCTGCGCGACCTCTCGCTGCCCGTGCTGCCCCGGACCTGGGCGCATCTGCTGGACCAGATCGCCGCGGGCGTCAGCGTGCCCTTCGACGGCGAACCGCTGGGCGGCCTGCAGGTCATGGGCCCGCTGGAGACGCGGGCGCTGGATTTCCGGCACGTCATCATCCTGAACGCGAACGAGGGCGTCTTCCCGCGGGTCAGCGTCAGCCGCTCGTTCATCCCGCCGGAACTGCGCAAAGCCTTCGGCCTGCCGACTTTCGAGCGGCAGGACGCCGTCTGGGCCTATTATTTCTACCGCATGATCACCCGCGCGACGGATGTCTGGATGCTGTACGACTCCCGCACCGAGGGGCTGAATCCCGGCGAGGAGAGCCGCTTCGTCAAGCAGCTCCAGTACCTGTACCGGGACCGCTGCCGGCTGCACCGCAGCGTCTCCCAGTCGGACATCAGCCGGACGGGGCAGGACGACGAGATCCCGAAGACGGCCGCCCATATCGGGAAAATGAAGACGCTGCGCTATTCGCCCAGCGTGATCCAGGAATACATGAGCTGTCCGGTGCAGTTCTACTACCACAAGATCGAAGGGCTGGACGCCCGCGAGGAGGTGAACGAATCGCTGGATGCCGGCATGCTGGGCAATGTCTGCCACAACACGCTGCGGGCCCTGTATGACGGCGAGGAAGCCATGCGCCGGGACGATGGCTTCGACAAGACCCGGCAGCACGACAAGGAACGCTATATCGACAAAACCGTCTCGGCGGAGTACCTGCGCGGATGGCTGAAACGCAGCGATGAAATCCGCCGCAAGGTCCTGTCCCTGATCCGGGCGGAGCTGCGCAGCGTCGAAGTCACCGGGCGCGACCTGGTGGCGGCCGATGTGGCCGTGGAGTACGTCCGGCGTGTGATCCGGGCCGACCTGGACCAGCTGGAGGGCCGCCCTTCGTTCCAGATGCTGGCGATGGAGATCTGGCGGGAACAGAGCGTCTGCGGCCACCTGTTCGGCGGTTTCGTGGACCGGATCGACACGCTGGGCACGGACGGCGTGCGCGTGGTCGATTACAAGACCGGATCGGACCGGCAGGAGGTGCTGGACCCGTCCGGCAAGGCGGAGCGGCTGTTCTCCCCGTCCACGGCGCACCGCTTCAAGGCGGCGCTGCAGTTCTATCTTTACGACCGCATGGTCGAGGCGGATTTCCCGGACAAGACCGTCTCCAATGCAATGTATGCGATGGCCGACCTGTTTACGGATCCGGTCCGGACCTGGCCGCAGAGCGAGGCGTTCAACGCCGGCGTCGAAGCGGGCCTGGCGGCGGTATTTGACGAAATGGAGAATCCGGAAATCCCGTTCAGGCGGGTGGACCGGAACCAGGCGGCCTGTACGTATTGTGATTTCAAGATCCTGTGCGGCAGGGTCTCCAAAGACAACTGATATGGGTGAAGATGCGATGACCGGCGGTGGCGTGAAGATCCTGAAGGCTTCGGCGGGATCGGGCAAGACCTATTCCCTGGCCCGGGAGTACATCCGTCTGCTGCTCCTGGACGGCAGGACCGAGCCGCGTGCCTACCGGGGCATCCTGGCCCTGACCTTCACCAACCGCGCGACGGACGAGATGAAGCGCCGTATCATCGGGGAACTGGACATCCTCGCCTCCCGTCCGGAAAAGTCCGACTACCGCGACTATCTGCTGGCGGAATGCGGATTCGGATCCGTCCGGGAACTGCAGGCGGTCGCACGCAAGTCCCTGGGCGAGATCCTGGAGGACTACGGGTCCTTCTCCGTCAGCACGATCGACCGCTTCTTCCAGCGGGTGCTGCGCGCCTTCGCCCGGGAGGCCGGGCAGTTTAGCGAGTACCAGATCGACCTGGACCGTGATTCGCTGGTGGACGAGGCCGTGGACCGTGTGCTGGATTCGCTGTCCGACGGCGATGACGCCCTGCGCAAGTGGCTGTCCGACAGCTCGCTGGAGGACATACGCTCCGGGGACGGATACCGGCTGGAACGCAACCTGAAGGCCTTTGCCCGCGGCTACCTTTCCGAGGATTACCAGCAGAAAGCCCAGGCGATCGGCATGGACCGGGATGCGGCTTTTTCCGAGGGGAACCTGCGGAAACTCCGGGAGATCTGCGCCGGGATCATCCGGGATTTCGACGTCCCTTTCCGGCAGAAAGCCCAGGAACTGCAGGAGTTCCTGGCCGGATACGGCAAGACCAAGATCGACTCCACCGTCGCGAAGTTCGCCCGTTACCGTCCCGGCGACAAGCTGGACCTGAAGAACCTCAAGACCTGGAGCAGCGCGCTGGAAGACGGGCGGAACGCATTTTCCAAGGAGGCGCAGAAACGCCTGGGACAGGCGGATTACGACGCGGTGCGCGAGCGCTGCGTGGAGATGGACGCCTTCCTGCACGAACCGTACGTCCTGCGCCGCACGGCGGAGATCCTGCGCGGCCGGATCGCCGTCTTCCATGTGGCGGACACGCTGGACCGCACCTTCCAGGCCCTGCTGAAGGAGAAGAACGTGCTGGGCATCGAAGATACGAACAGCATCCTGAAGAATATCATCGCGGGCTCGGACGCACCATTCATCTATGAGAAGACGGGCGTGCGCTACCGGCATTTCCTGCTGGACGAGTTCCAGGACACCTCGACGATGCAGTGGGAGAACCTGCGGCCGCTGCTGGCGAACAGCATCGCCGAGGGCATGGCCAACCTGGTCGTCGGGGATGTCAAGCAGAGCATCTACCGCTGGCGCAGCGCGGACTGGGACATCCTGGAATCGCGGGTCGCGGCGGAGCTGCGCAACCCCGTGGAAACGCCCCTGGAGGACAACTGGCGCAGCGCCCCCGAAATTGTCCGTTTCAACAACAGTTTCTTCCGCACTTTGGCCGCGAAGATGGACGTCCAGCTGCGCGAAAACCTGCGGGACAGCCGTGAATCCCGGGAACTTCCCTCCAAGTCCCTGAGCGGCATTTACCGCGACGTAGAGCAGCGCAGCCACGACCGGATCGGGGTCCCTGGCTGCGTGGAGGTCACGCTCTGCGCGAACGACGAGCTCTACGACCGCACGGTGGAAGCCGTCCTGGAGGCCCGCGAGCGGGGTTTCGCCTGGCGGGACGTCGCCGTCATCGTGCGCACGCACGCCGTGGGCGAGACCGTCGCGACGCGCCTGATCGCACGGGGCGTCAACGTCATCACGAACGACTCGCTGAAAATCTGTTCGGGACGGACGGTGCGGATGCTGGTCTCCGAGCTCTTCCGCCTCGACGACCCGTCCGATACGGTGAACGGCTATTACGCCGGGGAATTCGACGAAGAGGCGCTGCGCAGCTGCCAGTCCCTCTCCGATCTCGCGGAGGCGCTGCTGCGTCAGATGCCCGCCGACCAGGTCAATGCGGATACCTTGTACGTGCTGGCCTTCCTGGACCTGCTGCGGGATTTCGTCGCGCGCAACGGCAATTCGCTGCATGCCTTCCTGCAGTTCTGGCAGGAGGAGGGGATGGCCCGCAGCATTTCCTCGCCGGAGGGGAGCGACGCCGTTACCGTCATCACCATCCACAAGGTCAAGGGCCTGGACTACCCGTATGTCGTGGTCCCGCTGCCGACCAAATACAGCTACATCCTCCCCGGCAGCCGTTTCTGGGAGTATCCGGACCTGGATGGAACGCCGCTCGCCGGCACCGAGAAGGCGATGTATTACACCACGCTGGGCGAAGGCTCGCGGCAGACGCTGTTCCGGGAGAATTACCTGCGCGAACTGCGCATGCAGTATGTGGACGAGATGAATGTCTGGTACGTGGCGATGACGCGCGCCTCCGAGGCGATGCACATCATCACGCCCCTGGTGAAGAAGGCGGACGACTTCGTCCCGGGCGGGGAGTGGCCGTCTTTCATCGGGGTCGGCGCCGCGCTGAATTACTTCCTGCCGGAGTTCAGCGGCCCGGACGGCTTCCGGCTGCTTGACGAGGAAGCGGAGCCGGATCCCGCTCCGGACGAGAGGGAGGAAAACACCGCGGCCGCGCATTTCATGCTGGGAGAGCCCTGCCGCAAGGCGCTCCGACGGGCCCGGGGCGGGGATGACGCCCTGCCCATAGAGCAGCGTATTCTGCAGTATATGCCTGATCAGCAGATGGATACAGCCCGCAGTGCGGTGCGCATCCGCACGGACTATCCGGACTTTTTTGCAGCGGAGAACCTGCATGCTTCGCCCCGCCGGCGCGGTTCTGTGCTGCACAAGATCCTGGAGACGGTGTTCGCGCCGGCGGACCTGGCCGCTTCGGTGCGGCAGGCCGTGGCTGGCGGACTGCTGTCCGCATCGGAGGCCGGCCGGGAAGAGCAGTTCCTCGCCGATGCCATCGCCCGCGTGGCGGACCGCGGCTGGTTCTCTGCGCCGCGAAGCTGCATCCTGGACGAACGCGAGATCCTGGTCCCCGCGCACGGGAAATCCGAGGCTTACCGTCCGGACCGGGTGATCCTGCGCGGCGACGGGGTCGAAATCATCGACTACAAGTTCGGGGCGAAGGAGGAGAAGTATCTCCGGCAGATCGGCCGCTACGCCGCGCTGTACCGGGCCCTCGGGTACCGGAACGTCCGCGCTTTCCTCTGGTACGTCGAAAGCGGAGAGATCGTCCCGGCGGAGGACTGACGAACGCTTTTTTTGTTATCTTTGTGCGTTAGTTAGCGCGTGTGAATTATGCAGAGTCCTACTGAAATACCCGTATTGCTGCTGACCGGATACCTCGGCAGCGGTAAAACCACCCTTGTCAACCGCATCCTGAACAACCGGAAAGGAATACGTTTCGCCGTGATAGTCAATGATATCGGCGAAGTGAACATCGATGCCGACCTGATCCAGCAGGGCGGGGTCGTGGGCAAGCGGGACGACAGTTTGGTGGCCCTGCAGAACGGATGCATCTGCTGTACCCTCAAGACCGACCTGATCGAGCAGCTGCGCGAGATTTCGGACCGCAGCCGCTTCGACTACATCGTCATCGAGGCCAGCGGCATCTGCGAACCGGAGCCGATCGCCCAGACCATCTGCTCCATCCCGACGCTGGTCGGCGCCGCGCCGGGAACGGACTGCTTCCCGGTACTGGACTGCATCGTGACGGTGGTGGACGCCATGCGCATGCAGAGCGAATTCCACTGCGGCGACGCGCTCAAGCGCAAGGACATCGAGGAGGATGACATCGAGAACCTGCTGATCCAGCAGATCGAATTCTGCAACATCATCCTGCTGAACAAGGCGTCCGAGGTCAGCCCGGAGGAGCTGGAACGCATCCAGTCCATCATCCGCGCCCTCCAGCCGCAGGCGAAGATCATCCCCTGCGACTACGGCGACGTCGAACTGGACCGCATCCTCGGGACCGGAATGTTCAACTTCGACGACGTGATGGGATCGGCCACCTGGATCCGCGAGGTCGAGGACCGTGCGGAGCACCACGACGACGATCACGATCACGAGGGGCACCATCATCACCACCATGACCACGAGGAAGGGGAGGCCGAGGAATACGGCATCGGAACCTTCGTGTACCGCGCCCGGCGTCCCTTCGACCTGAACAGTTTCGACCGTTTCGTCGCCAAACTCTGGCCCAAGAACATCATCCGGGCCAAGGGTATCTGCTATTTTAGCGAGGAGTTCGATACCTGTTACCTCTTCGAGCAGGCCGGCCGCCAGTTCTCGCTGAAGAACGTGGGCCTGTGGTTCGCCACGATGCCCGAGGACGAGCTGCAGTACAGGTTGGCCGTCGAGCCGGACCTGAAGGCGCAGTGGGATCCCATGTACGGGGACCGGATGCAGAAGCTGGTCTTCATCGGCCAGCATCTGGACAAGGAATTCCTGCAGAAGGCCCTGGACGACTGCCTGTTTGAATAAAACCAACTATACGATATGATTGCCGTTTTGAAGCCCGGCGTAACCGAGGCGCAGAAGAATAACCTGATCAAGTGGCTGAAGGACCAGGGCGTGGGTGTCCACGTGTCCGAGGGCCAGTTCCAGACCATCATCGGCCTGATCGGCGACACCAGCCGGATCGATCCCGACCTGCTGACGGGCCTGGACATCATCGAGAACGTGACCCGCATTTCCGAGCCGTTCAAGTGCGCCAACCGGCGTTTCCATCCCCTGGACACCGTGGTGACGGTGGGTGCGGGCGAGAACGCCGTCCAGATCGGCGGCGGGCATTTCGCCATCATCGCCGGCCCCTGTTCGGTCGAATCCGAAGCGCAGATCATCGGGGTCGCGCAGCGGGTCAAGGCTTCCGGAGCGAAACTGCTGCGCGGCGGCGCCTTCAAGCCCCGGACTTCGCCCTATGACTTCCAGGGCCTGGGCCTGGACGGACTCCGCCTGCTGATCAAGGCACGCGAGGAGACCGGCCTGCCGATCGTCACGGAAATCATGAGCGACAAGTACCTGGACGAGTTCGCCGAGCATGTGGACCTGATCCAGGTCGGCGCCCGGAACATGCAGAACTTCGAGCTGCTGAAGGAACTCGGAAGCCTGCACAAGCCCATCCTGCTGAAACGGGGCCTGTCGAGCACCATCAAGGAGTGGCTGATGAGCGCCGAGTACATCATGTCGCGCGGCAATGAGAACATCATCCTGTGCGAGCGGGGCATCCGCAGCTACGATTCCTATACGCGCAACGTGCTGGACCTGGCGGCCGTGCCGCTGGTCAAGGAGCTCTCGCACCTGCCGATCATCGTGGATCCCAGCCATGCGACGGGCAAGTCCCGCCTCGTTCCGAGGATGTCGCTGGCCGCCGTTGCGGCGGGCACGGACGGGCTGATCATCGAGGTCCACAACGATCCCGCGCACGCGCTGTGCGACGGTCCGCAGTCCCTGACGCCCGAGCAGTTCGACGCGCTCGCCCGCCAGATCCAAACCCTGCAGGCCGCCTTATGAGCGCGGGTACGGTCGGGGTCGTCGGGCTGGGCCTGATCGGCGGTTCGCTGGTCAAGGCCTACAAGGCCGCCGGATGGACGGTCTATGGATACGACCTGAGCGACTCCGTTACGCGTTTCGCCGAACTGGACGGGATGCTGGACGGGGAACTCACGCCGGAGACGACGCCCCTGTGCGACATCATCCACCTGGCTGTGCCTCCGGAGGCGGCATGCGCCTGGATGCGGGACCATGCGGCCCGGATCGATGCGCATACCCTGCTGATGGACGACTGCGGAACCAAACGTGTCGTCTGCGCATGCGGATTTGCGCTTGCGCGCGCTCACGGGTACTGCTATGTCGGTGGCCACCCGATGGCCGGGACGCACCTGTCGGGGTACAAGAACGCCCGTGCGGACCTCTTCCAGGGGGCTCCGATGGTCATTGTACCGCCGCGCTTCGACGATCCCGACCTGTACGGGAAGATCAAGCTCCTGCTGGCTCCGATGGGGCTGGGACAGCTGGTCTTCGCCACGGCGGAAGAGCACGATCGCATGATCGCATTCACGTCCCAGCTGGCGCACGTCGTTTCCAACGCCTATGTCAAGAGCCCGCGTGCCGTCCAGCACCGGGGATTCAGTGCCGGGAGCTTCCGGGATATGACCCGGGTGGCCTGGCTGAACGAGCGGATGTGGACGGAACTGTTCCTGGAAAACGGGGATTTCCTCGCGGAAGAGATCGACACGATCGTTGCGAACCTGCAGGAATACGCCGCCGCCATCCGGGCCCGGGACGCCGAGACCCTGGAACGCATCCTGCGCGAGGGACGCATCGCAAAAGAAAAATCCGAAAAAGCATAAGCCCATGGAATTATCCGAATTCCGTCAGCAGATCGACACGATCGATGACGAAATCTGCAAGTTGTTCGAACAGCGCATGCGCGTGGTCGGAGAGATCGGCGCCTACAAGCGGGATCACGCGATTCCGGTGACCAATTCCGGCCGGGAACGGGAGGTCCTGACCCGGGTCTCCAAGGCGCTTCCGCCGGAGCTTGAACCCTTCGGGCGGGCGCTGTACCGTTCCATCTTCGATATCAGCAAGTCTTACGAGTCGATGGGCCAGCTGAAGGATTCGGCGCTGTACCGCGAGATCTCGTCGTTGATTTCGGCGGCCCCGGCTGCGTTCCCGAAACGCGCCGTCGTTGCCTGCCAGGGGCGCGAGGGAGCGTATTCCCAGATGGCGGCCGAGCGCTTGTTCGAGGTGCCGGAGATCCTCTTCAACAGCTCTTTCGAGGGGGTTATCAAGACGGTGCTGGGGGGTATGGCTGAATTCGGCATCCTGCCCATCGAGAACTCCACCGCGGGTTCCGTCAACGAGATTTACGACCTGCTGGTGAAATACGACGTGCATATCGTACGCAGCACCCGGGTGAAGGTGGACCACCAGCTGCTGGGTGCCCGCGGCATGAAGAAAGAGAATGTGAAGACGATTTATTCGCATCCCCAGGCCATCCAGCAGTGCTCGCATTTCCTGTCGTCGCTGAAGGGCGTGCAGGTCATTCCCTGCGAGAACACGGCGGTCGGGGCCATCCGCGCTTCGGAAGACCTCACCGGCACGGTCGCTTCCATTTCTTCGCAGACCTGCGCGAATCTGTACGGGCTGGATATCCTTGCGCCCGACGTGCAGGATTTCGGCAGCAACATCACCCGCTTCATCTGCATCAGCAAGACGCGCCGGATCTATCCCGGAGCGAACCGGACCAGCATCATGATGGTGGCGCCGAACAAGCCCGGCACCCTGTTCGGCATCCTGTCTCGTTTCAACGCCTGCGGGGCCAACCTGGTGAAACTGGAGAGCCGCCCGATTCCCAACCGGGAATTCGAGTTCTGCTTCTACTTCGATATCGACATGTCCGTGTACGACGAGAAGTTCCCGTCCCTGATCAGCGGACTGGAGGGCAGCGGGATGCAATTCAAGTATTTCGGGACGTATTCCGAAGTGGTGTAGCTCAGCGTGAATCCAGCATGATCTCGAACAGGCGCGATTTCGCGTACTGTTCCAGTTCCTTTTCCGGAATCCACCGGTATCCGGCGGGAAGTGCTGGCTTGTCCTTGGTTTCCTGCAGGTAGAAATCGGCGTAGATCGTCCGGTGGGTGAGCTGGTGCTTTACACCCTGCCGCAGCAGTCTCAGCCCGTCCGCGGGCCAGTCCAGGGGCTGGTCCGGGGCCCCGCGTTCGATCAGGACCGGTTCCCACAGTCCTTGCCAGATGTCCCCGGCGGGCCTTTTGCGGATGGCTGTTTCGCCCTGGCAGCGAAGGTAGATGTAGGAGAACCAGCGGGTCTTGACGGCTGCGGACGCCTGTTTGACAGGCAGGCCGGCGACGCGTCCGCCCTTGTGGGCGGTGCAGCTCTTCGCGAGGGGACAGGCGCTGCAGTCCGGGGCGGCCGGGATGCACTGGAGAGCCCCGAAGTCCATCATCGCCTGGTTGAAAGTCCCGGCCTGGCCTTCCGGCAGCAGCTCCGTCGCCAGCTCCGTGAAGGTTTTTCTCGCTGCATTCGTGCCGACGGGCTCTTCCCGTCCGTAATACCGCGCGAGAACCCGGTACACATTGCCGTCCACGACCGCTGCGTGCAGGCCGAAGGCGATCGATCCGATGGCGGCGGCGGTGTAGTCGCCCACGCCTTTCAGGGCACGCAGGCCTTCGAGGGTGTCGGGAAAGCGGCCGGCGGCTTGGATCTGCCGGGCGGCGGCGTGCAGGTTGCGGGCGCGGCTGTAGTATCCCAGGCCCTGCCAGGCGCGCAGCACCTCGTCTTCGCTGGCCTCGGCCAGGTCTTCCACGGTCGGGAAGCGTTGCATGAAACGTTCCCAGTAGGCGCGTCCCTGCGCGATCCGGGTCTGCTGAAGGATGATCTCGCTGATCCAGATGGCATACGGGTCTTTCGTGCGCCGCCAGGGGAGGTCACGCGCATTTTCTGCATACCAATCCAGGATGGTCTGGGTGAACTTCGGATCTTGCATATTCCAATGCAAAAATACATAGAATCTTTGTATCTTTGTCTGATTAAGAATGAATACCATGATCAGAAATCTGTCCGACCAGGTCAAGTACATCGGGGTCGATGACTTGGACCTCGATTTGTTTGAAAGCCAATATATCCTGCCCGAGGGCATCTCCTACAATTCCTATCTCATCCTGGATGCGAAAGTCGCCATCCTGGACACGGTGGACGCCCGCAAAGGCTCCGAGTGGCAGCAGAACCTCGCCGAGGCGCTCGGCGGCCGCCAGCCGGACTATCTGGTCGTGCATCATGTCGAACCGGACCACGCCGGGCTGATCGCCTGGGCCCTGGCGCAGTATCCTGGCCTGAAGGTCGTCGCGGGCACGAAGGCGCTGCAGATGATCCCGCAGTTCTTCGAGGGCATTGCGCTGGAAGGCCGCTCCGTGGCCGTCAAGGAAGGCGACGTGCTGGACCTGGGATCCCACAAGCTGCGTTTCTTCGGGGCGCCGATGGTCCACTGGCCGGAGGTGATGGTTTCGTTCGATGAATCCGACGGCACGCTGTACAGCGCCGATGCGTTCGGCAAGTTCGGTGCCCTTTCCAAGTGCGGTTTCTACGGCCGCGATGACGAGGACTGGAGCTGCGAAGCCCGCCGTTACTATTTCAACATCGTCGGCAAGTACGGCGGCCCCGTCCAGACCCTGATGGGGAAACTCTCATCGCTGCCGGTCCGGGCGATCCGCGCGCTGCACGGACCGCTGCTGGAGGACAATCTGGGTGATTATCTGGCCCTGTATGACACCTGGAGCCGGTATGCGCCCGAAACCGAAGGCATCTTCATCGCCTGCGCTTCCATCCACGGCGGCACCCTGGAGGCGGCTGAGAAGTTCGCCGAAATCCTGCGGGAGAAAGGCGCTTCGCGTGTGGTGGTCAGCGACCTGACGCGCTCGGACTTCGCCGAGAACGTCGAAGATGCGTTCCGCCATTCCAAGATGGTCCTGGCAGCGTCCTCCTACGACGCAGGGCTGTTCACGCCGATGCATGAATTCCTGCACCGCCTGCAGATCAAGGGCTATTCCAACCGTGTCGTGGGTGTGATTGAGAACGGATCCTGGGCACCTTCCGCCGGCCGCGTGATGCGCGAGATGATCGGCGCGATGAAGAACGTTACCCTCGTCGGCGAGACCGTCACCTTGCGCTCCCGCCTCAAGACCACCGACATCCCCGCCCTCACCGCCCTCGCCGACGCCCTCCTCGCCGCCTGAGGGGCGTGACTGTCTTGCGTGATTTCCGCTCGGGCCAGGTCGGTTCCGCAGCGGAGTAGGACTGTTGTTGCGGCGCCGCTATTGGTCCATTTTTTTGAGTGTAGATTACCGGCAGAGCAGGGTGTATTCCTCCGAGACTCTCCAAATAATCAATTAATTACCAATACATAATGTCCCTCACGGGATGGCGAACCCATTTTGCGGAAAAAATGGCGAAAATTCTGCAAAACAGTGTTCCGGGAGGGCATTTTGCAGAAAAAAAGGCGAAAATTCTGCAAAACCGTGTTCCGGAGGGCATTTTGCAGAAAAAAAAGCGAAAATTCCGCAAAATTGTGTTTCGGCGGGGGTTTGGTAGTCCCATCTCAGCGGGAGTTGCGGCCGGGGGCAGTTCCGCAGCGGGAATGCTTGAAACGCGGGAGCGTTTTGTATTGCATTCTCCGCGCGGAACCTGCCCCGGCCGGCCCCGGTGCCCCGCCGCCATCGATGCAAGGGATGCCCGATCAGGTCGGGCACGACACCCATGTCGGGCATGACGCTCGGGCCGGGCACAAAAAAAGGGAAAGCTACGTACATCGCACCGCTACGACCTCCTACCCTTGCTACATTCCTGTCCTGGGGGAGTTCAGAGGGAGCTGGTCGTGCACGACTTTCCCGTTGCAAATATAGGAATTTTTCAGATACTGTCGAAAATCAGCGGCAGAATATCGTCCACGCGTTCGAATTTCCAGATGCGTTTCGCGCCGACCATGATCACGGACATCGGCTTGCCGGCCTTGGTCTGGTACTGTGCCATGACCTGACGGCAGGCGCCGCAGGGGGTGGCGGGCTGTTCGGCGAGGCGGCCGTACACGCCTCCGGCGATGGCGATGCTGCGCATGTCCTTGTCCGGGAAGCGGTAGCTGGCGGCGAACATCGCGGTGCGTTCCGCGCACAGCCCCGAAGGGAAAGCGGCATTCTCCTGGTTCGATCCGCTGACGATTTCTCCGTTGGACATCCGGACGGCGGCGCCGACGTGGAAATGGGAATACGGGGCATATGCGTTGTTCATCGCATCCATGGCGGCATGGGCCAGTTCGCGGTCAGCCTCGGTCAACTCGTCCAGTGTCTTGTACTCGGCAAAAGAGATTTTGATTTCTTTTTCGTTCATACAAACGGTGTTATTCTCCCCAAAGATAGCGATTATTCGTATATTTGCAAACAATGAAGATTTGCGTGGGACTGTCCGGAGGCGTGGACTCCAGTGTGGCCGCCCTGTTGCTGAAGCAGCAGGGATATGACGTGTTCGCGATGTTCATGCAGAACTGGCACGACACGGAAGGAACGCTGCACGGGGACTGCGAGTGGGAGGAAGAGAAGTTCATCGCGGAACTCGTGGCCCGCAAGATCGGCATTCCCTTCTATTTCGTCGATCTGAGCACGCAGTACATGGCCCAGGTCGCCGATTACATGTTCGACGAGTATGCCCGCGGGCGCACGCCCAACCCGGACGTACTGTGCAACAGCCAGATCAAGTTCGGCGCCTTTCTGGACGCCGCCCGGCGCCTGGGTGCCGACATGGTGGCGACGGGGCATTACTGCCGCAAGGAGACCCTCCCGGACGGCAGCTGCCGCATCCTGGAGGGGAGCGACCCCAACAAGGACCAGA
Organism: Bacteroidales bacterium; assembly: GCA_017454335.1. Lineage (GTDB taxonomy): Bacteria > Bacteroidota > Bacteroidia > Bacteroidales > UBA932 > Cryptobacteroides. The sequence continues at coordinate 21,498 of JAFTDE010000025.1, read as the reverse complement.
GTTATTTCCTGTGCCAGCTGACGCAGGAGCAGTTGTCCGCAGCCCTTTTCCCGATCGGCCACCTGACCAAGCCCGAGGTGCGGCGCATCGCCGCTGAGGCAGACCTGCCTTCGGCCGAGCGCAAGGACTCGCAGGGCATCTGCTTCGTCGGCAAGGTGGACCTGCCGGTCTTCCTCCAGCAGAAACTTCAATCCGTCGAGGGGGACATCGTGGAGGTGTACCGGACATTCTACGAAGGCATGCCGGAGCGCACGACCCTGCCGGAAATGTGCACTCCCTTCGACTACAGCCCCATCCGTTTCGAGACCGAGACCTACCGTTCCGGACGTCACCACATCCGCAAGACCCGCTACAAACCCAATCCGTACGGCGCCGTCATCGGCCGCCACGAAGGGGCGCAGTTCTATACCCTGGGCCAGCGCAAGGGCCTCGCGGTGGGCGGGCACAAGGATCCCCTCTTCGTGATCGCGACGGACATCGACCGCAACATCGTCTATGTCGGCGAGGGGCAGGACCATCCCGGGTTGTACCGGCGCGCCCTGCTGATCGCCCCGGACGAGATCCACTGGATCCGCACGGACCTCCCGCTGGGGGAGGACCTCCGCTGCCTGGTGCGCATCCGCTACCGCCAGCCCCTGCAGGACGCTGTCCTGATGCGCCGCGACGAAGGTTTGTATATCGTATTTGACGAGCCCCAGCGCTCGATTACCCCGGGCCAGTTCGCCGTCTGGTATGCCGCCGACGGGGAAATGCTCGGCAGTGGAGTCATCAGCCAATGAAAGAATTCGAAGTCGTCTGCCCTCTGGGGCGGGAACCCCGCCTGAAAGAGATCGAGGCCAAGGCCGGCGGTCTGTGCTGGGTACTCAAGAAACGCTCGATCGACGCCCGCCGCGAACCGGTGTGGCGCTACCAGTACGAGGCGTACGCTCCGGACGAGACCATCGAAGAATTCAGCCTGCAGCCCTATCTGGACGTGCACGCATCCGCCCCCGTCATCGTCGTGGGCGCCGGCCCGGCCGGCATGTTCGCGGCGCTGAAACTGCTGATGCTGGGCCGGCGCCCGGTGATCCTGGAGCGCGGCAAGGACGTGCATGCGCGCAAGTTCGACATGGCCAAGCTGTCCCGCGACGGGATGGTGGATCCGGATTCGAACTACTGCTACGGCGAAGGCGGAGCTGGGGCTTTCTCCGACGGAAAGCTCTACACGCGCTCGTCCAAGCGCGGCGATATCCGTGAGGTGCTGCACCAGCTGGTGGCCTTCGGCGCCTCGAAGGACATCCTGATCGACGCGCACCCGCATATCGGATCGGACAAGCTGCCCGTCGTGGTGGAGAACATCCGCAAATGCATCACCGACCACGGCGGTGAATACCATTTCGGAGCGCGCGTAAACGCGATCGAGCGCGACGGGAACGGCTTTTTCACCGTGAAGACCGCGCAAGGCGGCAGTTACAGCGCCGACCGGGTAATCCTGGCCACGGGCCACTCCGCCCGCGATATCTACGAACTGCTGCAGCGTGACGGGGGAGCCCTGGAGGCGAAGGGATTCGCTCTGGGCGTCCGGGTCGAGCATCCCCAGGAGAAGATCAACTGGTGCCAGTACCACGGCCAGTGGAAGCCCGGTGTCCCGGCGGCGGAGTATTCCTTTGTCGAGCAGGAGGACGGCCGCGGCGTGTTCTCGTTCTGCATGTGCCCCGGCGGCATCCTGGTCCCTTCCTCGACCGAGCCCGGGACGGTCGTGCTGAACGGCATGTCCAACGCCGCGCGCAACGGCAAGTTCGCCAACGCCGGCGTCGTGGTGCAGATCGAGCCCGAAGACCTGCCCGGAGACGATCCCTTCCGCCTGATGGATTTCCAGCACCGGGTCGAGCAGGACATGTACCGCTACTGCCAGTCCCAGGGCGCCCTGCATCCCATGGCCGCCCCGGCCCAGAGGATGGAGGATTTCTGCCTGGGCAGGCTGTCGAAGAAGATGCCCGAGACCTCGTATCACCCGGGCGTGGTGTCCGCGCCCCTGCACGAACTGCTGCCGGCCATGGTCGCCAGGCGCCTGCAGAAAGTCTTTCCCCGCGTGAAAATGCGGAATTACTATACCAATGCCGCCCTGCTGCTGGGCGTGGAATCCCGGACCTCGTCGCCCGTACGCATTCCGCGCGATCCGCAGACGCTGCAGTACGTCAGCCTGCCGGGCCTGTATCCCTGCGGCGAAGGCGCCGGCTATTCCGGCGGCATCGTCTCTTCTGCCATTGACGGCATCCGCTGTGCGGAGGCGGCGGTCACCCAGGCCTGATGCCCTCGTTCCTGCAGGTTGAGAACATTTCCAAGTCGTACGGCCCCAAGGTGCTGTTCGACCGGGTGGGATTCAATATCAACGAAGGGGACAAGATCGCCCTGATCGCGCCCAACGGAACGGGAAAAACCTCCCTGCTGCGCATCCTTGCGGGCAAGGACAAGTCCGATTCCGGCGGCAGCATCAAGTTCCTCAAGGATATCCGCATCGCGTTCCTGGAGCAGGATTACGCCTACGATCCCTCCGCCACGGTGGCCGCGCAGGTCTTCACCGGCGATTTCGAGCAGGAACTGCGCGCCAAGCGCATCCTGGACGAGCTGGGCCTGCACCCGGAGCAGCGGATGTTCGAGCTGTCCGGGGGCGAGGTCAAGCGGGTCGCACTGACCGCCATGCTGGCCGCGGACGCGGAGTTCCTGATCATGGACGAGCCCACCAACCACCTGGACCTGGATGCCATCGAATACCTGGAGAATACCCTCAAGCGTTCCCGCTGCACCCTGTTCATGGTGACGCACGACCGCTATTTCCTGGACCGCGTCTGCAATACGGTGATGGAGCTGGACCGCGGCGCGCTGTACATCTACAAGGGCGATTACGAGAATTTCCTGTCGAAGCGGGACGAGCGCATCGCCAACTACAACGCCGAGACGGACAAGGTCCGGAACGTCCTGCGCCGGGAACTGGAATGGATGCACGCCACGCCCTGCGCCCGCAGCGGCAAGGCGAAATACCGCAAGCAGGCTTTCTGGGACCTCAAGGAACGGGCGGACCAGGCCTATACGGTCAAGGAGGTGTCGATGGACGAACTCTCGTTCCGCACGCGCCTGGGCACGAAAGTCATCAACTGCAAGGACCTCTGCTACGACTGGGAGGGACAGCCGATGATCAGCCATTTCACCTACAATTTCCAGCGGGGCGAGCGGGTCGGCATCGTCGGTGCGAACGGGGTGGGGAAGAGCACCTTCCTGAACCTGCTGGTGTCGTCCGACCTGCCGTCGATCCAGCGCGGCGAATCCCTGCGGATCGGGTATTACCGCCAGGAGGGCATGCAGTTCAACGAAGACGACACCGTGCTGGAAACCGTCCCTGACACGCACCTGCTGGGGAAATTCCTCTTCCCGCACGACATGCTCAGCAACCGGATCTCGCGCCTTTCCGGCGGCGAGCGCCGGCGGCTGTACCTGCTGACCATCCTGATGCAGGAGCCGAACATGCTGATCCTGGACGAGCCGACGAACGACCTGGACATCGTGACGCTGAACATCCTGGAGGAATACCTGCTGGATTTCAAGGGCACCCTGGTCATCGTGACGCACGACCGGCATTTCCTGGACCGCCTGGTGGACCACCTGCTGGTCTTCTGCGGCGAAGGACGGATCAAGGATTTCATCGGGGGTTATACGGAATACCGCAGCTTCCTCAAGGACCAGGAGGCAGAGCGCAGACGCGCTGCTGCGGCCGTGCAGAAGGCTGCTCCGCGCCCTTCGGAGCCCCAGCCGCAGGCGGCCCCCGCCGTGCGGAAACTCAGCTACAAGGAGAAGCGCGAACTGGAGCATATCGAGGCGGAACTTGCGGCGCTGAACGAAGAACGCGCGGCGCTGGAGACCTCGATGAACAGCGGGGAAGTGACGGATTACCAGAAGATTACGGAAATGTCGGCACGCTACGAACAGGTCAAGCGAGAGATCGACGCACGCGAAGAACGCTGGCTGGAACTGTCCTGCCTGTAGCGGATTGACTGAAAACGTGTATATTTGTAAAAGAGACAATCAACACCATTTCGATATGAAAACCAAAAGCTTTCTGATGCTGTGTGTGGCGCTGCTGGCGTTCTCCTGCAAACCCAAATCCGTTTCCGAGTGTGACAACGCGCTCGACTGGGCCATCCGGATGGCCGATTCTGAACTCGCCCGGGGCGTCCCCGGCGCCAATGCCGACAGCCCCCGCTTCAAGTGGGACTATGCCTGCGGCGTGGGCCTGAAGGGCCTGCTGGACCTGTACGACCTGACCGGCGATGCGAAATACTACGACTATGTCGCGGACTTCTCCGACAAGGTGGTCGCCGAGGACGGCAGCATCAAGACCTACCGCCTGGAAGAGTACAACATCGACCGGGTCAACACCGGCAAGGTCTTCTACCGCGTCTATGACAAGACCGGGAACGAGAAGTACCGCAAGGCGCTGGCCCTGCTGCGCTCGCAGCTGGACACGCATCCGCGCAACGACGACGGCGGCCTGTGGCACAAGGAGATATATCCGCACCAGATGTGGCTGGACGGCCTGTACATGGGCGGTCCTTTCTGGGCGGAGTACACGGCCCGCTACGGCCAGCCCGCGGACTACCAGCCGCTGATCACCTGGTTCCGGACCATGGACGAGCACTGCTATGATCCGGGTACGGACCTGTACCGCCACGCCTGCGACGTCAGCCGGGAAATGCCCTGGGCGGACAAGCAGACCGGGTGGTCCGACCACTGCTGGGGCCGCGGCATGGGATGGTTCTTCATGTCGGCCGTGGATGCCATCGAGTTCATTCCCGAGGGCGTGGAAGGCCGGGAGGTCGTGCTGAAGATCATCGGCAAACTCGCCTCGATGGTCAAGCGCACCCAGGATCCGGAGAGCGGCGCCTGGTACCAGGTCATCGACCGCAGCGGCGACGAGGGGAACTACCTCGAGTCCACCTGCACGGGTATGTTCATGTATTCGCTGCTGAAGGGCATCCGCCTGGGTGTCATCGACCGCAGCTACCTGCCCGTCGCCCGCAAGGCCTATGAGGGATTCATCAAGACCTTCGTCACCGAGGACGAGAACGGCCTGCTGAATGTCGGCGAATGCTGCATGGGTGCCGGTCTGGGCGGTACGCCGTACCGTTCCGGCAACTACGAATACTACTGCTATGAGGCCCGCAAGGGCAGCAACAGCCCCTTTGCCACGGGCTCGTTCATCATGGCCGGCGTCGAACTTGAAAAACTGAAGAAATGAGAAGATTCCTCCTTGCACTTTCCGCCGTCCTGCTGGTCTGCTGCGCCGGTCCGAAGGATCCGATGCAGATCGAGGACGGCCCCTTCGAGCCGGACTGGGAGTCCCTGATCGCGAACAACAGCTTCCCGGAGTGGTTCCGGGACGCGAAGCTGGGCCTCTGGGCCCACTGGGGCGTGCAGTGCGTGCCGGAATGGGGCGACTGGTACGGCCGCAAGATGTACATCCAGGGCGATCCCTTCTACCAGCACCATGTAGAGACCTACGGACACCCTTCGGAGTATGGTTTCATGGAATTCATCCCGCAGTGGAAGGCGGAGAAGTTCGATCCGGAGTACCTGGTCCACCTGTACAAGGAGGTCGGTGCGAAGTATTTCGTCGCCATGGCCAACCACCACGACAATTTCGACAACTTCGATTCTTCCTACCAGCCCTGGAACTCCGTCAACCTGGGCCCGCACCGGGACATCATCGGTGAATTCGCCGCGGCGGCCCGCAAGGAAGGGCTGAAATTCGGCGTCAGCAATCATTCCTCGCACGCCTGGCACTGGTTCCAGCCCGCCTACGGCTTCGATCCGGAAGGGGAGAAGGCCGGCGTCCGCTACGATGCCTACGGCCTGACCAAGGAGGACGGCAAAGGCACCTGGTGGGAAGGATACGATCCGCAGATGCTCTACGGGCATCCGTACTATGTGGCGCCGGACAGCATCCGGACCCTTGCCGGGATGAACCGCTGGCACGCCGCCACGGACCGGATCTGGGCCGAGGACGTCCCTGAAGAGCTGCAGGACGTGGCCGTGAACTGGTTCCTGCGCTCGAAAGAGCTCATCGACAAGTACGATCCGGACCTGATCTACCTGGATGACGAGCACGAACTGCCCATGGGGGAATACGGCCTGAAGATGGCCGCGCATTACTACAACCGCAGCGCGAACCGCAACGACGGCGTCAACCAGGTCGTCCTGACCGCGAAGCGCCTGACCCCGGAGCGGCAGAAGGGCGTGATGTTCGACTGCGAGCGCGGATCGATCGCAGACATCAATCCCACGCCCTGGCAGACCTGCCTGTGCATCGGGCAGTGGCACTATGACCGCCGCATCTATGACAACGACGCCTACAAGTCCGCCCGTTCCATCATCGGCGCCCTGGTGGACATCGTCAGCAAGAACGGCAACCTCCTGCTGAGCATTCCGGTGCGCGCCGACGGCAGCATCGACGACAAGGAAGTGAAGTTCCTGGAAGAGCTGGGGGCCTGGATGAAGATCAACGGCGAAGGCATCTACGGGACGCGTCCCTGGAAGATTTACGGCGAGGGCGTGGCCAGCGTTTCCGACGAAGGCGGCTTCGGCGAGCGCGAGCGCGCGATGTTCTCGCTCTCCGAGAAGGACATCCGCTACACGACGCGCAGCGGCGTGCTCTACGCTTTCGTGCTGGGCATGCCTGCGGACCGGACCGTGCGTCTCCCTGCCCTGGGGAGCGGCTCGGCCCTGCTGGAAGGCCGCAAGGTGCAGGACGTGCGGATGCTGGGATCGATTTCCCCGATTTCCTGGTCGCTGCAGGATGATGCGCTGGTGATCAGTGTCCCGGACGACGTGGACACCGACAAGGCGATCTGTTTCGCCGTGGGAGGCCTGTTGTAGCATGGAACATTTCGAGATCGAACGCAAATTCCTGGTGAAGGGCGATTTCCGCGCCCAGGCCGTCGGATCGCACCGGATGGCCCAGGCCTACATTTCGGTGACGCCCCGCCACACCGTGCGGGTGCGCCGGAGTGACGACCGTGCTTTCCTGACCATCAAGGGAAAGGGTGTGAACGGGGGAATGGTGCGTCCGGAATTCGAGTGGGAAATCACTTCCGAAGAGGCGGACGGGCTGTTCCAGCTGGCCGAGAGCGGCACGGTACACAAGATCCGCCACCTGGTGCCGAATACGGACGGGAAGCACACCTGGGAAGTGGATGAATTCCTGGAGGAAAACCAAGGGCTGGTCGTGGCCGAAATCGAACTGTCCGCACCGGACGAAACCTTCGACCGGCCGGACTGGCTGGGCGAGGAAGTGACCGGCGACCACCGCTACTCCAATTCCTGGCTGTCCGTCCATCCCTTCACCACCTGGTGATCCGGACGGAATAAATGAATAGAGGCTGGCCCTGATGGGTCAGCCTCTTGTTTGTGAGCCACTTAACAGACTCGGACTGTTGACCTGCGCGTTACGAATGCGCTGCTCTACCGACTGAGCTAAAGTGGCTTGGGACTGCAAAGATAGTAAAAATCCCGGACTCGCAATAGGTCGCCGCCGGATTTTCCTCAGAACAGCTTGCCGGCGTTGAACTTCGCGGCCAGCCTTTCGCGCTTGAACTGCTCTTCCAGCAGGGCGAACTGGCGCTTGGTGTCCAGGGTGAAGCTGCCGTTCGCGATCCAGGCGAAGTACGAGGGATCGCGCTCGAAAACCTCGCGGGCCGTCTTTCCCTTGTGCTTGCCGAAATTGACCAGGATGTTGCCGTTGTTGTCGTAGATCAGGTTGCCGGAGAAATCGACGTATTTCTTGCCGACGAATGCGGACAGGGATTTCACGTCGTTCTTCAGCTGGTCGGGGTAGCGGTCCAGCTGGGCCTTCAGGACCTCCATCGTGGCGACGGCGTCCGCCTCGGCCGTGTGCGCGTTGTCGAAATCGTCACCGCCGCAGTAGAAGCGGTAGGCGGCCCGCAGGTTGCGCGGCTCCATCGCATGGTAGATGTTCTGGACGTCCACCATGACGGCTTCGTGCAGGTTGATGTCGATGTTGCGGTGGCAGTACAGGCGTACGCGCTCGATCTCCTCGGCCAGCATCGGCAGGTCGAACTTGGCGGAGTTGAATCCGGCCAGGTCGCTGTCGCGCAGCCATTCCAGCACCTCGTTCACGACGTCGCAGAAGCGCGGGCAGTCCACCAGCATGTCGTCGGTGACGCCGTTCACTTTCGAGGCCTGCGGGTCGATGGGCCGCTGGGCACGGCGCTCGTAGTCCCAGGGCTTGATCTTCCAGGTCTTGATGCGCTGCTCGCCACCGGGGAAGACCTTGACGAAGCTCAGTTCGATGATCGAATCGGCAGGAATGATCAGCCCCGTGCTCTCGATGTCGAAGAACAGCAGGGGCCTTGCAAGGTTCAGCTCCATATGCGGAAGGGATTAGGATACCATGATCGGCATGATGATCGCGCAGACCTTCTCGGTATCGGCTTCTTCCTCGGCCGGGACGATCAGGGCGGCGCGGCGGGCGTCCGCGAACTTGATGACGATGTTCTCGCAGCTCATGTTGCTGAGGATCTCGATCAGGAACGAGGACTTGAATCCGATGCCGAACTCGGCGCCGCTGTAGTCGCAGGTCAGTTTCTCGTACGCGGCCAGCGCGAAGCCCAGGTCCTGGGCGGTGATTTCCAGCTGGCCGGGCTTGAGCTCGAGCTTGATGTGGTTCGAGGCCTTGTTGGCGCAGACGGCCACGCGGCGGACCGTGTTCAGCAGCTGGGCGCGGTCGATGCGCAGGATGTTGGCGTTGTTCTGCGGGATCACGTCGCGGTATTTCGGATATTTGCCGACCACCAGGCGGCAGACCATCATCGTGGCGCCGAACTGGAATACGACGGTCTTGCCGTCGAAAGTCACTTCAACCTTTTCATCTTCCTTCGAGACAATGGACTTCAGCACGTTCGCAGCCTTCTTGTGCAGGATGAACGAGGCGGCCTGGGCGGCCTGGACGTCATCGGTGGTGAAGCAGATCAGCTTGTGCGAATCCGAGGCGACCAGGGTGGTGGAAGCGGTGTCGATATCGAAGAAGATACCGTTCATCGCCGGGCGCATCTCGTCGTCGGCCGTGGCGTACACGGTGCCGCTGATGCCGTCCACCAGGGTCTGGGCCGGGAAGGTGACAACCTGGGCGTCCTCGCCGGCTCCCTTGATGGCGGGGTAGTCTTCGGCGGGGAAGTAGGGCAGGGAGGAATTACCGTTGTTCCAGATGCACTCGAAGGTACTGTCCGAGGTGGTCTTGATCTGCAGCGGCTGGTCCGGAAGGGCCTTCAGCAGGTCGGTCATCTGTCTGGCGGGCACGGCGATGCTTCCTTCTTTCTTCGTGCTGTCCACGGTCACGACGGTGCGCAGGGTCAGCTCCTGGTCTGAAGCGGTCAGCTCGAGGCTGTCGCCTTTCAGGACAAAGAGGAAGTTTTCGAGGATCGGCAGGGCGGTCTTCACGGGAATGGCCTTGGAGACATCCAGAATGCCTTTCAGTAATGCAGCGCTAGAAACAGTAAATTCCATATTCTCGTCTTTTAAGGTTGTCTTGCAAATTTAGTAAAAAACTTCGAACTGGCATATAATTTGCGTTTTTTGATTGCGCTATTGAAATCAATAAAAATTGGAATCATATGAGTAAAAATGTCATTACCGTCGTGGCCTCTGTCCTGCTCAGCGGCCTGACTGCTTTCGGTATCTCGCGTGCGGCTACGCCGGCTGCGGAAAACGCTTCGGCCCAGGCCGTGTACCCGTCCGACGGGTCCGCCTACCGCACTGTCAATTTGTCACAGGTTGAGTATCCTGATTTTACCTATGCCGCTGAATCCGCCGTGGATGCCGTCGTGTTCGTCAAGGTGACGGTCCGCGGCAGCCAGCAGGACCAGATGATCGATCCTTTCTTCCGCTACTTCTTCGGCGACGGCTTCGAGGGCCGCGGCCGGGAGCGCGAAGGCAGCGGATCGGGTGTCATCATCCGTCCTGACGGATACATCGTCACCAACAACCATGTGGTCCAGAATGCGACCAAGATCGAGGTGACCCTGAACAACAACCAGACTTTCGAGGCGACGGTGGTCGGTACCGATCCGGCCACGGACGTCGCGCTGATCAAGATCGACGCCCAGGCCCTTCCGACCATCGAATTCGGTGATTCGGACCAGCTGCGCCTCGGCGAGTGGGTGCTGGCCATCGGATCCCCGCTGGGCGAGACGCTGCGTTCGACCATCACGGCCGGTATCGTCAGTGCCAAGGGCCGTTCGATGCCCAGCCAGGACCGCGAGTTCAAGATCGAGTCCTTCATCCAGACCGATGCGGCCGTCAATCCCGGCAACTCGGGCGGTGCGCTGGTGAACAAGGCGGGCCAGCTGGTCGGTATCAATACGGCCATCGTTTCGACGACGGGTTCGTTCTCCGGATACAGCTTCGCCATTCCTTCGAATATCGTCAGCAAGGTCGTCGGCGACCTGATCGACTTCGGTTCGGTCAAGCGTGCGATGCTGGGCATCGCCGGCGGTACCGTCACGGCTGAGCTGGCTGACAAGCTGAAACTCGACAAGCCCGAGGGTGTCTATGTCTCCGAGGTCGTCAAGGGCGGCGCGGCGGACAAGGCCGGTATCAAGGAGGAGGATGTGATCGTCAATATCGGCGGTACGCCCACCCATACGATGCCTGAGCTCCAGGCCAAGGTCAACAGTTTCCATCCGGGCGACAAGTCCACGGTGACGGTCCTGCGTGAAGGCAAGACGCGCGATATGCAGATCGAGTTCACGGACGGCAACGTCACGCTCGGTACGGTGGCCGGGGACGGTACGGTGGCTTATTACGGCGCGCAGCTGCGTCAGGGCGACAACGGTGTGGAGATCGTTTCCGTGGGTCGCGGCAAGATGCAGGAGGCGGGCGCGCAGGCCGGTATGGTGATCCGCTTCGTCAACGATCAGAAGGTGAAGACGCCGCAGGATGTCATCGACATCACCAAGAAGAGCAAGCGGGCGATCTTCATCGAGGGTGTCACGCCGAACGGCCGCAGCTTCTACTTCGGTTTCGGTAAAGACGAATAAACCTTTCCCTTTGAGGGACGGAAGGCCCCCTGGAAATTTTTTGGATGCGGCTGATTTGGGAAAAGCATCCAAAAAAGTTTCAGGGGGCCTCTCCGTTGTGGTTCTGGGGAGGCTGTTGAAAAATGTTAATAAAATAATTGTCTGCGGGTGAAACTTACGGCGGGTTTGTCCGTATAATATGCAGACAACTTTGATCAAATGAGACAACTTAAGATTACCAAGTCCATCACCAACCGTGAGAGTGCGTCGTTGGACAAGTACCTGCAGGAAATCGGCCGCGAGGAACTCGTCTCGCCCGAAGAGGAAGTTGAACTGGCCCAGCGCATCCGCAAGGGTGACGAAGAGGCCCTCGAGAAACTGACCCGCGCCAACCTTCGTTTCGTCGTTTCCGTCGCCAAGCAATACCAGAACCAGGGTCTCAGCCTGCCCGACCTGATCAATGAGGGCAATCTGGGCCTGATCAAGGCCGCCGAGAAGTTCGACGAGACCCGCGGTTTCAAGTTCATTTCCTATGCCGTATGGTGGATCCGCCAGTCCATCCTGCAGGCCCTGGCCGAGCAGAGCCGCATTGTGCGCCTGCCGCTGAACCAGGTCGGTTCGCTGAACAAGATCAACAAGGCCCTGGGCAAGTTCGAACAGGAGAACGAGCGCCAGCCTTCCACCGAGGAGCTGTCCGAGATGATCGATGTGCCCAAGGACAAGATCGCGGATACGCTGCGCGTCAGCGGCCGCCATGTCAGCGTGGACGCCCCGTTTGTGGACGGCGAGGACAACAGCCTGCTGGACATTCTCCCGAACGAGGATTCGCCCAGCGCCGACAAGGGGCTGACCAACGAATCGCTGAGCACGGAGATCGAGCGTGCCCTGCAGATCCTGACCGTGCGCGAGCGTGAGATCATCAAGAGCTTCTTCGGCATCGGCTGCCAGGAAATGACCCTGGAAGAGATCGGGGAGCGCCTGGACCTGACCCGCGAGCGTGTCCGCCAGATCAAGGAGAAAGCGATACGCAAACTCAAGAAACCTTCTGCCAGCAAACTTCTCAAGACCTATCTCGGATAATGACGCCCGAATCCTTCCTTTCCGCTGCGGCCGCCCAGGCCGTCGAGGCCCTCTACGGTGTCCGTCCGGATGCCGCCCTGCTGCAGGTCCAGCCGACCCGCAAGGAGTTCGAGGGCGACTTCACCCTGGTTGTCTTTCCGCTGCTGAAGATTTCGCATGCCGCGCCAGACGCGACGGCACAGGCCATCGGCGGATACCTGGCTGGGCATTGCCCGGAAATCGCATCGTTCAACGTCGTCAAGGGCTTCCTGAACATCTGCCTCAGCAGTCTGTACTGGGGCGAACTGTTCGCCGGGGTCGCCGCCGACGCTTCTTTCGGCCAACTTCCTTCGACCGGCCGCAAGGTCATGGTCGAGTTCTCCTCGCCGAATACCAACAAGCCCCTGCACCTGGGGCACATCCGCAACAACCTGCTGGGCGCTTCGGTGTCCAATATCCTGGCTGCGGCCGGCAACGAGGTGATCAAGGTGACGCTCGTGAATGACCGTGGCGTGCACATCTGCAAGTCGATGTACGCCTGGCTGAAGCGCTTCAACGGTGCTACGCCCGAGTCCACCGGCAAGAAGGGCGACCATTTCGTGGGGGACTGCTACGTGGAGTTCGCCCGGATGGAGAAGGAGGATCCTTCCGTGATGGAGGAGGTCCACGAGATGCTGGTCAAGTGGGAAGAGGGCGATCCCGAGGTCCGTGCCCTGTGGGAGAAGATGAACGGCTGGGTCTTCGACGGATTCGACCAGACCTACAAGGCCCTTGGCATCAGCTTCGACAAGACTTATTACGAGCACGACACCTATCTGCTGGGCAAGGAACTGGTGCGCCAGGGCCTGGAAAAGGGTGTTTTCGTCCAGGATCCGGACGGATCGGTCTGGTGCGACCTGACCGCCGACGGGCTGGACCGCAAGCTGCTGCTGCGTTCCGACGGCACCTCCGTCTATATCACGCAGGACCTGGGGACGGCCGAGCGCCGTTTCGCCGAATACCGGCTGGACAGCCACATCTACGTCGTCGGCGACGAGCAGAACTACCACTTCCAGGTGCTGAAGCTGATCCTTGCCAAGCTGGGATTCGCCTGGGCGGACCAGATCTACCACCTGTCCTACGGCATGGTCGAGCTGCCCGAAGGCAAGATGAAGTCCCGCGAGGGTACGGTCGTGGACGCCGATGACCTGATCGAGAAGATGTACGAAGAGGCCCGTGCGATGTCCGAAGAGTCCGGAAAGCTCGAAGGCGTCGGCGAGGACGAGAAGGAGCGCCTGTTCCGGATGATCGGGCTGGGCGCCCTCAAGTACTTCATCATCAAGGTGGATCCGCGCAAGAAGATGCTGTTCAACCCCAAGGAATCCATCGACTTCAACGGGAACACCGGTCCTTTCATCCAGTACACCCACGCCCGGATCTGCAGCATCCTGCGCAAGGCGAAGGAGCAGGGAATCCTCTCGGACGACGCCGCTTTCGATCCGGCTACGCCGCTGAGCGCCAAGGAGATCCGGCTGATCCAGCTGATCAACACCTATCCGCAGAAGGTCGCCGAGGCTGCCGATGCGCTGTCTCCGGCCCTTGTCGCGAACTTTGCCTATGACCTGGCCAAGGAGTTCAACCAGTACTATCACGAGACGCAGATCCTGCGCGAGAGCGACGCGAAACTCCGCCAGGGCCGCCTGATCCTGATTGCTACGCTGGCTTCCGTCCTGGTCAAGGCTTGTGCGCTGCTGGGAATCGAACTTCCTGACCGCATGTAGTATTTGTTTTTACAAATTATTGTTCTAATATTGCAGTACAAAACGAAACAGTCGATATGGCAGCACAGGACAATAGGAAAAGACACGTGGTCAGTTACGAGAACATGAGCCCCGAACTGGCGGAGGTTTTTGCTGAGCGTTATCCCAAGGGATTCAACGACTATCTCCCTGACCTGATTAAATATACCAAACCGGACGGGACTCCTTTCTATGCCGTGACCATCGAGATCCCCGATGCGATCTACCTCGTGAAGATCAAGATCAAGACGGACGACATCGAGGATATCGAGCGCTGGCTGGAAGGCGAAGAGGATGCCGAGAACGAGCAGGTCGCCGGAACGAGCGCCGGGGCCGATACCGAAGGCGAAGCGCTTCCTGACGACAACATCTCGCAGTACGGCGGTGACGATGACGGCGGCGACGGCGGCGAGTAAGTTTGGGACATGAACGGAAAATCTACTTTGATCGGGCACCTGGCTGTAGCCGGTGCCTATATTATTTTCGGACTGAACGTCATCCTATGTAAAGATATCGCCCGGTCCGACGCCTTCAGCCCGATCGCGATCTTCACCCTGCGGGCGCTTTTCGCCGGGGGACTGTTCTGGATTGCCTCGCTCTTCCTCCCGAAGGAGAAGGTCGACCGGCGGGACCTGCCGAAGATCGTGCTGGCTTCGTTCCTGGGCCTCTTCGTGCCGCAGATGACCTTCCTGACGGCCCTGGACGTTTCGACGGCGATCGACATCTCGATCATCGGTACCTTCACGCCCATCTTCACGATGTTCTTTGCGGCCATTTTCCTGAAAGAGCCGATCACGCCCCTGAAGGCCGGCGGCGTGGCGGTCAGTTTCGCCGGCGTGCTGCTGCTGATCTTCAATTCCGTCCGGGCGACCGGCGGGGTGGAGCACACCCTGCCCATCGGTTTCGTCCTGCTGTTGATGAACGCGCTCAGCTTCGCTTCGTACCTCGGTGCCTTCCGGCCGCTGATCGCCAAATACAGCGTCGTGACCTTCATGAAATGGTCGTTCCTGGCTTCGCTGCTGATGTCCCTGCCCTTCTCCGTGCGCGAACTGCTGACCTGCGATTACGCGGCGGTTCCCGCCCAGGTGTACTGGGAGATGGGATACCTGATCCTCTTCGCGACCTTCTTCGCCTATTTCATGATTCCCTACGGCCAGCAGCGCCTGCGTCCCACCCTGGTCAGCATGTACGTCTATCTCCAGCCCGTCGTCACGGCGGTGATCGCCATCGTGATGCGGGAGGACGTGCTGAGCTGGCAGAAGGTCTGCGCGACCCTGCTGATCTTCATCGGCGTCGCACTGGTTAACCGCAGCCGCGCCGCGGGGGCTGCATCCGGGACCGGATCGATGAAGCGATGACGGAAGAGCGCTCCATTCTGTTTTGTCCGTGCCGCCGCTTGTGGCGGGACTGGCTGGCCGCGAATCACGAAACGGCCGGCGAGGTCTGGCTGGTTTTTCCCGTGAAGGCGGCGGGGGAAGAGAGCATTAGCTACAACGATGCGGTGGAGGAAGCGCTGTGTTTCGGATGGATCGACGGCGTCGCCGGAACACTGGACGAGACGCACAAGCTGCGCCGCTTCACACCGCGCCGCAAGGGCAGCCCGTATTCCCGCCCGAATATCGAAAGGCTGATCTGGCTGGACGCGCAGGGAATGATCCTTCCGGCCGTGCGGGAAAGCGTCGCCGGACTGATCAGCACGCCGTACCGCTTCCCGAAAGACATCCTGGCCGAGCTGCGCCTGGACAAGACGGTCTGGCGGAACTATCAGTCCTTTTCCGAACCCTACAAGCGGATCCGCGTGGCCTATATCGACGCTGCCCGGAAACGCCCGGACGAGTTCGCCAGGCGCCTGGCCCACTTCATCCGGAACACCCGCCTGAACAAACTGATCGTCGGCTACGGCGGTGTGGAGAAGTATTACATGCCGGGCGCTGGCGGAAAATGAGTATCTTTGTATATATACATCATCTATCATCTATCATGAGTTTTACTAAGCATTTACTTTTCGCCATGGCTCTGTGCCTTTGGGCCTGCGCCGGCCCCCGCACGCCGGAAACACTTTCCGACCTGATCCCTCTCTTTACAGCTGACAATGTGCCGGAGACCGGTCCGGCCGAAGACACCAACATCGGCGAGAACTTTGCCTGGATGTCCGACAAGGTCACTGATCCCGCCTGGCCCGGAGAGGGCCTTTCACGTTATCCGATGCTCTATATCGGCGAAGGCTATAACCGTATCCTCCTGGTGGATAAAGGTGAGGTGGTCTGGAAATATGACACCGGTCCGGGCTGGGAACTCGGCGATATCTGGATGTTGCGGGACGGATCCATCCTTTTCTCCCGCCAAACCTTCGCTGCCAAGGTTACGCCCGACAAGCGCGAAGTGTGGCGCTACGACTGCCAGGACGGCGAGGAACTCCACACGCTTCAGCCTATCGGCAAAGACCTTGCCTTCATGCTGGTCAACAAGAAACCCTCCGGACGGGTCGTGATGTTCAACCACAACACCGGCGAGGTCCTGTGGGAGCATACCCTTGATTTCCCCAACAGTTCCACGCACGGCCAAAGCCGCAGGATGCGTTACACCGACGAAGGCACCTGGTTGCTGAGCTATATCTCCGAGGCCAAGGTTGTCGAGTTCGACAAGGACTGGAACATCATTTGGCAGTATGATTGCCGCCAGCCCTGGTCGGCTGTCCGGCTCAAGAACGGCAATACGCTCATCAGCATGGAGCGGGACCGGAAGGTCATTGAAGTCAACAAGGCCAAGGAAACGGTCTGGGAGCTTGACCTGGATGAGATCCCGGAGCCCTACCGCCCCGGCAAGTGCCAGACCGTGGTCCGTCTGAACAATGGCAACACCATCCTGTGTGCGCGGGGAACTTCCGGTTCCGGTGCCCAACTTGTGGAAGTGACCCCGGACAAGCAGGTTGTCTGGGCGGTCGAAGACTGGAAGCATCTCGGCCCCGTCACGGCCGTCCAGATTCTCAGCGAACCCGGCTGGTCAGAGAATCCCGGAGATTTTGGAAGATAAAAAATTTCTTTACATCGCTCTTATTCTTTTTGGCGTGGGATTTCTGTCTTCCTGTAATAAGGCTGAAAGTCAAGACGGTCTTGTGGCCACTTGGCAAGTTGTCTATAGTGAAGAGACCTTGAAGGAAGAGAATCTTTCGTTGGTTTTCAGAAAGTCAATTAATAACAGTCAAGGCTCCCACATCGGGAGCCTTTTTTGTATACTTTGTGGCTCGGAAGCGATACCACCTGTCAAGATCTGTCGCAACCGGTTTCTTGTTGTAGCCGCAGTCCTGGTAAACCTCACCCAGAACCTTTCTGATCTCACCAATGGTATATGCCTGGAATTTGGAGAGCCTTCTGTCCAATTCCCGTTTGATCTTGAGGCCCTGGGCATCATCGCAGATGCTGGCCATCTTCCGAAGGATGTTCGTCTTCTGGAACTTCATTTCCCGGAGTGTTTCTATACCCATTTTATCTACCGCCGTACAAGCCTCCGGACAAAGGAAGCGAAGACGCGCCAACTGCTCATCCTCATTAAAGCGGAATAATCCTGGCTGTGGCTTCAACTCAGCATACCTTTCACAACAATCCTTGAAAGTAATTCTGGGAGTTGCCATCAATTTTACGTAGCGGGCATCTGCGTCATACCGGTTACTTGCGATATCGATATTGCTCTTCTCGAATTCGGCATCAAGGTTTACCTGCGTTGCGAACAAACCATGCAGGATCTTATAGTTGATGATATCTAGGTGAATCATTGCCTGGTCAATCTTGATCTCTCCGTTCTCATAGAGAATGAACGGGGCATCGAATTCCTTGAGCTCTAGAAGGAGTTGTTTGCGCAGCTTGGTATCCGGTCCGCCATTTAATCAGGCAATATCTTCCTCGGCTTCCGCAATTTCGGATTCAATACGTTTCATATAAAGTTCAAGGCTCTCCTCTTCCTCATAGCGAGTGGTGTTGTATATAAGGGTCATCTCTCCCCTGTGGCGTGAATTCCGGATCCGGCCACAAATCTGCAGCATCGATGTTGATATGTCAAGAACGGTTGTTGGACGATTGGGGTCGCAGATGATGAACGTGCGGCTGTTTTCATCGAGTAGGTCGCATCCTTCAAAGCAAGTAGAGGTGTAGAAGTTGATGGTCTTCACCGGATCGTTGGCAGATGAGATCGTGAAGCCATCCGGGAGCTTGGATTTGTTCTTCTCTGTATTCGCACAGACCACGCGACAATTTTCGGGCGTCAGTTTGGCTTTGTTGATGATATCCACAATTCCCTTTACAGAGTTCATGAACATATGGTAGTTCGGTCCGGTTCCATCTTTAATGCGGTTTTGGCACATCATGGCAGTAGTCTTTACCGGAGATGGTGTTTGCACCTTGTGCACCTTGACGTTTTTGGCATTCGGTCAATCAATCTTCATCTCCTGCAGCCCTTGCATCTCGGGGAATCAGTATTCCCTGTTTATGGGGGTAGCAGACATATAAGTGACGGTCTTGAAATGCTTCGCCTCTGCCAGCAGGTTTCGGATTGTGTTACCTCGGAAGCCATAGTTCATCATGAGCAGGTGCCATTCGTCGATGGCTAGATGCATCCTGTTATATGGATCGTACCGGAGGGCTGTGAGCGTGCTGCAAACCTTGGGGAGGCTGTCGTACGTCGTCATGATCTTGATTTGGGGATGGCCGTCCACATAAGCAGTGATCTCCGATCTAAAGTCATCAGGCGTTTCACCATATAGGCCAAGGAGGATGTCTTTGTGATCCGGATTTGCAGTTTTGTTATCAATTAGCGCCGTGAACGGAACCGCTATGATCGTATCTCTCTTTTCTTGGATGGCGAGCGTCGTGGCTCCGCATCCTGTAAGGCCCTTGTTCAGAACCGTGTTTTCGGGAAGCTTGTCCATTCAGTCGGACAGGTAGTCCTTCCTTTTTAAAGGCATAATTTTCTGTAACATTTTCTTTTAGTTTAATTGTTTGTATATCTCTTTTACTTGTGTGCCAGCATAGCTGTGGTACACATCTTTTTTTGGGGGTGGTAAAATTGAGTGAGTTTATATATTCTTTATACACTGAAGTTCATTTTTGTTAAAAAATCGGAAAATGTTGTCTCTAGAAGTAAGTGATAATACCTATTTTCTATACACCCTATCGCGTTTTTGTTAAAAAATAGGAAAGTGGATTTCCGGGATTATGACCGCGATGGGGCATTGTTGGCTAAAGGCGACCTCCTGTTGAGATATCGGAGGGTGATGGCATAAAACAAAGGGCACATAGAAGCGCCCCTTGGAGATTACTTATTAAATTTTAAACTCACTAATATGCCTTTAACCAACAATACAAATATAAAAAACTTTTTTGACACCTCCAAATAAAAATGCACATAAATCAAAGAAATTCAACCTGTTAGCTCAGTGATGGATTTGCGGGGTTAGAGGGGGTGTGGAGTGAAGGAGTGGACCATGTAGCCGACCCTAAAAAAACCCTGCCGAGCGTGAAGGCTGACAGGGATTTGATTGTATGGTATTATCACATTACCTACGGTTATGGTGTATAGACCAGCGGGCTCTGTGTAAGATACGTTTCGCCGTCGATCTCTTCATCCACGATGAAGAAACCGCCTTCCATGTACACCGTGCCGCCGATGGTTACTGAGTTGCAATTGGCCCCGTATTCTCCTTTGCCAATGGAACACTGGCCGCCTGAACCTTTCGTGGCGGTTACGCTAGTGACACCGGTGGTAATGGTGATATCGCCGCAGATAGAACTGCCTATTCCGTCGGGCCAACCAGTGCCGATGCCCGCGGCCCGAGCTTTTCCCGTCGCTGTAACGGTTCCCTTGCTGATGGTTATATTGCCACAATTACCTCTATATCCCGTGCCGATACCTGCTCCTTCCCTGCCGCCTTGTGCTGTTACAGTTCCGGTAGTGCTGATGGTTATGTTGCCACAAGAGCTATTGGTATTATATCCACTGCCGATTCCAGCAGCACCATTACCGCCCGTTGCTGAGACATTAGCCGAGCCGGTGATGGTAATATTACCGCATCCAAACTCACTGAAACATCCACCGCCGATGCCTGCACTTCTGTATCCTCCCGTGGCCGTTACACTGCCACCCTGAATTATAATATTTCCGCACCAATCATCACAACTGGAACCGATACCCGGGGCCCACTCATTACTGCCGCTAGGGCGAGCATCAAGTGAACCCGTACCGTCGATAGTCAGCGTCTTGTCGTAGGGAACGAAGATGCCGGGCCAGCCGCCAGTGCCGCTTCCATATTCATCCGCACCGCCCTTGACGCTATTAGTGCCACTGAGCATGATAGTAGCATCGCCAAGACAGGTGATGCCGGGAAATCCGTTGTATTCTTCGCCTTTGCCAGTGATATCCACGTCTTTGAGCGTCACTGTAGCCCCGTCAGTTATCGAAATCTGATAGGTCCCATCTCTTGTACCTGTCAGGATATCGCCATCCAGGGCCGTATAGTCGCTTTCCAGTGCGTCAAGACTGACCACTTTGTTCATCTTCAGGCTCACGGGATACAGGTTGTTCCGTGCGAGTGTCTTGCCGCTGACAGTTTTGCAATAATTGCTCGTTCCATCGGTGGCGGTGAAGACGATGTCGCCCGTGGTAACAGGCTGCATGGCCACATAAATGGTGTCCAGCGACGAAGGGCTGACGGTATAGCTGTTCCCGCCATTCTCAACAGTGAGAGAGGTAATGCTGTTGGTAATAGCGTCTCCACCCCAGTTCTTTATGGTGAACTCGCCAATGGCCAGCTGATTGCTGAGGTTGACGCTGGCGGGCAGGGCCGCTTCTGCGGTGAGGTTGCCGTCAAAGGTTGCCACGTCAAAGTTGGCAGCGAGGGTTTCCAGCGTACCATCCTGTGCATTCAGGGCGCTGTAGTTTACGCTTCCATCGTTATTGGCCATCGCGGCAGGATAGATATACTTCACCGCTCCGTTGGCCTGTGGCTCGTCCATGGACACGGTAATCGTGGCTCGGCGGCCGCCATCGATGAGATCGCCGGCAGTAAATGTATAGGTTGTCTTCACCAGGTTGCTGCTCTCGTTCGTGTAGAACACGGCTATCGTCTCGTCTGCGGCAAAGGTCTTCACACCGGCAGATGTGAGGGCCTTCGTAGCGTCAAAGCCCACCGTGGAGGTAAAGGTCTTCACCTGAACGGTGTCCGGAACGGAAACTTCCAGTTCTTCCTTCAGGCTGTTGCAACCTACTGTTAATGCGCCCGCAGCGAAGAGGGCGACGATGCTCAGAATCTTGCTTGTCTGTTTCATGGCTTTCTTCGTTTTTAGGGTTATTACCAGTCTTCTTCAGTATTCCTGTTGTAGTTCTCAAGCCCGCCGCTCTCGCAGACGATGCCCACAGTTTGCACCTCCACCACCGTTACAGTGGGAGCTTCATAGAATTCTTTGACTCAATACTGTCCACTAAAAATTCAAGATAGTTCTTTGAAAATATTGTAAGTTAGAAAGTTGCAAGGTTTTTGAGTGCGCAACGATTTGAACTTAACTTTGCGGAAGATACCCTTCCGATATGAACACAGGTTCTTTCGT
>JAFTDE010000024.1 GCA_017454335.1 Bacteroidales bacterium | reverse complement strand
GTCGGGTTCAATGACCCGAAATACTTTGCCCGTTGTTTCCGGAAACGCTTCAACATCAGCCCCAGCAACTACCGGAAATGCCTCATTGACGATAAGTCCTCCTGATTTGACGCTTTGTAACCGCTGAAATCCGTTGTTAAGCGTTATCTTGGGCTAGAAAATAATCACATGCTTATGAAACGCTTTTTCCTGTTTTTGACCACCGTCCTGATGATCGCCCAAACGATGACGGGCCGGGACAAAGAATTCGATTACCTGTATAAGAACCTGCCCTTCGAGATGCCGCGCGTCTCGCGGCCGGCCATCCCCAAGTACACGGTCAACGTGACGGACTTCGGCGGGGTCGGCGACGGACAGACGCTGAACACCCAGGCCTTTGCGGATGCCATCGCGCACCTGACCCGCAAGGGCGGCGGCCACCTGGTCGTCCCGGATGGCCTCTGGCTGACAGGTCCCATCGGACTGGAGAGCAACATAGACCTGCATATCAAACCCAACGCCGTGATCGTAATGGTGGCGGATCGCAACGAGTACCCGATTGTCGATGCGGAGTACAGCGGAACCCCGACACGCCGGCACCAGTCGCCCATCCACGCCTATAAAGCCCGCAACATCTCCATCACCGGCGGCGGCATCATTGACGGAAACGGCGATTACTGGCGCATGGTCAAGCGCGGCAAGATGACGGACGGCCAGTGGCGCAGCATCGTCGCCTCCGGCGGCATCGTCAAGGGCGACACCTGGTATCCGACGGCGGAACTTGCCGCCGGACGCGACCAGCGGCCCGACATGGTGTTTCTGTGGGACTGCGAAAACGTACTGCTGGAAGACTGCACCTTCGAGAACTCGGCGAACTGGAACGTTCACCCGCTGCTGTGCCGGAACCTGATCATCAACCGCGTCACCATCCGCAACCCCTGGTATTCCTGCAACGGCGACGCGCTGGACGTGGACAGCTGTACCAACGTGCTGATCACCCATTCCTCGTTCGACTGCGGCGACGATGCGATCTGCATCAAGTCCGGCAAGGACGAACCGGGCCGGCGGCGCGGCATCCCCTGCGAAAATCTGCTGATCGATGACTGCGTCGTCTATCACGGGCATGGCGGATTCACCGTCGGCAGCGAAATGAGCGGCGGCGTCCGCAACATCCGGATGACCAACTGCCGCTTTATCGGCACCGATGTCGGCCTGCGCTTCAAGAGCACCCGCGGCCGCGGCGGCATCGTGGAGAATATCTGGGTGGACGGGCTGTATATGAAAGACATCGGATCCGACGCCGTATCGTTCAGCCTCTACTACATGACGAAGGCCAACGCCGACGAACCCGTGCCTGCGGTCGACGAGACCACACCGCAGTTCCGCAACATCTATGTCAACAACATGATGAGCAACGGAGCCTCCCGCGCGATGGGATTCATGGGCCTGCCTGAAATGCCGGTACGCAACATTGAGTTCCGCAACTGCCGCATGTCTGCCAAGCGCGGTGCGGACCTGAACTACTGCGAGAACATCCTGTTCGACAACGTCGAGATTTTCCCGGAGTCCGGCCCTGCATTCACCGTGAACAATTCCCGGAATGTCACGGGATACCCGACCGAAAAAACTGTTGCTGCCGCTCCGGTCCAGCCGAAAGCGAATTCGCTGAAGGAAGCGTACAAGGACGCCTTCCTGATGGGCTGCGCCATTGCACTCCCGCAGGTGATGGGCCGCAATCCGAAAGAGCAGGAACTGCTGTTGGAGCAATTCAACGCCGTTTCGCCGGTGAGCGACCTCAAGCCACAGCCGCTGCATCCCACTCCGGACAAATGGAACTTCGAACCCGCGGACCGCTATGTCGAGTTTGCCGCCGCACATAATCTGCCCGCCCTGGGACACACCCTGGTCTGGCACAACCAGACACCGGACTGGTTCTGGTTCCGCCCCGACGGATCGGTCAAGCCGCGCAAGGACATCCTGGACAACCTCGAGAGCTATATCCATACTGTTACAAAACACTTTGCCGGCAAGATCTACGCCTGGGACGTCATCAATGAACTGATCGACGAGGATGGTTCGTACCGCACCAACAAGGGCTGGGGCCTGGCGCTGGGCGGTGACTGCGACGAGATGGTCAAGCTGGCCTTCCGGGCGGCGAACGAGGGAGATCCCAACGCCGAACTGTACTACAACGACTATAACCTCTGGCGCCCGTCCAAGCTGGCCGGCACGATGCGCCTGGTCCGGATGCTGCAGAAAGAAGGCCTGCGGATCGACGGAGTCGGCGTCCAGGCCCACTGGGGGCTGGATTATCCGGACAACAAACTCCTGGCTGCCGCCATCGATTCCCTTTCCTCGCTGGGCGTCAAGGTGATGTTCACCGAACTGGATGTGGATGTGCTGCCCCTGACCAAGTCGGGCCAGATGAGCGGCAGTTCGATGAGCGATCCGGTCTTCCAGCGCGAAGAGTTCATGAACGTCCTCAACCCCTACCGCGACGGCCTTCCGCAGAGCGTCGACATCCAGCTGACCCGGCGTTATGCCGAACTGTTCCAGCTGTTGTACGACTACCGGGACAAGATCGACCGCGTCACCTTCTGGGGCTTGCACGACGGCGTCTCCTGGAAGAACAACTACCCGGTTCCGAACCGTACCAACTACCCCCTGCTGTTTGACCGCCAGCTGCAGAAAAAAGACGCCTACTATTCCGTTATCGCCATTCCTGAACAGACCAAGTAGTTTCTCATGAAACGTTTTTCCTTCCTTTTGATGGTGTTTGCCGTCCTGGTGGGATGGCAGACCCGGGCAGAGAACTATCCCTACCGCAGCGAATACCTGTGGGTAACCGTTCCGGATCATCCGGACTGGCTGTACAAAACGGGCCAGCAGGCCAACGTTCGCGTTGAATTCTTCAAGTTCGGCATTCCCCGGGACGGGATTGTCAAGTACAGCATCGGCAACGACATGATGGCATCGGATGCGAGCGGCGAAGTGCAACTCCGCAAAGGCACAGCAACGATTGCAATGGGAACGCGCAAAACGCCGGGATTCCGGGACCTGCGGTTGAGTATCGAGTTGGACGGTCACCGGTACGAACACCACGTCAAAGTCGGGTTCTCGGTCGACCAGATCCGTCCGTACACGCAGGAGCCCTCCGACTTTACCCGTTTCTGGGAGGAGACCCTGGCCGAAGCGGCCAAGACACCGCTTTCCTACACGCGGGAACGCTATCCTGCCCTGTGCACAGACAAGGTCGACTGCGATCTGATCAAACTGAAAGTGGACCAGCGCCGCAGCGTGTACGCCTACCTAATGATGCCCGTCGGGGCGAAGAAGGGGGCGTGCCCGGCTGTGCTGTGCCCTCCCGGGGCCGGGGTCAAAACGATCAAGAACCCCAAACCGGCTTATGCCGAGCGCGGTTTCATCCGCTTGGAAATGGAAATCCACGGGCTGGATCCCCGCATCAGCGAAGCAACCTTCGGCGAGATTACTGCAGCCTTCAACTCCAGCGGGAACGGATACCTGGAAAATGGTATCGACAGCCGGGAACGTTATTATATGCGGCATGTGTACGTGGCGATGGTCAAAGCGATCGATCTGCTGACCTCGCTGCCTGAATGGGACGGCAAGAACGTTGCGGTCCAGGGCGGAAGCCAGGGTGGCGGCCTGTCACTGATCGCCGCCGGGCTGGACAAGCGCGTCACCCAGTGCGTCGCGAACCACCCGGCCCTGGCTGATATGGCGGCTTACGCCGAGCCCGGACGGACAGGCGGGTACCCGCATTTCAAATCGGATATCCTCACGCCGGGCAACATCCGGACGCTCGCCTACTTCGACGTGATCAACTTCGCCCGCCACATCAGCTGCCCGGTCCGCATGACCTGGGGGTACAACGACAATGTCTGCCCGCCCACGACGTCCTACGCCGTGTGGAATACCCTCAACTGCCCGAAAGAATCAGTCATTACGCCGATCAACGAGCACTGGTCCACCGGTGAAGTCGAGACTGGCCACATCGACTGGATACTCCAGAACCTGCGATAACTGTTACAGGATTCCCAGGTCCCCGCTGCCCGAGATTGGCCCTTTGCGCCAGAGACAACTTCACCCGTCAACAACAAAGGTCCGACCCGCGATGGGCCGGACCTTTTCATTTGCCAGCAGTGGTAGAAAAAGATCAACTTCGCTATAAAAACCCCCTGTTTCCTGCCCGTTTTTCTAATAGACCGAGTTTTTGTATCTTTGTGACAGACCCAATCGTTCCGATGATATGAAACGCATCCACACCCGCCTGATCCTGGCCCTGGCACTGGCCCTGACCTGCCACCCCGCCCCGGCCCAGCGCCCGCAACTCCCGGTCCAGGAAAACGACGAAGCATTGCTGCGCGGCTGGATCCAGACCCTCAGCTCCGATGCGTTCGGCGGCCGCAAACCCATGACCGAATACGAGGACCTGACGGTGGATTATCTGGCGGGCGAGTTGAAGGCGCTGGGGTTGGAACCGGGTTTCGGGGACAGTTATTTCCAGCCTTTCCAGATGATTGCGGTGACGGCCCGGCCGGTCGGGAACCGCTTCCAGGTCCGCGGGCGCAAAAGGGCTGAGCTCCGGTATCCGGACGATGTGATCACCTGGACGGCGCGGGCGGCGGACAGGGTGGAGATCCCGGCGGCCGAGTACGTGTTCTGCGGGTTCGGGATCCACGCGCCGGAGTACGGCTGGGACGATTACGCGGGCATCGACGTCAAAGGCAAGATCGTGATCGCGATGGTGAACGATCCGGGCTACTATGACGAGAACCTTTTCCGCGGGCGCAACATGACCTATTACGGCCGCTGGCTGTACAAATTCGAAGAAGCCCGCCGGCAGGGCGCCGCGGGGTGCCTGGTGCTGCACAATGCGGCGGCGGCCAGCTACGACTGGCACGTGTGCGTGAACGGCCACCTGGAGGGGAACCTGGCGCTGTTCGACGACCAGACCCGCAACGCCGACGCGCTGGGGATCAAGGGCTGGATCCGGGAGAGCGGGGCCCGCAAGCTGTTCGAGGCCGCCGGGAAGGACCTGGACGCAGCCGTCGAGGCGGCCAAGCGGCCCGGCTTCCGCTCGTTTCCGCTCGGGGTCCGGGGCGACATCCGCATGGACGTGCGCTATGACATCCGGCAGACCCGCAACGTGGCGGGCGTGCTGCGCGGAACGGACGCCGCGGACGAGGCGGTGGTGCTGAGCGCGCACTGGGACCACCTGGGCATCGGCCTTCCGGACGAGTCCCGGGACAGCATCTACAACGGCGCAGCCGACAACGCTTCCGGCATGGCGGGCATGCTGCTCGCGGCCCGGAAGTTCACGCAGCTGCCGGAGAAGCCCCGGCGCAGCATCGTGTTCCTCTTCCCGTCTTCGGAGGAGAGCGGGCTGTTCGGGTCGGAGTATTACTGCGCCCACCCCGCTTTCGCGATGGACCGGACGCTGGCGTGCCTGAACTTCGAGAGCATCGGGCCGGCCGAGCTGACCCGGGACGTGGTCATCCTGGGCGGCGGGCAGAGCCCCCTGGACCGCTACTACGTGGCCGCAGCGGCCGCGCAGGGGCGCACCATCTTCTTCGACGACGACAACTCAGACGGGTGGTTCTTCCGATCGGACCACTACAACTTCGTGAAGAAAGGCGTCCCGGCCGTGGTGATGGAGAACGGCCTCCATCCGGTCGATCCGGAGCGGCCCAACCGCTATCCCATGGCTTCCTGGTACCACAAGCCCTGCGACGAGTACCGGGACGACTGGGACCTGAGCGGCACCCTGGCCAACGTCAATCTCATCTTCAGCGTGGGCGTATCCCTGTCCAACAAATAAGCAGCGGAGCCCGCCGGGGCCCCGCTGCCTTTCTCAAACCGTCCGGTTCCTGATTAATTCAGCGTTCCGGCCTCGGCTTCCTTGACCATCTCCTCGTTGGCGGAGATGTAGATCTCGACGCGGCGGTTCTGGGCGCGTCCCTCGGCGGTGGCGTTGTCGGCGACCGGGTAGTTGAAGGACAGACCCTGGGCGGTCAGGCGGGCCTTGTCGATGCCCTTGCCCTGCAGATACTTGGCGACCGCTTCGGCACGCTGGGTGGAGATCCGGGCGTTGACCTGCTCGGTTCCGGTGTTGTCCGTGTGGCCGTAGACCGTCAGGTTGGTCTCGGCCATGTCGGCCAGATCACCGACGAACTCGTCCAGTTCCGCCTTCGCGACATCGCTCAGGTTGGATTTGTTCACCTCGAACAGGATGCCGTTGTCGAAGGTCACCTTCAGGGCCGGAAGTCCGTTGATGTCCGTCACTTTCTCGACCTTGGCGTTCTCGAGCTTGGCCAGCTCGGCAGCCTTCTTGTCCATCTTGTTGCCGATCAGGGCGCCGGTGCCTGCACCGACGGCCGTTCCGATCGCAGCACCGATGGCGGCTCCCTGGCCGTTGCCACCGATCAGATAACCGATACCTGCGCCGAGCGCGGCGCCAGCGCCGGTGCCGATGAGGGCGCCGGAACCCGTCTTACTCATGCCGCAGCCCGTTACGAGCGCTGCGCAGAGAAGGAGAGACAATACTTTCTTCATGGTGATTTGGTTTTGCAAAACATACAAATATAATAAAAATCCGCACATTTTGTACAAGGGGCCGGAACGGTCTGCATGGCATATTTTTTGCAAGGGAAAAGGACCATATGCTCAGGAAATCCTTATCCATTCTGTCTGCCCTGCTGCTGTTCTGCAGCCTCGCATTCGCCCAGAACGGCAACCAGCCCGACCGGTCCGGTCGCTCCAACGCCGTCAATGTCGTCGTCAAGATCCAGGATGCCGCAACTTCGTCGCCGGTCCAATACGTCACCGTCTATCTGGTCCCCGAACAGGACACCGTGGTCACCACCTATGCCATCACGGATGAAGGCGGCGGCGTGACCCTGCGCCGCGTCCGGCCCGGCAAGTACTATGTCAACGCCGAATTCACCGGCTACAAGCCCTTCCGCCAGCTGTACAACCTGATCTCCCCGACGGAAGACCTGGGCACGATCAAGATGGAAGAGGACATCGAGATGCTGGAGGCCGCGACGGTCGTCCAGGCCGGCAACCCGGTCGAGATCAAGGGCGACACCATCGTGTTCAACGCCTCGGCTTTCCATACTTCCGAGAACTCCATGCTGTCCGACCTGCTGAAGAAGATGCCGGGCGTGGAAGTGGAGGAAGGCGGCGGGGTCACGGTCAACGGCGAGCGGGTGGACCGCATCCTGGTGGACGGCAAGACCTTCTTCGCCAACGACAATTCGATGGCGCTGGACAACCTGCCGGCGAAGATCATCGAGAAGGTGAACGTCATCGACCGCGAGCGCAAGGACGCGCAGTTCACCGGCATCTCCAACGGCAACAACCGGGAAAAGGTGCTGGACCTGTCCTTCAAGGAGGACTACTCCACGGGATGGTTCGGCAACGCCAACATATCGGCTGGTTACAACCTGACGCCGAAGAACACGGACGCCGCCGGCGAGACCGCCCTGGCGGATTCCCGCGGATTCCTGTGGAACGGCCGCGGGATGGTCACGCGCTACAATGACCACGGCCAGTCCATGGGCATCCTGCGCGGCGAGAACGTGGGCGGGCAGTCCGGCGGCAACGGGGTGCACACCTCTGCCAACGCCGGCCTGAACATCAACACCGACCGGCTGAAGGGCTTCGAGACCAATGTCTCGGCCAACTACCGATACAACCAGAACGACCGCCGGAGCGTTTCGAACCGCACTTCGTTCCAGGCGGACGGCACGGACCTGCTGACGGGCAGCAGCAACACCAACATCTCCGACCGCAACACCTTCACGGTCAGCTTCGACATCGAGAAGAAGGACCGGGAGAAGTTCCTCTTCGAATTCGAACCGTCCTTCTCCTACCAGGACAGCCGCAGCAGCTCGTCGCAGAACTCCTCCACATCCAAGGGCGGGAGCGTGCTGAACCGTTCCGGGTCCAGCACGAGCTCCACTTCGCGCCAGTTCGGCGCCAGCGGCGACCTGCAGATGGGCATCCGCAACCTGGGCAACCCGCGGCGCAGCCTGACCTTCTCCGGCGACTACGAACTCAGCCACAGCACGGGCGGCAGCCTGGAGCAGTCGCTGACCAGCTATTCCGATTCGGCTTCGCGCCGCAACCTGCGCTACGACAACGGATCGAACAACGTCTCGCTGAGCGGTACCATCAATTATGTCGAGCCCTTCGGCGAGCACTGGGCTTTCCAGAGCCGGCTGAGCACGTCCTACTCGAACGAATCGTCCGTGCGGGACGCCTTCGACGCGGACGACGGCAGCGCGTACGAGTACTATTCCTCGTGGAACAAGACGAACTACCTGGACTTCCGCGGCCGTTTCCTGATGCAGTACAACAAGGACCGCGGACGGGTCCAGTTCGGTGTCCAGCTGGACGAGCGCAAGAACGTGAACAGCATCAAGAGCCGCGGCGAGGAAACCACCACCGGCGACGGGCTCTGGCTGTTCAACTGGTCCCCGTACGTGAACTACCGCAACGAATGGGGCAGCAACACGCTGACCGCGAACTACAACGGAAACGCCTCGACGCCCGGCGGATCCTCGATCTCCTCGGCGCTGAACATCTCCGATCCGGTGCGGATTTCCACCGGCAACATCTACCTGCGCCCGTCGTACTCGCACACCGCGAACGTGAACTGGCGCTTCAACAACAAGAAGACCTTCGCGTACCTGAACGTCTCGCTGCGCGGAACGCTGAACCTCAACAACACGGTGACGGCCAGCTGGTACGATGCGGGCGGTATCCGCTACAGCGTGCCGGTCAACACGCGCACGCCGGGCACCAACGCCAACCTGTCCATCACGTACAACCGGCCGCTGGACAAGGACCGCCGGCTGACCTTCTCGATCTCCGGCAGCGGACAGTACTCCGGTTCCACGTCGTACCAGGCGCGGGGCAAACTCGCCGGCATCGACTCGGGCGACTTCGACTACAAGACCTTCATGGCGGATTTCTGGGGCAACGAAGACGGCGACCGCTTCTACTCCGGGCAGAGCGGATTCGACGCCAGCCGCACCCAGACCGTGGACCTGTCGGGAAGAACCTCGCTGCGCTACCGGCTGGACCGCTTCTCCGCGTCCGCGGGATTCTCCACCACGCACCGGAACAGCACCTATTCGATGCAGCCGTCGGCGAACCTGTCCACCTGGAACCACCGGGCCAACGCGGAGTTCCTGTACGAGACCCCGCACCAGTTCGAGATCCAGTCGAACATTTCGTACAATTTCTATCAGGGCTATTCGGACGGCTTCAACACGCCGCACTGCATCTGGAACGCCGAACTGTCGAAGAGCTTCGGATCCGTGACGCTGACCATCAGCATGCAGGACATCCTCAACCAGACGCGCAACCTCAGCCGCAACATGACGGCCGAGTACGTCGAGGACTCCTACACCAACTCGATGGGCCGCTACTTCCTGGCCGGCATCTCGTTCAACTTCGGCAAAATGAACAACAGCCGCGGCCGGGGAGGCCGGGGCGGCGGTGGCTGGCAAGGTGGTGGCGGAGGCTGGCAGGGCGGCGGCCCCGGCGGCTGGTAGAGCGGAGGGCCGTCATGCCCGGCGCCGACCGGACATCCCTTCCGGAAGGGCTACAAGCGTGCGGCGACCTGCTCTGCGATGGCGCGCATACCGGCTTTCGACGGATGCCCCATCTGCTTGTGGATATTCTCCAGCTGGATATACTCCACCCCGTACATCTCGCTCGCACGCGCGAGACCCTCGGTGTACTCCGGCTTCAGCTCTGAGTTGATGATCATCACGATCCGCGTCTTCGGCAGGCGTTTGGTCAGGTAATCCAGCATCACGCAGGTCGCGGGCAGCCCCTGGTACAGGTCGGCTTCGCCCAGACGCTCCTTCGGCAGCAGCTCGCCGGCGGGTTCGCCGCACCAGCTGTCATTGGTTCCGCCGAAGATCAGCAGCAGGTCGGGAATCTGGCCGCAGCGACCGGGCTTGCCATCCTCGGTAACGATGTCCGTCTTCATCCGCGTGACGAACGAGCGGTCGGAATAATCCTCGCCGCCGTATCCCAGATTGCCGATCGTGGAACCGCTGTAGCTGGAGTTCAGCAACAGTTCATACCCCTTCTCGGCAGCCAGGATGCGCCACCAGGTCGAATCCAGTTCCTTGACGTCGTTCCCAATCCGGTCCGCCGTGTACCAGCAGGCGTACCCTTCGGGAATGCATCCTTCGAATGTCGTGTAAGAATCGCCGAACAGCACAACCCGGGTCGGTTGGGCCTTGCAGCCCACCACGAGCCCCAAGACCATCAGAATCATCGCTAACTTTTTCATACCACGAAGTTACACATTTTCCCGGAATCCCCACCGTCCTGGGGGCTGTCGGGTAGAAGCGTAAGGTCGCAATTCGTTCTGGCGCCGAGAATGCCACTGACGTATCTGCGAGGCGGGTTGTGCGCCAAGACGCGACGATTTCGCCGCGTTCTGGCGCACAAACGGCCTTGCAATGCATTCTGGAAGGGACTCAGCGCCAGAACGAATTTTGGGCTTGGATGAATGAAAGATTCTTTCTATCTTGCAGACCAAGCAGCCATTAGAGGCGCGAGAATGAAGATGAGAATGAACGATCAGCTGCTTCGGCAGGTCGTGTCCGACCTCGGACTGAACAAACCCTTCATCAAGGGACAGGTCATCAAAGTAAAGAACTGCTGGCATTTCTGCACGGACGGGAATGCAGTCGATTTCATTTTTATGGATGAAACCGATTTCATCCATGGCATGAACAGGATCTATATTGTTTCTCGAAAGTACCGTGTAATTATTCTAGCCTTCTGCTTGATGGGGACGCATGTCCATTTTATTCTGTATGGGACCTTCGAGGATTGTAATCGCTTCATGCACGAATATATCCGGCGGACTTCAATATTTATCGCAGGGAAGTATCAGGAACGGCATAAAATGGACGGCGTTCCCCTTCGGTACCAGACGATCGAAGATATGGATTATTTAAGGACGGCTATCTGTTACACCATCAAGAATCCACCCGTCGCCCGAATCCAGTACAACGCCTACGATTATCCCTGGAGCAGCGGAGCCCTGTACTTTCGCCCTTCAGGCGGATGGACCTCTCCCGGATGGACAGACCGGGATAAGGTCCGGAATATCTCCACCGTTCTGTCTCCCAGACAACAGCAAAAGACCCTAGGAACCAGCGAACCGTTGGAAAAGGATCCTTTGATGATTGGAGACATTATTTTCCCGGGAGAATACGTTGCCTATGAGATCGTAGAACAGTTGTTCCGGTCCTGTAGGAGTTTTCTTTTCTTCATGTGTCGCACGAAGGAGGAGGACGTAGATTCGCGCGGTGGCGACCTCTCGTACCTGTCCATTCCCATGCAGGAAATGCGCATGAACAAAAACCGTGTCTGCAAAGAAATGTTTGGCGTCGAGAGCGTTCAAACCCTTAATACGGCACAGCGCATGAAACTGGCGCTCACGTTGCGAAGCCGATACAATAGTTCGGTCAAACAGATCTGCCGCCTCTGCGGGTTGGTCTATAACGAAGTAAAAGACCGGTTTTAAATCCCCGGGGCCCTTGATTATCATGCCCTTTCTTCCTATCTTGCAGTCAAATTCAATTCACTCTCAATATGCACAAGCAGTTATTTCCGCTGGTGTTGTTATTTATTGCGCTGTGCGTGTCTGCATGCTCACCACGGAGCGGTAAAGGAGCGTCCATGATTTCCATTGACCTGGACAAGGGGCCGATCGTCGTGGATGCCAGAGATTATTTCGACCAGATTGAGATCATCCCGCTGGAGTCGAAGGACAGCGCATTTCTGGGACAGACATCCCTATCAAATTTCCAGTATTTCGAAGGGAAATTCTATTTCCTTGATCGGCAGGACCACCGGATCCGGGTCTTCGACCAGGACGGACGGTATCTCGAGACCCTTAACAAGTACGGTCGCGGGCCGGGTGAATATTTCCTTGAATGGCAATTGCAGATCAATCCAGCCCGCCGAACCCTTGATGTCCTTACCCAACAAGGCCGGATCTATTCTTACAGCTTGGATGCTGAAGGACACCCATTGACCCGGAAAGTGGATGTGTTCGACCAGGTTGTTTCCTCGAGTTCCTTTATCGTACTCCCTTCCGGTGATGAATACGTATTGTTTGGCTCCAGTTCTACTTACGCCCTGTATCTTGTTGATGCCGGGACCTCTGAGGTTCAACCCTGGGATTATCAGATCCCGGCAAACGCCAGAGCATCAACATCGTACAATCCGTTGTATTTAAACGATGGCAAATTGATGTATTACGAAGGACATGCCACCGGGAAATTGTTCGTCTTGAACACCGATGATCGCACAATGACACCGCACCTGGATTGGGACTTCGGGAAATACAACTTTGCGGAGAATAAACTCCAAGGCAATGCGGGGTCACTGGAGCGGATTCAGGCAATGGATGAGATGTCCAACAGTATGGCAAATCCTGTCATCAACATGTATGAGACCGACAAATTTATTTTCTTCCGATTTTTCTTCCGGAAAAACTGGAACACAGCCATTTACGACAAACGCCAAGGCAAGGTCCTGTACACCCAACAGACCAAAAGTGGAACCATGTTTTACATTCAAACGGTTATAGATAACGCAGCGTATGTCGTTTCCGACCCCCAGCATCTTTCCCAACTCGTAGATCCATCTCTATTGGATCCCCGCTCCCGGGACATTCTTGCCAACATTAGCGAGGACGACAATTACGTCATCATCAAGTCCACATTAAAGTGACCCACCATTTAGGTTCGGCCGTTACAAAAAAGACAAAGGTCACAATTCGTTCTGGCGCCGAGAACTTCCCAGACGGGTCTGCAAGGCGGGTTTGGCGCCAAGACGCGGCGATTTTACCTCATTCTGGCGCACAAGCGATCTCTCAGTGTTCTCTAAAAGGAGTGCCGCGCCAGAACGAATTGCGACCTTCGACAAAACTCTTCGGTCGAGCAGAAAAACAGTGAAGAGAGAAAAAGGGATTCCGGGACTAAGTCCGGAATGAGGTCGCATAGAAAATTTTCCCGTTACCGGCCCGGGGGCAGTTCCGCAGCAGAAATGCTTGAAACGCGAGAGCGTTTTGTACTCGCATTTTCTGCGCGGGACCTGCCCCCGGGCCGACAATCCCAGAAAATGTTAGTTCCGCAGGACCGTTTGTGCCACCGGAACATCTTGTCGGGAAAAATACTATATTTGTGGTATATGAGGAAGTTTATCTGTGCATTAACTGTATTGCTCGGTCTCGGGCTGGCGCTGACATCATGCGAGAAAGAGGAAGAAGCATTCTTGAGGTATAATACAGACGAAAAAGTCTCCTTTGCAGAGACAGGTGGGACAAAAACCCTGACTTTTGCCTGTAATAGGGATTGGAGAGTATCCACGACAGAACCCTGGCTGACCGTTTCTCCTGATTCCGGCCCGGCCAGTAAGGACGATATAACCATTACTGTTAACTGTGAGGCCAATGAATCACATGACATACGGGAATGCGTGGTCACTATTTCCTCGGGAGATCAGAAAAAAACGATTCCCGTAACACAGAGTTTCAAGCAGTTTGTTGTTTTCGAAGATGATATATTTCGGGATTATTGCCTTTCCTGTTTTGATACCGACCACGACGGAAAACTGAGTCAACCCGAAGCGGACGCAATCACGGAGATTGAGTGTAAAGATCTGGGCATTAAATCTTTGAGTGGGATTGAATGTTTTCCGAATCTCTTTTCATTATCCTGCTCGGGCAATCAACTCACCAGTCTGGACGTCAGCAATTGTCCCCGTTTGGGTCATTTATTCTGCGACAACAACAAACTCACCAAACTTGATTTGCTCGAATGCACTCGTCTCCTCTTTTTTTCCTGCAACGACAATCTGCTGACTACGCTGGATCTCCATATGAGCGATCATCTGGAGTATGTTCAATGTTCCAACAATTTACTTACAAACCTGGTTGTCAGTTCAATGGATCTTCACTCTGTTGAGTGCAGCAATAATCAACTGACCAGCCTGCTTCTTGGCGGCATCCCCAAATTGAGAACGGTACGGTGCTCCAACAATCAGCTCACCTCTTTGGATGTCAGCAATTGTCCCCGTTTTAAAGAACTCAAGTGCTATAATAATAAACTCACAAGTTTGAGTTTCTGCGAGTATAAGGAATTACAAATACTGGAATGTTATAATAATCAGATTTCCTCACTGGATGTCAGCGGGTGCTCGGAATTGCAAATACTGGAATGTTATAATAATCAGATTTCCTCACTGGATGTCAAGGGGTGCCCAGGATTACAACAACTGGAATGTGAAGAGAATCAACTAACTGCATTGGATGTCAGCGGGTGTCCGGAATTGCAAATACTGATTTGTGAGTACAATCAACTCAAGACTCTTGTTGTTGGTAAATGCCCGAAACTGACATTGATAGGGTGCCAAGTCAATGATCTCACCTCTCTGGATGTCAGCGGGTGTCCGAAACTAACAAAACTTACGTGCGATAGAAACAATCTTGCCGGTCTGGACGTCAAGGGGTGCCCAGGATTACAACAACTGAAATGTTATAATAATCAGATTTCCTCACTGGATGTCAAGGGGTGCCCAGGATTACAACAACTGGAATGTTATAATAATCAGATTTCCTCACTGGATGTCAAGGGGTGCCCAGGATTACAACAACTGGAATGTGAAGGGAATCAACTAACTGCATTGGATGTCAGCGGGTGTCCGAAATTAACAACACTTACGTGCCAAAGAAACAATCTTGCCAGTCTGGATGTCAAGGGGTGCCCAGGATTACAACAACTGGAATGTGAAGAGAATCAACTAACTGCATTGGATGTCAGCGGATGCGCGGAGTTGCAACTATTGTCATGTGGGAACAATCTGTTTACCACCTTGGATGTCAGCAACAATTTGAAATTGAAGTCATTGAATTGTAGGAGCAATCAGTTGACCACCCTCTGGCTTAAAACCGGGCAGGTAATTGATAGGTTATACTACAACCACGACATCACAACCATCCAGTACAAATAGGCCGTTATGGCCACCGCCCGCCCTCGTCACGCTGTTTCCTTGGACCTTTTCGACCGTCACCGTATGGGGACCTGACGCTGAATACGCGTGGGTAAGGCCCTCCTGCGGATTGATCCTGACCCAGGAATCCGCGGCAGAAACCTTCCAGGCACGGTTTGCGCTAAAAGCGACGGTCAATTCTCCGCCTTTTGCGTCAAAGGATAGGGTGGGAGGACCCGTCATGATCAGTTCCGGGGCTTTCTGTCAGCAGCAAAGGGCCGCGACGGCACAGAGCCCAAAAGCGAAAAAGCGATCTCATAACAAGACTATGATTAATAGTTGCTATAAAGATACGCTTTTTTTGTCATTACGGCTGGGTAAGTACGGTCTGTCCGTCCCGGACGTCGACGGTGATGGCGCTGTCCTTGTGGATGCGGCCTTCGAGGATCTCGCGGGCCAGTTGGTTGACCAGTTCGCGCTGGATCAGCCGCTTGACCGGACGTGCGCCGTAGGCGGGGTCGTATCCGTTCTCGACCATGTCGTCCTCGAACGCCTTCGTGTACTGCAGCGAGACGTTCTCGTCCTCCAGTTTGCGGCGCAGGATCTCCATCTGGATCCGGACGATCTGGCGGATGTCGTCCTTGGTCAGGGTGTCGAACACCACGATCTCGTCGATACGGTTCAGGAATTCCGGACGCATGCGCAGGCGCAGCTCCTCTTCCTTGAGGTTCGAGGTCATGATCAGGATGGTGTTCTTGAAGTCCACCGTCCGGCCTTTGTTGTCGGTCAGACGCCCGTCGTCCAGCACCTGCAGCAGCGTGTTGAAGATGTCCGGATGGGCTTTCTCGATCTCGTCCAGCAGGATCACGGAATAGGGTTTCCGGCGCACCGCTTCGGTCAACTGGCCACCCTCGTCATACCCGACGTATCCCGGAGGCGCACCGATCAGCCGGCTGACCGTATGGGCTTCCTGGTATTCGCTCATGTCGATACGCGTCATCATCGTCTCGTCGTTGAACAGGAACTCCGCCAGGGCCTTGCCCAGTTCGGTCTTGCCGACGCCCGTGCTGCCCAGGAAGAGGAAGGATCCGATGGGCCGGTGCTCGTTGCTCAGGCCGGCGCGGCTGCGGCGGACGGCGTCCGACACGGCGCAGATGGCTTTGTCCTGGCCGACGACCCGCTTGTGCAGCTCGCTCTCCATGCGCAGGAGCTTCTCCTTCTCGCTCTCCAGCATCCTCGACACCGGGATGCCGGTCCAGCGGGCGACGACCTCCGCGATGTCCTCGGGGGTGACCGCC
Source organism: Bacteroidales bacterium (assembly GCA_017454335.1). Lineage (GTDB taxonomy): Bacteria > Bacteroidota > Bacteroidia > Bacteroidales > UBA932 > Cryptobacteroides. The sequence continues at coordinate 5,995 of JAFTDE010000024.1, read as the reverse complement.
TCGGTGATGATGGGGTCCTTGATCGCGGCCTGGCGCGCGCTGAGTTCGTCCAGCCGGGACTGCGCGGCAGCCATGCGGCCGTAGCGGATCTCCGCCACCTTGCCGTAGTCGCCCGCACGCTCCGCGATGGCCGCGTCGCGCTTGTAGTCCTCGATCTGCTGGCGCAGGTTGTTCAGTTCGGTGACGATGCCCTTCTCCTCTTTCCAGCGCTTCTCCAGGGCCTCCCGCTCCGTCTTGGCGCGGGTCAGCTCTTCCTCGATCTTCTCCAGCTTGAGGTTGACGCCCTCGCGGCCGACCGCCTCTTTCTCGATCTCCAGCTGGCGGATCCGGCAGTTCAGGTCGTCGATCGGCTCGGGGACGGAATTCATCTCCAGGCGCAGCTTGGAGGCCGCCTCGTCCACCAGGTCGATGGCCTTGTCCGGCAGGAAACGGTTGTTGATGTAGCGGTGCGAGAGGTTGACCGCCGCGATCAGCGCGTCGTCCTGGATGCTGACGCGGTGGTGGTTCTCGTATTTCTCCTTCAGGCCGCGCAGGATGGCGATGCTCTCGGCGGGCGAGGGCTCGTCCACCATCACCTTCTGGAAACGGCGCTCGAGCGCCTTGTCCTGCTCGAAATACTTCTGGTATTCGTCCAGGGTGGTCGATCCGATGGTGCGCAGCTCGCCGCGCGCGAGCGCGGGCTTGAGTATATTGGAGGCATCCATCGCGCCGGACGAGCGGCCCGCGCCGACCAGCGTGTGGATCTCGTCGATGAACAGGATGATCTGTCCGTCGCTCTCGACAACCTCCTTGACGACCCCCTTCAGCCGCTCTTCGAATTCGCCCTGGTACTTCGCGCCGGCGATCAGCGCGCCCATGTCCAGCGAATACACCTTGCGGCTCCGGAGGTTCTCCGGGACCTGCCCGTTGACGATCTTGGCGGCGATTCCCTCCGAGATGGCGGTTTTGCCGACACCCGGTTCGCCGACCAGGATCGGGTTGTTCTTCGTCCTGCGGCTGAGAATCTGCAGGACTCTCCTTATTTCGTCGTCCCGGCCGATGACCGGATCCAACTTTCCTTTCGCAGCCAGCTCATTCAGATCGACTGCGTACTTGCTTAAGAATTCGTACCTGTTTTCCATAATAAAATCGTCGGCCCCGCAAGTGGGACCGACGATATACAGGTCAAATGTTATTCCACTGACAAATTGTCAGGGATCCGGGACGACTTACTCAGCGTTCTCGGTCGCAGGGGCTTCCTGCTGGATCGGGGCGGTCGGGAAGGCCGGCTGCTGCTCGGTCTGCGCGTTCTCGATCTGGCGGGTCACATCGATGCCACCCTGGTTGGAGGTCATCGTGAAGGACGCGATGATGGAGACGACGAGAATGAAGGCGACGAGGCCCCAGGTGATCTTTTCGAGGATGTCGGCCGTCTGGCGGACACCGAAGGTCTGGTTACCGGCGGTGAAGTTGCTGGCGAGACCCTCGCCCTTGCCGTTCTGCAGCAGGACGACTGCCACCAGAAGCACGGCGGCGATGATGATGAGAACGATGAGAATCGTGAAAATAGCGTTCATATTCCGTTTAATTTTTGTCTATCTTTTCAATAAGGGATGCAAAGTAAACACTTTTTTCCGGATATCGCAAAATTAGTTTCGAATAAATCTCCTTTGCCTCAGCCTTATACCCCTGGTCCAGGTAGATCCGGGCCAGCGTTTCGGTGCAGATGTCGCCGGGGTCGTATTCGGGCATGGAATAGCTGGCCGGGGCCTGCTGGGTGGCGAAACGCGAGAAGATGTTGTCGCTCTTGCGGCGCACGCTGTCGTACTGGTCCCGCGAGAAATAATCCCCGCCGACCACATAGACGGAATGCGTTTCCGGCTCGGGTTCGGGGGTGCGGGCCGGGGCCGACGCGGCGGGGGCCGCGGGTTCGAGGTCCGCGATGAAGGCCTTCAGCAGGTCGGTCAGCTGGTCGTCCGAGCAGTCCTCCCGGACGCCGTCGCCGATCAGGTCCGAGACGATACGGCGCGATCCGAAGTACAGCGACGCCTCGGCGTACTGCGCGCGGCTCCAGGCTCCGGAACGGTGCATGCGCACGCAGAGTTCCTTGCGCGCCGCGCTGTACCAGGGGTACGTGTTGATCACGCCCAGCAGGGAGTCCAGGTCGATTTGGGTGATGTCGTTTACCATTGCGCTACCGTTGCGTTGAATATGTCTTCCACCAGTTTGTCGATGATCTCCACGCACAGCGAAGACTCGACGGCATCCAGCGAATTGGTCGAATCGTAGTCCGAATAGGCCGAGAAATTCTGCGTCAGGCTGCTCTCGGGATGCTTGCGGTTGGTGTACACCAGCTTGACGGCCACGGTCAGGCGGTTGCGGGCCGCGACTTCATCCGCGGTGACCGCCGTCGCCGACACGTCGTATCCGGTGATGGTGCATTCCAGTTCCAGGTCCCCGTCCATCTCGACCTGCTCCAGGCGCGTCATCTTGCGGAAGCGCGTGCGCAGCGCCTCGGTCAGGTCGTTGCTGAGCGAGGGATTGACCCGCAGGGCCGTGTATTCCGCGAAGGGGATGCAGACGGTCTGCTCGTCCGGCTGGATGGAGGTGCCGGAGAAGGAGTAGATGCCGCAGGATGTAAGCGCGAGAGCGATCAGGCAGTACAGCAGTCTTTTCATCGTCCTTTCTTTTCAGCGAGTTTGCGGTAGATCGTGCGCTCGGATATGCCCAGCTCGGCGGCGGCCAGCTTGACCTTGCCCCCGTGGCGGGCCAGCGCCCGTTCGATGATGTCGTCGTTGGCCTTGCGCAGCGACAGGTCCTGTTCCTGGGGCTGTTCCTCGACCATCCCCTGCTCTTCCGGTTCGTCCGGCGCGTAGTGCACGCCGTAGTTCGTGGCCGGCAGGGCGGAGTGGACCGGAGCCGCATGGGCCGGGGCCGCATGGGCCGGGGCGCCGCCGCTCTCGACGATGCCGCGCAGGCGGTCCACCTCCTGCTTGAGGTCCAGGATGGCCTTGACGATCATCTGCTTGTCCGAATCGGACATGCCGGTGCCCTGGCCGCCCAGCGTCGCGGGCAGCAGGCTGTCCTTCTCGTCCGGAATGTACTGCGCGAGGCGGTCGGGGCCGATCTCGATGCGGTCGCTCCCCGGGGTGACGGGGCGCGATTCCAGCGCGGTGATGGTCTCGGTGACGTTTTTCAGCTGGCGCACGTTGCCGGGCCAGCGGTATTTGTTCAGCATGAGGATCGCGTCGTGGGTCAGCGCGATCTTGCACAGGCCGTATTTCTCGGAAAAGTCCGCCGTGAACTTGCGGAACAGCAGGTAGATGTCGTCGCGGCGCTCGCGCAGGGCGGGCATCAGCAGCTGGATGGCGTTCAGCCGGTAGTACAGGTCCTCGCGGAACTTGCCCATCGCGACCGCGTGCGCCAGGTCCACGTTCGTGGCGGTGATGATGCGCACGTCCGTCTTCTCGATCTTGGACGATCCGACCTTGATGTATTCGCCGTTCTGCAGCACGCGCAGCAGCATGGCCTGCGTCTCCTTGGGCAGTTCGCCGATCTCGTCCAGGAACAGCGTGCCGCCGTTCGCTTCTTCGAAATAGCCCTTGCGCTCGCCCACGGCGCCGGTGAAAGCCCCCTTCTCGTGGCCGAAAAGTTCGGCGTTGATGGTGCCTTCGGGGATTGCGCCGCAATTTACGGCAAGGAATTTGCCGTTACGACGGCGGCTGTACTGATGGATGATGCGCGGGATGGCCTCCTTGCCGACACCGCTCTCCCCCGTGATCAGCACCGTCAGGTCAGTCGGCGCCACGGCTACGGCTGTCTCCAGGGCATGATTCAGCGCGGCATCGTTGCCGACGATGTCGAATTTGTTCTTGAGCTTCTGCAGTTCCAGCGTATCCATAGTACGCAAAGTTAAGGAAAAAAACGTTACCTTTGTATCATTGACAAACCAGTACAATTATTCTATAATGAAAACCATTATCAAACTTTTGGCACTTTGCGCTCTCGTCCTTGCGATGTCCGCGTGCGGCAAGTCCCGCGCCGAGCAGATGAAAATGGCCGAGAATGTCAAGATCCAGTGCACCCCCGAGGTCCTCGTGGCCACCGCAGGCAAGATTCCCGTCACCATCACCGTCACCTATCCGGATGGATACTTCCACCCGAAGGCCACGATGATCGTCACGCCGGTGCTGGTGTATGAAGGCGGCCAGCAGGTCGGCCAGTCCTACGTGTACCAGGGCGAGAAGATCAAGGAGAACAACAAGGTCGTCCCCAAGAACGGCGGATCGGTCACCGAGCGCATGGTCTTCGACTACGAGCCCGGTATGGAGAAATCCCATCTGGAGCTGCGCAGCGTGGCGATGTACAACGGCAGCCGCATCGAGATCCCGACCGTCAAGGTCGCCGACGGCTGCAACACCACCTACATGCTGGTCAAGACCTCCGGCCTGTACGGATACAAGCCTGACGGCTATCAGGCCGTGATCGCGCAGAGCACCGAGGGCCAGATCCTCTATGACAAGAACTCCGCCAACGTCAAGTCCAGCGAACTCCGCTCCGAGTCGATCAAGGCGCTGCAGGAGGCCCTGAAGAAATACCAGGAAGACGAGCGCACGACCATCAAGGGTACGCAGATCGTCGCCTATGCTTCGCCGGAAGGCGGCAAGGTCCTGAACGACAAGCTGTCCGACGACCGTGCTTCCTCGGCCCAGAAGGCCTGGTCCAGCATCTCCAAGAGCGTCGCCGCCGACTCCCCCGAGATCCGCAGCATCGGCCAGGACTGGGAGGGCTTCCGCCAGGCCGTGGCTGAGTCGAACATCCAGGACAAGGACCTGATCCTGCGCGTCCTGTCGATGTACAGCGACCCGGCTGTCCGCGAAAGCGAGATCCGCAACATGTCGCAGATCTTCACGGAGCTGCAGAAGGACGTGTTCCCGGAGCTGCGCCGCGCCCGCTTCATCGCCAACGCGGAGTACCAGAACTACACCGACGAGGAGATCACCGCCCTGCTGGCCAGCAATGAGTCCGCCCTAGACGAGCCCGCGCTGCTGCACGCCGCCGCCATCGTGCAGGACCTGAACCAGAAGGTCGCTATCTACGACAAGGCCGTCGAGCGCTTCGGCAGCGACGTCGCCCGCTTCAACAAGGGCGTCGCCCTGATGCAGAAGGGTGACGATGCCGCCGCCGCGGACGCCTTCGCCAAGGTCAAGACCGTGGACGCCGACCTGTACAACGCCAATGGCGTGATCGCCCTGCACAAGGGTGACCTGGCCGCCGCCGCGAACGCCTTCCGCGCCGCCGGTGCGGACCACGCCTTCGCCAAGGCCAACATGGGTGCCGTCGACATCCTGAACGGCAACTACGCCAAGGCCGCCGAGGAGCTCGCCGATGCGCCGGGCTGCTGCAACAACACCACCCTGGCCTACATCCTGACCGGCCAGCTGGACAAGGCCGAGGCCGCGATCCACTGCCAGGACTATCCGGTGCAGTACCTGCACGCCATCATCGCCGCCCGCAAGGGTGACGCCGCGGGGGTCAAGACCTACCTGGAGAAGGCTTCCGGATCGCCCAAGTTCGCCGACCGCGCCGCCAAAGACATTGAATTTGCAGCGTACAGATAGTTTTGCGCTGTTTATAACTTTGTTAATTGAATTTTTCTATCTATCTTTGCAGCCCCCAAAAAAGGGGCTGTATTTTTTATTATTAGTTTTACTATGCCGACAATTCAACAATTGGTTCGCAAAGGACGCGAGGTTATCGTTGTGAAAAGCAAATCTCGCGCGCTGGATGCTTGCCCTCAGAAGCGTGGCGTGTGCCTGAGAGTCTATACCACGACTCCCAAGAAGCCGAACTCCGCAATGCGGAAGGTGGCCCGTGTACGGCTCACGAACGCCAAAGAGGTCAACGCTTACATCCCCGGTGAGGGCCACAACCTCCAGGAGCACTCCATCGTGCTGGTCCGTGGCGGTCGTGTCAAGGACCTTCCGGGTGTACGTTACCACATCCTTCGTGGCGC
>JAFTDE010000023.1 GCA_017454335.1 Bacteroidales bacterium | reverse complement strand
TGGGCGCTGCAACGGATGCATTTTTCTACGGACGGATTCGACACGCTCTTCATCTTCGCAGTTGCCATCGCCTCATTTGCCATTCCGGACGTGCTGGGCGGAAACGGATACCTGAGTGCTTATATTGTCGGTGTGATGCTCGGGAACGAGGAATTCAAGGGCAAGAAGTCGCTGGTGGCGTTCTTTGACGGACTGACGGGACTGATGCAGGTGCTGATCTTCTTCCTGCTGGGCCTGTTGGCTCGTCCGGCGATGTTGGGCAAGGCCATCCTTCCGGCGCTGGCTATATCGGCCTTCATGCTGCTGGTGGCCCGTCCGGCGGCGGTTTTCGGCATCCTGACGCCATTCAGGAAGTATGCAGCATCCCAGCAGTGGCTGGTCTCCTTTGTGGGCCTTCGTGGTGCGGCATCCATCGTGTTCGCCATCATGGCTTTCACGGGCGTGGGGAACCTGGGTAGCGACCTGTTTAGCATCGTGTTCTGTATCGTGCTCATTTCCATTTCCCTGCAGGGGTCGCTTATTCCCTGGGTGGCGCGGAAACTGGATATGCTGGATGCCGGGGACAATGTGATGAAGACCTTCAACGACTATTCGGAGGGGACGGAGATGCAGTTCAGCAGCATCGACATCGGCCCCGGAAGCAAATGGAACGGGAAGAAGGTGATGGATCTGGGATTGCCGGGGAATATGCTGATTGCACTGGTGATTCGCGGAAAGGAGCGGATCACGGCGCGGGGAGACACTGTCCTGCTGGCAGGAGACCGGGTCATTCTGGTGACGAAGACCTTTGAGGACACCGAGACCTTCCTGCTGGAAAAGACCGTCAAGAAAGGCGGGAAACGGGATGGTCACGCCATCAGTGAGTTCGATGCCGATGGTCTGGTCCTGCTGATTCAGCGGGGCGATGAGGAAATCATTCCCCGCGGTGATACGGTGCTCCGGGCGGGGGATACATTGGTGATTCTCAAGAGCAAGCAATAATAAACTTTCGGCAATTTTTGGAATTATTGCCGAAAATTGTATCTTTGCGATGCATAATTAAGGCGCATTGCCAAGATGACGATTGAAGAGCATATTCTGGAGGCCGCATCCTTAATGGACAGTTTCACCGTGTCTGACGTTCAGGACAGACTCGGCGGACAGCTCAATCTGGACCGAACCCGGCTGAATTGGTATCTTTCGCGGATGGCGGATGCCGGCAGACTTGTCCGCGTGGGGCGTGGCATATATACTGTCGCCGACAAGAGAAAGGTGTTTGAACCCGAGGTAGGTGATGATGCCAAAACACTTTATGCGCAGTTCCACGAGGCCTTTCCGGAGGTGGGTATGTGCGTGTATGAAGGCCCATGGCTATTTCAGTTCATGCACCATCTGCCCTCCAACCAGGTCTTGTATATCGAGGTGGAGAAAGACGTTGCGGAGACGGTTTTCCATCGCCTGCAGGAAGAGGGGAGAACGGTTTATCTCCGTCCGGACGCGGATCTCATCTACAAGTATGTGAATATGGACCGGGGTGCCGTGTTCGTGAAGAATCTCACGTCGGAGTCTCCGCTGCAGACCATCGACGGCATCAAAGTGCCGACACTTGAGAAACTGCTGGTCGATATGTACTGCGACCCTGATTTCTATTATCTTCAGGGAGGTGAGTATCATCGTATCATGCATTATGCGCGCTCCAGTTATGCCATCAACCGGTCACGGCTTCTGCGGTATGCACGTCGCAGGAATGTGGCGGATAAAATCCAAACCATTTACGACAACAGCGAGTATGATATCGACTGAATCTTTTTCCAAAGAGTGGATCGTCCGGCGCTCGGAAGAGCTGGGCTACAACAATAAACAACTGCTCGAGAAGGTCATCCGGGCATTTGCCCTTCTGGAGATGCTGGTGGATGCCGGCGCTCCCGTGATATTCAAGGGCGGCAGCTCGCTTCTTCTGATTCAGAAAGACACGCTGAACCGACTCAGTATCGATGTCGATGTCATCTGCCCGCCGGGCGTCGATATTCGGGGCCACCTTAAGAATCTGGAGGAGCACGGTTTTCTGAACATCATCCCCGTGAGGACCGAACACGGCGGGAAAGACCTTCCGGCCAGCCATTTCAAGAGTTTCTATGAAGTCGTCTTCGGGGGAAAAGACGATGAAGAGTCGTTCATCCGTCTGGATGTCCTGTATGAAGAGAATCCGTACAGCAATACCCGGTTGCTGCCCATCGACAGTCCTTTCTTCAAACTTGACGGAGAGCCGCTGCAGGTCCGTGTCCCTTCCAAGGAGGACATTCTGGGCGACAAACTGACGGCATTCGGCCCCAATACGCTGGGTATTCCGTATTACAAGGAAGACCGGGCCGGACAACTCCGCCGATGTTCGCTGGAAATCATCAAGCAGCTCTTCGACATCAGCTGCCTCTTCAACGTGGTGGATGATTTCAAGGACGCATACGCATCGTTCCGTAAAGTCTCCGAGGTGGAACTCGGTTACAGGAAGATGGAAGGCCAGATCGACCGCTATTATGAAGATGTGCGTCAAAGCGCCCTGTGCCTCACTACCCGCGGCCAGATCGGGGAGGGCCGTTTTGACGAATTCCAGGACGGTCTGATGCGCATCAAGGGATATATGTACCAGCGCAATTACTACATCGAGCAGGCTGCGGCTGATGCCTCCAAGGCAGCCTATCTTGCTACGAGTTTCCAGAACGGCCTCACCGGCATAGAAAAATACGGCAAGGATCGCGACCTTCACGCGCTCACCATCTTCGACAACATGCCCAAAGAACTCCAGCGTCTGCGCCGCTCCTTGCCCGAGGCTTTCTGGTATTGGGCGAAAACGTACGAGCTATTATAGCTGATTTCACGGTTAGTTTTGTCCCCCGTAATGAAACCTACTGAAACGGAGTGAAACTTTTTTTGCAATAGAATGGGCCTTTATACAGGCCTATTAGATTCTTTCAGCCGGATACAACGTTTCATCGCTTTTCACGGCGTTTCATAGTGTTTCATTTTTCACTTTCCGATGCAAAACCGCTCAAAGATGGATCCAAGGATCTCGTCGGTGGTGATTTCGCCGAAAATGGAACCGAGTTCGCGGATGGCCTCGCGAAGGTCCTGGGTCAGCAGTTCCGTGGAGATGCCGCCGGCGAGTCCGTCCAGGACGCGGCGGAGCGTTTCTCCGGCACGGGTGAGGGCTTCGTAGTGGCGGAGGTTGGTAACCATCGAGCTGCCCAGTCCGGCATCCGCGCCAAAACCCAGCCCGGCGGCGTCAGCCAAAGCGGAGCGCAATGCCTCCAGTCCGGCCCCTGTCCGGGCGGAAATGGCCAAAACGGGGCCCGCAGGGAGACCTGAAGGGACCGGCCGTCCCGGAGCCTCATCGGACTTGTTCAACAGCAGGATCAGCCGCTGCTGCAACTGGTCCATCCGTTCGGCAACCCGGGCTGCTTCGTGCGCCAGCACTTCGTCCGGGCGTGTCGCATCCAGGACGCAGAGGACGATCAGCGCCTGGTCGATCTTCTCGTACGTCCGGGCGATGCCGATCTTTTCTATCCGGCCGGCACGGCTGCGCAGCCCCGCCGTATCGATAAAGCGCAGCAGCACGCCGCCGAGCGTCACACATTCCTCGACGGTATCCCGCGTGGTTCCGGGCACATCGGAGACGATGGCCCGCTGTTCACCGACCAGAGCGTTCAGCAGGGTACTCTTCCCGCTGTTGACCGCCCCCACGATGGCGACGGGCACGCCGTTCTTGATGGCGTTCCCGGTCCGGAAGGATCCAGCCAGCGCATCGATGTGCCGCAACGACTCCCGCAGCAGGGTCTCCAGGCGGGAGCGGTCGGCAAAAGTAACGTCCTCCTCGCTGAAATCCAGTTCCAGTTCCATCAGCGAGACGATCCGGACCAGTTCATCGCGCAGTACGCGCAGTTCCCGGGAATAGTCTCCTTTCAACTGGTGCATCGCCACCCGCTGCGCCGCGGCGGAAGAGGCCCCGATCAGGTCGGCGACGGACTCGGCCTGCGCCAGGTCCATGCGGCCGTGCACGAAGGCGCGGCGGGTGAATTCGCCGGGACCGGCCATGCGGCAGCCGGCCGAAACCAGCAGCTGCAGTGTCCGCTCGACGATGAAAGGGGAGGCGTGGCAGTAAATCTCGACGCCGTCCTCACCCGTATAGGAATGCGGAGCCCGGAAAACCGCCACCAGCACCTCGTCCAGCGTAGCACCGCCGTCCTCGACCGTCCCGAACTTCAGGCTGTATCCGGGCGCATCCTGCACGCTGCCGTTCCGCAGCCGCAGCACACGGTCCGCCACGACCAGCGCATCCGGGCCGCTGACCCGGATGATACTGATCGCGCCTGTCCCCACAGCGGTGGCAGGCGCGCATACAGTCTCGTCGAAGGCGGAGATCATGGGCTAGTAGCTGTCGTAATACTTCGCGTCGCGCGGGGAAACCTTGTTCATGTTGTCCAGCAGGTCCGCGTTCGTCTTGTACTCGTCCATCAGCTGCAGCATGAAGTTCATCGCCTCGGTCGGATTCATGTCGGCCAGCAGCTTGCGCAGGATCCAGATCCGCTGGGCGGCCGAACGGTCGTACAGCAGGTCGTCACGGCGCGTGCCGGACAGGACCACGTTGACGGCCGGGAAGATGCGCCGGTTCGACAGGGTGCGGTCCAGCTGGAGCTCCATGTTGCCGGTACCCTTGAACTCCTCGAAGATCACGTCATCCATCTTGGAGCCGGTCTCCGTCAGCGCCGTCGCGAGGATGGTCAGCGAACCGCCGCCCTCGATGTTGCGGGCCGCGCCGAAGAAGCGCTTGGGCTTCTGCAGGGCGTTGGCGTCCACACCGCCGGTCAGGACCTTGCCCGAAGCGGGCTGGACCGTATTGTAAGCACGGGCCAGGCGGGTGATCGAGTCCAGCAGGATCACGACGTCGTGTCCGCACTCGACCAGCCGGCGGGCTTTCTCCAGGACCATGTTGGCAACCTTGACATGGCGCTCGGCCGGTTCGTCGAAGGTGGAGGCGACCACCTCGGCGCGCACGCTGCGCTGCATGTCCGTCACCTCCTCGGGACGCTCGTCGATCAGCAGGACGATCTCGTACACCTCGGGGTGGTTGTCGGAAATGGCGTTGGCGATGGATTTCAGCAGCATGGTCTTACCGGTCTTCGGCTGGGCGACGATCAGACCGCGCTGGCCCTTGCCGATGGGGGAGAACATGTCCACGATGCGGCAGGAAATGTCCTTCTCGTGTCCGTTGCCCAGCAGGTTGAACTTCTCGTCCGGGAAAAGGGGAGTCAGGAAGTCGAAGGGCACACGGTCGCGGATGAACTCCGGCGTACGTCCGTTGACGTACTTGATACGCACCAGCGGGAAGTACTTGTCGCCCTCGCGCGGAGGACGGATCTCGCCGGTCACGGTGTCGCCGGATTTGAGGGCATTGACCTTGATCTGGTTCTGGGAGACATAGATGTCATCCGGAGAGTTCAGGTAGTTGTAATCCGAAGAACGCAGGAAACCGTAACCGTCCGGCATGATCTCCAGCACGCCCGTCGCTTCGACCGTACCCTCGTACTCGGGGGCGCGAAAACGCTGCTGCTGGTTGGGGCGCTGCTGACCGTTTTGCTGGCCGTTCTGCGGCCGGTTCTGGTTCTGATTCTGATTTTGATTCTGGGGATGGGAAGCCGGAGCCGGGGCGGCAGCAGGCTGCGCCGGGGTCTCGGCGGGAGCGTCTGCCGGTGCGCTTTCCTGCGCGGGAGCCGGCTTGGCGCCGGACTTGCGGCTGCGCTTCTTGGGCGCTTCGGCAGGTATATTGGCAGGGGAGGGGGCGTTCTCGGCCTTCTCGGGCGCGGCTTCCTTCGCGGCAGGAGCGCTCTGGGCGGCCTCTTTCGGCTTGCGGCCGCGCTTCTTGGGCGCACTGGATTCAGCCGCCGCAGGTGCAGGGGAATCGGACTTGGCTTCCGCGGCGGGCGCGGCTGCCGGTGCGGACTCCGCTGTTTTCGTCTTGCGGGGACGTCCTCTGCGCGGTTTTTCCGCAACGGGTTTCAGAGATTCTTCCTGGGCTTCGACATCGAGGATGGCATAAGCGACGTGCTCATTGTCCATCTTCTTGAGTCCCTTGATGTTGTGTTCGTTTGCAATGGTTTCGAGCTGCTCTCTACTCATCTTACTGAGCTCGAATAAGCTGTGTGGCATATTGTAAAGATTATTTGTTAACATTTCCCGATCGGGAAATCCAACGCAAATATACGAAGAAAAATCAATTATCCCAATAGCTGCTGCTCTTTCTGAACTTCAGCAGATCCGCCAGCTGCGCAGCGTTGGCCGCAATGCAGAAGCTGTAGGATTTCCAGGTTCCGGTCGGAACCCAGGATACGGAGATATTGAAGCAGTGCAGGTCGTAAGTCGCACTGATCTGCGTCGTCGTCAGCTGCATGGCCTTGAGGTCGAAACCCGTGTTGGCATTGATGGACAGGCGGGGCGTAATCCGGAAATTGCCCGTCACGCCCAGGGTCTGCATGATGTTGTGCCGGGTCTGCAGGACGCCTTCCTCGTCCTTCGCGTAACTCTTGCTGTAGCTGAGCGAATAGCTGAAATTCATGGACCAGGGGGCCGATGGATTGGTATAGTACAGCCATCCGCCGGGGATGTATTCTCCGGTGATCGGATGCGTATAGACGCGTTTGTAGGAATCGGCGGTCGATCCGCCCGCATTGCCGACGCCGGCGCCCTTGCCGTTCAGCGAGAAGGACATGGAGGCCGAGGCGTTGGTCAGGCGCGCCAGATGAAGGAATCCTTTCTGGGCCACGTTGAACTTGTTGATCCGCCGTCCGTCGCCGTCGATGGCATACGGGTCGAAATTCGCGCTGGCGCTGATGTTGACCTTGCTGAACAGGTTGGTGGACATCGACATGCTGATGGTGCTGAGGCGCATCGAGTCAGCCAGGAAATTGTAGGATCCGTTGATGTTCAGCTGGTCGATCAGCTTGATCTTCTTGTTGCCCACGCCGGTCGTGTCCGTGCGGTCGCGCACCTTCGCCTCGATGTTGTTGCCGATGGAGAAGGAAGCCGAAGCGGATTTGCCGCGCCCCGGGACCGATCCCATCTGGCCGCTGTAGCGGTTGTACTGGTACTCCCGTTCCGTGCCGCTCTGGTCCGTATAATAAATGGTCCGGTATCCGTTGGCATAGGTGCCCAGATCCGGCGCAAAACTCATCGAAACCGACGGCGTGATGATGTGCCGGATGGCCTGGATGGCCTTGTCCGACCCGAAATTGAAGGTACCGTAGATACGGGTGTTCGCGGACACGGATCCGGAATAGGTCTGCGTCACGCCGAACGCGCCGAACTGCCCGCTGTCCTGTGCCTCGACCTTGTCCGTCTCGGGATTGTAGGCATAATCCTTGGCGCGGAAGAACCAGTTCATGCCGTAGCTGACTCCCGGGGTGATATTGATATAATTGAAGAGGGTCAGGCTGGGCAGGCCGATCGAGAAATTGTGCGTCATGCCGTTCTGGAAACGGTCGAAGAAACCCTCCTTCATGAACTCCGAGGCCTTGAAGCTGATCTTGTTCGACAGCGAGGCGCTGTATCCGAAGGAAATCTGCTCGTAGAAACGCTCCTTGCCGACCCGGTTCTTGCGTTTGAACGGATAGATCGTGCTCATGGACATCGAGACGTTCGGCAGGGTGAAGGTGTAGGAGCTGTCCCGGGAATTCTGGCTGTGCAGGGCATTCACGGACAGGTTGAATTTACCGTTCCAGTTGTGTCCGTAGGAGATGGATGAAGAGATCTGGTTCTGCAGGGCTTCCTGGACGTTGTGGGAATTGTAGCGGCTGTTCGACGGGCTGGAGAAGTTCACCGAAGCGCTGAACGAGGACCCCGGATGGGCCTTGGCGTCCTGCGAATGCGACCAGCGGAAGGCGAAGTTCGTGCTCTGGTAGAAATCCGGGGTGCCCTTTTCTCCGGTCTGGTCCTTGGAGTAGGCGAAGGAGAGATTGCCGCTGAACTTGTAATTGAACTTGTATCGGGAATTCAGGTTCACGGCCCAGGATCCCAGGGTATAATAGTCGCCGGTCAGGGAAATGTCCACATGGTCGCCCAGCACGAAATACATGCCCATGTCACGGGCATAGAATCCGCGGGCGGCCTCTTCGCCGAAGGTCGGCAGCAGCAGGCCGGTGGCCCGCTTGGGCCGTTCCGGAATGAATCCGAAGGGGAGGATCAGCGGCAGGCCGACGCCCTCGACCACCAGCTGGGCCGGTCCGAAAACCGTCTTCTGGCTGGGCTCCGTAACGATCCTGGCCGAGGAGAGCGACAGGTAGTAATGCGGATCGGGGGCATCGCAGACCGTGTACTTGCCCTGGGTCATGTTGACGCTCTGGTCCGGCATCATCTTGATGTTCTGCCCGTGCAGGATCGCATCGTCCTCGTTCGTGATCATGTTCTTGATCCGGGCTTTGCGCGTATCGAAATTGTAATAGAGTTCCTCCATGTTGTAGGTCTTGCCCGCCTGGACCATCTCGGGCTGGCCGGTCCATTCCCCGGTCAGGGTGTCCAGGACGCCCCGCGCATAGACGGTCGAGCTGTTCATGTCGTACTCCATGTAGGCGGCGGTCAGCTTCATGTCCTGGTAGGTGACGGTCACGTCGCCGTAGTAGAAGATCCGGCGCTGGCCGTCGTGGAAGACTTCGACGATGGAGTCTTTGGCAGCGGAGAAGGCGGGGGCTTCCAGCGAGCTCTTGGACAGCAGGGCCACGGAGTCGACCTGTCGCAGCGAATCGGCCCGCATCATCGAATCCCGCAGGGCCAGCGTGACCGAATCCGGGGGAGCGGCGACCGTGTGCGCGATGTTCCCGCCGAACTGTCCGGGAGCGGCACGCCGGTTCCGGCGCAGCTGGGCGGCCACGTCCGGAGCGCACAATGCCAACAGCAGCACAGCAAATAAAAGGTATCTGAAGCCCCTATTTCGCAATTTTTTTCGTATTTTTGCAAAAGACAAATGTACAACTATTTTCTCAAACACACAATTTGTGCCATTCTGGCGCTTACACTCGGCATTTCGCTCATCGCACAGAACCCGCTGGGCCTGCGTACCGTCGTCATCGACCCCGGGCACGGGGGACACGACCCCGGCGCCGTCAGCAAGGACCAGAAAACCTATGAGAAAACCCTGACGCTGGATATCTCCAAGCGTCTCGCCGCCCGGATCCAGGAAGGCTGCCCGGACGTCAAGGTCATCCTGACCCGGACCAACGATACCTTCATCGAGCTCATCAACCGGGCCGCCAAGGCGAACAACGCCGACGCGAACCTGTTCATTTCGATCCACATCAATTCCGCCGACAACACCTCCGCCAACGGCTACAGCGTGCACGTGCTGGGCAAATCCGAGAAAAAGGACCGGGATCTCTTCGCCCTCAATATGGAAATGGTCAAGCGGGAGAACTCCGTGATCCTGCTCGAAGACGACTACAGCACGACCTACCAGGGCTTCGACCCCGGCAATCCCGAGTCCTACATCTTCATGCAGTTGATGCAGAATGCCAATCTGGGGCAGAGCCTGCGTTTCGCGGACATCATCGCGGAGAAGATGAAAGGCGGTCCGATCCGCAACAACCGCGGCATCTCCCAGGACCCGTTCCTGGTCCTGTGGCGGACCTCCATGCCGGCCGTGTTGTGCGAGCTGGGCTTCATCTCGAACAGCACGGACCTCACGCAGCTGCGCAATGCCGATCAGCGCGATGAAATCGCCCGGCGCCTCTTCCTGGCTTTCCAGGAATACAAACAGGAATACGACCACAGCGTCAGCCGCGGCCTTCCTGATCCCGACCCCGCTCCGGAGCAGGCAGGGGACAGCGCCCAGCCCGCCCAGGCCAGCCAGGATAGCCCGAAGCCGCAGACGCAGCAGGAGCAGCAGGCGCCGCCCGCCGCAGCCGTCCGCTACGGCACCCAGATCTTTGCCGGAGCAAAACTGCTGAAGGAAAACGACCCCGCCTTCCTCGGATACAAGGTAAGCGTCGTCCATGCCGGCAGCCTGTACCGCTATGTCATCGGCGTCAGCACTTCCGAACAGGAAGCCCGCGCCCTTTTCCCGAAAATCAAGGAAAAATACAAGGACGCTTTCTTCGTCGAGATCGACCCCGCCAACAGCTCCACCCGGAGGCGCTGAAAACCCGTCCGGATCAAATCGCGGTTTTCCCCTCATGCAGCAGCGTGCAGGGGCTAAAAATCATAAAAGCATTTATTTGGAAAGATTTTAAACAAAATATTCACTAAAATAAGTGAGTTACATTTTTCTTATCATCCAAACGATTGGATTTCAAAGAATTAGAATTTTCTGTTTTTGATTTCCTTTCAGCAATATTTTACAACAAAAAAAATAAAAAGTCAATAGGAAAAAGATTTTTTTATGAAATTTTTTTCCTCCACTTTTGTACCCGAAACCAATCACGATGGAAATTAAAGAAAGACATATGGACATATGGGAGAACTGTCTGCACATCATCGGGCAGATCATCGAACCCCAGCCGTTCTCGACTTGGTTCAAACCGATCAAGCCGGTGTCTTTCGTGAACTCCACCCTGACCGTCGAAGTTCCTTCCGAGTTCTTCCGCGAATATCTCGAGACCGCCTACCTGGACGTCATCAAGAAGACGCTCAAGCGCGTGATCGGTGCGGATGCACGCCTCGTGTACGTGCTGCGTCCCGTACAGGGACAGCCGGCCATGAAAGTGCCTGCAATGGAAGGGCTGGAGCCCCGCAACCCCAGCATCCAGGTGGGCTCTTTCCAGCCGTCCGGCAATCCCAGCCCCTTCGTCTATCCCGGCGTACACCGCGTTCAGATCGATCCGAGGCTGAATCCCGTCTATTGTTTCGGCAACCTGGTCGCGGGGGACTGCAACCGGATGGCCATGACGGCGGGCGAGAACATCGCCGCCGCTCCCGGCAAGACTCCTTTCAATCCCTTGTTCATCTTCGGCGGCCCCGGCCTGGGAAAGACCCACATGGCACAGGCCATCGGACTGGCCACCAAGGAGCGTCATCCCGACTCGATCGTCCTGTATGTCACCGGCAACGAGTTCAAGACCCAGTACATGGATGCCGTGCACGTGCACAACAAGCTGACGGACTTCCTGAATTTCTACAGCAAGATCGACACACTGATCGTGGACGACATCCAGGACCTGCTGGGCGCCGGTACCCAGTCCGCTTTCTTCAACGTGTTCAACCACCTGCACCAGAACGGCAAGCAGCTGATTTTCACCTCCGACCGCTCGCCGGCCGAACTGCAGAACTTCGAGGCGCGCCTGCTGTCCCGTTTCAAATGGGGCCTGTCCGTCGAACTGACCTATCCGGATTACAACACCCGGCTGCAGATGCTCCGTTCGCGCTGCTTCCGCGAGGGCGTCCAGATCGGCGACGAAGTGCTCGAGTACCTGGCTGCGCACATCCGCACCAGCTTCCGCGAACTGGAAGGCGCCCTGATCTCGGTCATCGCCCACGCCACGGTCAGCCACAAGGAGAATTCCGTCGACCTGGCCGTCCACATCACCGAAAAGATCATCGGCGACGACAAGTACGACATGAGCATCGACAAGATCCAGCGGACCGTCTGCGAATATTTCAATGTCTCGCGCGACGAGATGCTGTCCAAGTCCCGCAAGCGCCAGATCGTCCAGGCCCGCCAGATTGCGATGTTCCTCAGCCGCAAGCTGATCAGCAACTGCTCGCTGGCCACCATCGGCGCCGAAATCGGCGGCAAGGACCACGCGACCGTGCTGCATGCCTGCAACACAGTGACGGACCTGATGGCCATCGACAAGGTCTTCCGCAAATACGTCACCGACATCGAAACCACGCTTGCTCCCAGCGAGCACTAAACCCCATACATCATGGATTCCGCATCTGTTCTGGAAATCTTCAAGGAGATCACCAGGATCCCGCGCGAATCGGGCCACGAAGGTCCGATTACCGCGTATCTGCAGCAATGGGCCGCTGCGCACCATCTGGATTGCAAAACCGACCCCACCGGCAACGTACTGATTTCCCGCCCGGCATCGAAAGGCAAGGAGCATGTCCCCGCCATCGTGCTCCAGGCCCATCAGGACATGGTCTGCGAGAAGAACGCCGGCTTCGAGCATGATTTCGCCAGGGACCCGATCCCCTATGTGATCGAGGACGGCTGGATGATCGCGAAGGACACGACGCTGGGTGCGGACGACGGCATCGGCATTGCGGCCTGCCTGGCCCTGCTGGAAAGCGAACTGCCCACCGGTCCGCTGGAGTGCCTCTTCACCATTTCGGAAGAGACCGGGATGGACGGGGCGGAAGCGCTGCAGAGCGGATTCTTCGAGGGGAAGACCCTGATCAACCTGGATTCCGAGGACGAAGGCCAGCTGTTCATCGGCTGCGCCGGCGGACTCAGCACCCTCGTCCGTTTCGAGCTCCGGCGCGAAGCGGTCCGCAGGGGATGGAAAAAGCTGCAGATCGGCATCAGCGGCGGCGTCGGCGGCCACAGCGGCGACGACATCAACAAAGACCGCGCGAATACGGTCCAGCAACTCGCCCGTTTCCTCTGCAGCGAACTACCGCACGGCCTGCAGCTGATCGGGATCCAGGGCGGGGGAAAGCACAACGCCATCGCCCGGGAGGCCTCGGCCCTCGTCGCGGTCCCGGATCCCCGGGCCACCCGGGAGCGCTTTGCCGCCTTCGGCCAGGCCCTTTCGGAGGAATTCCACGTCACGGAACCGGGGCTGGCCTGCAAAGCGTCAGCCGGCAGCAGCCGGGAGCGGGCCATCCGCGGCGCGGACCGCATCATCCGCGCGCTCTTCGCCTGCCCGCACGGTCCGCTGGCCATGAGCCAGGACATCCCGGGACTGGTGGAGACGTCCACCAACCTGGCCAGTGTACGCATCGAAGGGGAGACCCTCGAAATCGTCACCAGCCAGCGCAGCCCGATGCAGAGCGAGCGCCGCATGGCCGCCGCCAAGGTGGCCGCCTGCTTCCAGCTGGCCGGGGCGCAGGTCGAACATACGCTGGAGTATCCCGGCTGGACCCCGAATGTCCAGTCCCCGATCCTCAAGCAATGCGTCGAAGCCTACCGGACCCTGTTCGATACCGAACCCGAGGTCAAGGCCATCCACGCCGGACTGGAATGCGGGCTGTTCCTCACCAAGTTCCCCGGGCTGGACATGATTTCCTTCGGGCCGACCCTGCGCGGCGTGCATGCACCCGGGGAGAAACTCGAACTGGCGTCGCTGGATAAATTCGTCAAACTACTCAATCACGTCGTATGTCACTTCAAATAGCCCCCTCGCTGCTTGCAGCCGATTTTTTGCACCTGGACAAGGACGTCCGGATGCTGAATGAAAATGCGGACATCATCCATCTGGACGTGATGGACGGCACCTTTGTTCCGAACATGTCCTTCGGTTTCTCCGTGGTGGACGCCGTCAGCAAAATCGCCACCAAGCCCAAGGACGTCCACATGATGGTGGTCCATCCCGAACGCTGGATCGACCGCTTCGCCCAGGACAAGGTCGAAATGCTGAGTTTCCATCTTGAGGCCGCCCGCTGCAAGACCGGGAAATACCTCGCCAAGATCCGTTCGCTGGGCATGAAGGCCGGTCTGGCCATCGACCCGGACGTGCCGGTCCGGCGCCTGTTCCCGTACATCGGGCAGGCTGACTACTTCTTGATCATGTCGGTATTCGCCGGATTCGGCGGACAGAAATTCATCTACGACAGCCTGGACCGCATCGCGGCCCTGCGCGCCGAGATCGACAAGCGCGGGGACAAGGCCCTGATCGAGGTGGACGGCGGCGTGGACATGGAAAACGCGGGACCCCTCCGCGAAGCCGGCGCGAACATCCTGGTTGCGGGCAGCACCGTCTTCAAGGCCGCCGATCCCGCCGCCATGATCAGTTCCCTGCGGGAAGCCTGAACATATACCGGTTGAACGTCTCCAGCAGATACGCCCGGCCCTCGGGCGTGTCCAGCATGGCCGCGTGCCGGCAGATCTGGGCGTGCAGGCGCTCCAGCGCAGCGGGAAGATCCCGCCGGACACCGGTCAGTTCCAGCATGGAAACGGGATTGGGAAGTTCCTCCGGCCATCCCTGTTCATTGACGTTCAGTCCCACGCCGACGATGCTGTGGGCCACCCGGTCTGCGTCCAGGATATTCTCAATCAGGATGCCGCAGATCTTCTTCTCTCCGACCCAGATGTCATTGGGCCATTTGATGCGGGCCTCGATCCCTTCGGCCAGCAGGTATTCCCGGATTCCCAGGGTCGTCAGGCAGGTGATCAGCAGGGCATCCGAAACCGGCAGGGGAGCGGCGAAATCCGCATAATGCAGCACGAAGGTGAAGGTCAGGTTCGTATCGGGCGAACTGTACCAGGTATGATCGCCCTGTCCGCGCCCCGCAGACTGACTTTTTGTCGAAATGACAGACAGATTGGCAAGCTCCGCCAGACGCCTCCTGGCCTCGTCATTCGTCGATTTCAGCTTTTCATACCAGATGATTTGGGCTTCTTCGTGCATTGGCTTTTTTTTTGTTATCTTTGCTCGCAAAGTTACTAATTCTACCCTAGATGGCAAGCAACAGGAAACAACCGAACAGAAAAGGCGGTCGCGTCATAACCATCAATCTGACCGCAATCATATATTTGTTACTGATTGGAGGCATCGTCTGGATGCTGTTTGGGAACAGCAGTCCGCAGCCCCAGAAAATCGAATGGCAGCAGGTCAGTGAAATGATCCTCGCGGGCGACGTCAAGGAAATCCATTTCGTCCGCAACGATTTCAAGGGAAACGTCACGGTCAAACCGGACCGGATGTACAAATACACGGATCTTTTCGCCGGCGGCAAAGTGCCGCAGAAGTCCCCGCAGTTCACCTTCCTGGTATCTCCGGCCTTCCAGCCCGAAGACACCTTCTCCCGGCTGAACGCCCAACTGGACAAGTCCGACCAGGTCATGGTCATCATGGAGAACAACGCGCGGATCCTCGGGAACATCCTCGAGTGGATCCTGCCCCTGTTGCTGCTGGTCCTGTTCTGGGTCTGGATGTTCCGGGGCATGAACCGCAACATGGGCGGCGGCGGTCCCGGCGGAGCGGGCGGCGGCATGAACCCCTTCAACGTGGGTAAGGCCACGGGCAAGCTGGCGGACAAGAACAAGGTCAACGTGACCTTCAAGGACGTTGCCGGCCTGTACGGTGCCAAGGAGGAAGTCATGGAAATCGTCGACTTCCTCAAGAACCCCGGAAAATACACCGCGCTGGGCGGCAAGATCCCCAAGGGAGCCCTGCTGGTCGGCCCTCCGGGCACCGGCAAAACCTTGCTGGCCAAGGCCGTGGCAGGGGAGGCGAACGTCCCGTTCTTCTCCATCAGCGGATCGGATTTCGTCGAGATGTTCGTCGGCGTCGGCGCCAGCCGCGTCCGCGACCTCTTCGCGCAGGCCAAGGAGAAAGCCCCCT
>JAFTDE010000022.1 GCA_017454335.1 Bacteroidales bacterium | reverse complement strand
CTGCGGAAAGCACGGGCGGAACGGACCGCAGCCGGCCCCAAAAAGGAAACAATTAAAAAACAAGAGATATGAGCACCAAGAACTACCACGTTGAAACGCTGGCCATCCATGTAGGCCAGGAGACCCCCGACCCGACCTCCGATTCCCGCGCCGTCCCCATCTACCAGACGACCTCGTACGTATTCCGCAATTCCCAGCACGCCGCCGACCGTTTCGCCCTGCGCGATCCCGGCAACATCTACGGCCGCCTGACCAACTCCACCCAGTCCGTCTTCGAAGAGCGCGTCGCCGCCCTGGAAGGAGGCGTAGCGGGCCTGGCGGTCGCATCCGGAGCCTCGGCCGTCTCCTACGCCCTGCAGAATGTCCTCCAGGTGGGAGACCACCTGATCGCCGCCGACAACCTGTACGGCGGATCGTTCAACCTGATCACCCACACCCTCGCCACGCGCGGAATCACGAACAGCATCGTCCACCTCAATGACCTCGAAGCGCTGGAAGCCGCCATCCGCCCCAACACCAAGGTCATCTATGCCGAAACCTTCGGCAACCCCAATTCCGACGTCGCCGACTTCGACGGCATCGCCGCCGTGGCACACCGGCACAACATTGTCTTCATCGTGGACAATACCTTTGCGCCCATCGTCGCCAGACCGCTGGACCACGGCGCGGACATCGTCGTCCACTCCGCGACCAAGTTCATCGGCGGTCACGGCAGCTCGCTGGGCGGCGTGATCGTGGACGGAGGCAAATTCGACTGGAAAGCGAACGCTGACAAATACCCCACCCTGGCCAAGCCCGATCCCAGCTACCACGGAGCCATATTCGCCGACGTGGCCGGACCGGCCGCCTTCGTGACCCGCATCCGTGCCGTCCTGCTGCGTGACACCGGCGCCGCCATCAGTCCCTTCAACGCCTGGATCCTCCTGCAGGGCGTCGAGTCCCTTCCGCTGCGCATCGAACGCCATACCGAGAACGCCCTGAAGGTGGTCGAGTACCTGTCCCGGCACCCCAAGGTGGCGAAAGTCAACCATCCCGCGCTGCCCGACCACCCCGACCACGCGCTCTACCAGCGC
The DNA here is from genome assembly GCA_017454335.1 of Bacteroidales bacterium. Classification (GTDB taxonomy): domain Bacteria; phylum Bacteroidota; class Bacteroidia; order Bacteroidales; family UBA932; genus Cryptobacteroides. Next base: position 38,145 of record JAFTDE010000022.1, on the reverse strand, counting down.
TATTTCCCGGACGGAGCCGGATCGATCTTTACCTTCGAGATCAAGGGCACGCAGGAAGACGCCTGGAAATTCATCGACTCGCTGAAGATCTTCTCGCTGCTGGCGAACGTGGCGGATGTCAAGAGCCTGGTCATCCACCCCTACACCACCACGCACTCACAGCTCAGCCCCGAGGAACTCGCAGAGCAGCGCATCACCCCGACCACCATCCGCCTCTCGATCGGTGTCGAGCACATCGACGACATCCTCGCCGACCTGGAGCAGGCGTTCAACTGAGCCTCCGTCGCCTGGCGGCAGCTTGCCCCGGGCGCGCGGAGATTCGTCCTCGCTCCGCTGCGGAAAGCGCGCCCGGGGCAATGTTGCCGCCGGCGGAGCAGGGCAAAATGAAAAAAATGATTAAATTTACCGAGTTATGATATACCACCATCTTACTGACCTGATCGGGAACACCCCGCTCCTGGAGGTCAGCGGCCTGGAAGGCCAGCAGGCGCGCATCGCGCTCAAACTCGAACGCAGCAATCCGGGAGGCAGCGTCAAGGACCGCATCGCCCTGGCGATGATCGAGGACGCCGAACAGTCCGGCACCCTCCGGCCCGGCGCGACCATCGTGGAACCTACCAGCGGCAACACCGGCATCGGACTGGCCTGGGTGGCCCGCGCCAAAGGATACAAAACCATTCTCACCATGCCCGACACGATGAGCGTCGAGCGCCGCAACCTCTTGAGCGCGTACGGGGCGACCCTCGTGCTGACACCGGGTGCGGAAGGCATGAAGGGCGCCATCGCCAAGGCGGAGGAAATCTGCAGCCAGACCCCCGGAGCCGTCATCCTCGGCCAGTTTACCAACCCCGCCAACCCGGCCGCCCATGAGCGGACTACCGCCCGGGAAGTCTGGCAGGACACCGACGGCCAGGTCGACGTGTTCGTCGCCGGAATCGGCACCGGAGGCACGGTCAGCGGCACCGGAAAGGGCCTGAAAGCCCGCAAGCCCTCCGTCCGGATCGTCGGCGTGGAACCTGCCTCCTCGGCCGTGATCACCACCGGCGTTCCCGGCAAGCACAAAATCCAGGGTATCGGCGCCGGATTCGTGCCGAAAACCTACCTGGCGGAATATGTGGATGAGGTGATTCCCGTTACGGACGACGATGCCTTCGCCGGCGCCCGCCTGCTCGCAGAACGGCTGGGCCTGCTGGTCGGCATCTCCTCCGGTGCGGCTTTCAGCGCCGCCTACGCCCTGGCGAAGAATCCGGAATACATCGGCAAACTCATTGTCGCGCTTCTGCCGGACACCGGCGAACGCTACCTGTCCACGCCGCTTTTCGGAAAATAACGATGAAATGGAAAGAGGCTGACCCATCAGGGCCAGCCTCTTTCATTCAGGACAGCGCTTTACTCTGCCGGGGAGAAATCGTCTTTGCCGACGCCGCACAGGGGGCAGACCCAGTCGGCGGGGAGATCTTCGAAAGCGGTGCCGGGGGCGATTCCGTTGTCGGGATCACCGGCGGCCGGATCATACTCGTATCCGCAGATGTTGCATACGTATTTTTTCATAAGTCGTACGAATGTTTGTTAAACGATGTCGAAGATAAACATTTTCCTCAAAATAATATAAATATCGCTTGCGATATAAAAATAAAGTCTTATATTTGCATCGCGAACGATATATTAACAGATAAAACAATACGACTATGGCAAAGATTTATGATTTCAAAGCCCTCACGAACAAGGGCGTCGAGATGGACCTCGCGCAGTTCGAAGGCAAAGTGCTCCTGATTGTCAACACCGCGTCCAAATGCGGCTTCACCCCCCAGTACGATGGCCTGGAGGCCCTGTACCAGCGCTACAAGGACCGCGGTCTGGTCATCCTCGGATTCCCCTGCGACCAGTTCGCCCACCAGGAGCCCGGTTCCGATGCCGAAATCGCCGAGTTCTGCCGCCTGAACCATGGCGTCACCTTCCAGCTGATGAAGAAGATCGACGTGAACGGAGCCGCCGAGGATCCCGTTTTCACCTACCTGAAGTCCGCCGCCCCCACCGAGGAGTACAAGGGACTCAAGGCCAAGGCGACGCAGAAACTGCTGAAGGGTATCAGCAAGAGCGTCGAGAAGGACAGCGACATCCTGTGGAACTTCACGAAGTTCCTCGTCAACCGGGACGGCACCGTCGTCAAGCGTTTCGCCCCGACGGCCGAGCCTGAATCTTTCGAGGCGGACATTGAAGCGATGCTGTAATGGACGGACGTTTCAAACTGGACAACCAGCTCTGTTTCAGGCTGTACACCGCTTCGCGTCTGATAACCCAGGCCTACCATCCGCTGTTGTCGGAGTACGGCCTCACCTATCCGCAGTACCTGGTGCTGCTGGTGCTCTGGGAAAAGGACGCGCAGCCGGTGAACGACATCGCCAGGCGGCTGATGCTGGAGACGAATACGGTCACTCCCCTGCTGAAACGCATGGAGGCGGAGGGCATCCTGACGCGCACCCCCGGCAAGAAGGATGCGCGCCAGATGATCGTTTCGCTCACGGACAAGGGAAGCCGTCTGCAGGACCAGCTGGCAGCCGTCCCGGAGACCGTCGGCCATGCCGTGCTGTGCGATTCGGTGACCCCGGAAACGGTTCCCGGCCTGTACGGGATGCTGGACGGCATCATTGAAAAGCTGTCCCGGCCGACCCGGTAAGCGGACGGAGCGGACATAAAAAAGAACCGGCGGGATACCGTCGGTTCTTTTTTTTTCGTTTCGGGAACAGCTTTATTCCTCTTCCGGCTTGAGGGTCGTGTAGACGTTGGTGACGTCCTCGTCGTCCTCCAGCATGCCGGTGAGCTTCTCGAGGGTGGCGCGCTGCTCGGGCGTGACCTCCTTGAGCTCGGTCGTCGGAATGCGCTCGAATCCACCGGAGACCAGTTCGAATCCGTTGTCCTCGATGTACTTCTGGATCTGGCCGTAGGAAGCATAGTCGCCGTAGATGACGACGACCTTGGTCTCGTTGTCGTCCTTGTCCACCTCGATCTCCTCGAAGACCTCGTCCACACCGTAGTCGATGAGTTCGAGCTCGAGTTCCTCCAGGTCCATCCCGTCGGTCTCCTTGATGCGGAAGACGCATTTGTGGTCGAACATGAAAGCGACGCTGCCGCTGGTGCCCAGGGTGCCGCCGCACTTGTTGAAGTAGCTGCGGACATTGGCGACGGTGCGGGTGGTGTTGTCGGTCGCCGTCTCGACGAGATAGGCGATGCCGAACGGGCCGTAGCCCTCGTACACGACCTCCTTGAAGTCACCCTGCTTGCTCTCGGTGGCCTTCTTGATGGCGCGCTCGATGTTCTCCTTGGGCATCTGCTCGCTGCGGGCCTCGGCCATCAGGGCGCGAAGGCGCGGGTTGCCGGTCACGTCGGGACCGCCCTGCTTGACGGCGATCGTGATTTCCTTGCCCAGTTTCGTGAAGGTGCGGGCCATGTGGCCCCAGCGCTTCATTTTCCGCTCCTTGCGGAACTCAAATGCTCTTCCCATAAATTAAAGTGCTTCGATTCTTGCGATATAGCTGTCGATGTTGTAGTTCTCGAGGCTCTGCGGATAGCGGTCCTTGATCTCGCGGTAGCAGCGCAGGGCGGAGTCGTTGTCGCCGATCTTCTCATAGACCTGGCCGGCCTTGAAGAGGTAGGTGGCGGCGAAGACGTTGTCAGCGGCGGCAGCGGCTTTCTCGAAGCAGGCGATGCCCTGGTTGTAGTCCTCCAGACCGACGTAGGCGTCTCCCTGGCAGCCGATGGCACGGGCCTTCATGATGGAATCCTTGCCGTTGTACTTCTTGAGATAGCCCAGGGCGCTCTCGTAGTTGCCCAGCTGGAGTTCGCACACACCGGCGTACAGGTACACGGCCTTGCCGGCCTTGGTGCCGTAGTCGCTGATGATCTGGGCGAATCCGAGGGTGTTGCCGTCCCCGTTCAGGGCCAGTTCATATTCGCCTTTCTGGAAGTTGATCTCGGCGGGATAGCACTGCTGCATCGCTTCGGCGCATTTGGGCTGGTAGATGAATTTCTGGTATCCGAGGATGCCCAGGCCGATCACGATCACGGCGCAGACGACGCCCCAGATGAGTTTCTTGTTTTCGTTGTAGAATTTTTCAGCGGAGGACACGGTCGCTTCTGCGTTCTCTTTGCGGATCTCTTCGATGTCCTTTTTCTTTGCGTTTGCCATATCAGTGTTTTGTTTGATTTTCAAAAATTAGCCTGCAAATTTAATAGTTTTTACGTATAATTCCAACAGGTCAAAATAATCTTCGTTTTCTCGTTTTCCTCGCAGATTTTGCCTATATTTGAAGTCGCCACAAACACGAACCATGCCGGTACTGACCAAACTGATCATTCAGGATTTCCGTAACATCGAGCTCCAGGAACTGGAGTTCTCCCCCAACCTGAACTGCATCAGCGGCAACAACGGAAGCGGCAAGACCAACCTGCTGGACGCCATCTATTATCTGTCGATGACCAAGAGCGCCATCGTCTCCTCCGACCGTTTCAACTACCGCTACGGCACGGCCGGTTTTTCCCTTGCGGGGACGTACCGGATGGAAAACGGCACCCTGTCGCGCTTCACCCTGCACTGCGGGGACGGGAAGGAGAAGCAGATGAAACGGGACGACGCGCCCTACACGCGCATTTCCGAGCACCTGGGCGTGCTGCCGGTCGTCATGGTCTCCCCCGCCGACACTTCGCTGGTCAGCGATTCCGGCGAAGAGCGCCGGCATTTCGTCAATGCCGTGCTGTCCCAGATGGACCGGGAATACCTGGTGGCGGCCCAGCAGTACAACCGCCTGCTGGCCCAGCGGAACCGCTATCTGAAGGACGGCGCTGCGGACGGGACGCTGCTGGACACGCTGGACGAGCGGATGGACGCATTAGCCGCCGTGCTGTACGCCAAGCGGGAGGAATTCGTCCGGAAGCTGGTGCCCTCCGTCGCCGCTTTTTACGCCGGGATTTCCGGCGGAAGCGAGCAGGTGGACATCGCCTACCGTTCCGAACTCGGCAAAGGCCCGCTCTCGCTGTTGCTGCGGGCGGTACGGGACAAGGACCGCGCCCTCGGATATACGACGGCGGGTGTCCACCGGGACGATTTCCTGTTCCGGATGGACGGCGAGGCGATCCGCCGCTGCGGGTCCCAGGGCCAGCAGAAGTCCTTCCTGGTCGCGCTGAAATTCGCCCAGTATGAAATCATGAAGAACAAGTACGGATTCCCGCCGATGCTGCTGCTGGACGACTTGTTCGACAAATTGGATATCAACCGCATCACCAACCTGCTGCAGATGGTCGCCGGGAACGATTTCGGCCAGATCTTCCTGACCGATTCGAACAAGACGCGCATCAGTGCCCTGGTGGACCGGATCACTTCCGACCGCGCTTATTTCGAGACCAGCGGCGGGACATTCACCCAGATCGATGGATAAGAACCGTGTATCCCGCAAAGAGGCCATTCCCCTCTCCGAAGCCCTGAAGCAGTTTATCCAGGCCTCGCGGATGCGCGCTCCCCTGAATACCCAGCGGATTTTTGCCGTCTGGAACGACGTCTCCGGCGCCGGTCCGTACACGACCCGCCGTTTCTTCCGTGACGGAAGGCTGACGGTGACCGTCAGCAGTTCCGTCGTGCGGAGCCAGCTGTACTTCCAGAAGGACATCCTCCTGGCCAAACTGAACGCACGGCTGCGCCAGGACGAGTTGTTCATCAGCGACGGCCCCTGGTCAGATCCCGTCAAAGAACTGATTCTCAAATGAAATTCGTCATCGACAACGCCATCCCCTTCATCAAGGGCGTGTTTGAACCCTACGCCGACGTTTCGTACATCGACGGCGAGGACATCACCCGTGCGGACATCCGGGACGCCGATGCGCTGGTGATCCGGACCCGGACCCGCTGCGACGCCCGGATGCTCCGGGGCAGCCGCGTCAAGATGATCGCGACGACGACGATCGGCGTGAACAACATCGACATGGATTATTGCACCCGGCACGGAATCCATGTCCAGAACGCTTCCGGAACGGTCAGCGGCGCCGTGATGAACTACGTCTTCTCCGCCCTGTACGGAGCCGCCTCGCGCAAGAGCATTTCCCTGACGGGCGCGGTGTTCGGCATCCTCGGCGTGGGCAATGTCGGCGGGCGGGTTGAGCAGAGCGCGCGGATGCTGGGCTTCAAGGTCCTGCGCTACGATCCCTGGCGCGCACGCACCGAAGGTCCCGAGGACTTCTGCGACCTGGACAGCCTGCTGGCCCAGTCGGACATCGTGACCATGCACCTGCCCGTCAACGACGCGACGCGGGGCATGGCGGATGCGGATTTCTTTGCGAAGATGAAGCCCGGCGCCTTCTTCATCAACACGGCCAAGGGCGAACTGGTGGACGAGGCGGCGCTGATCGATGCGGCTCCGAAACTGGGTCCGGTGGTCATCGACGCCTGGTGCAACGAGCCGGATATCAACCGCGAGCTGATGGAGGTGGCGGACATCGCGACGCCCCACGTGTCCGGGTACTCGTATCAGGGCAAGTTGCTGGCGACCCGCTCGGCGGTACGTTCCGTGGCCCGGTTCTACGGCCTGAGCGAACTCTACGACTTCTTCCCCGTGGGTGACGTGGCCGTCCGGGACGCCGTCCGGCTGGACCTGCGCGGCAAGTCCCAGGGCGAGATCGCCTCGGTGTTCCAGTACAATTATCCGATTTTCACGGACGATTTCATGTTCCGGATGAATCCGGACAGTTTCAACGAGCTGCGGGTCAAATACCGCTACAGACGCGAATTTTTTATAGAATAGTAATAGTATGGACAAGATTCAACAGCAAATCAAACGCTTTGAGACAGGCTTTCCCTGGCTCGAGATTGTCGCGCCGGCCACGCCCGGCCACGGGATAGAAGTCCTCTCGGAGGAAGGGATCGCAAAGGCCGAGGCCTATGCCGACAGCGCCGGAGTGAAGGGCCGCTGCAAGTTCGTTCCCGCTTCCGGGGCGGCTTCCCGTATGTTCAAGGACATCTTCGCCGGCATGAAAGAGCCCAACGACGCGGTCCGCAAACTCGCCGAAAACATCCGCAAATTCGCATTCTGGGATCCGGCGGTGTTCAAGGAGGGCGGCAACGTGGCCGAGGAACTGCTGCTGGACAGCGGCCTGGGATACGGCAGCAAGCCCAAGGGCGTACTGAAGTTCCACCGCTACCCGCAGGAGGCGCGTACGGCTTTCGCCGAGCACCTGGTCGAAGGCCAGGCGTACATGCGCGACCCCGACGGCGGCGTCAACCTGGTTTTCACCATCTCCCCGGAGCACCGTCCGCTGTTCGAAGCGGCCCTTTCCGAGGTGAAGGACGAATATGAGAAGCGCTATGGCGTCCATTACAACATCCGTTTCACCTATCAGGACAAGTCCACGGATACGGTGGCGGTGGACAAGGACAACAAGCCCTTCCTGACGGACGAGGGGCAGATGCTCTTCCGCCCGGCCGGCCACGGCGCCCTGATCCACAACCTGAACGCGCTGGACGCCGAACTCGTGTCCATCAAGAACATCGACAACGTCTGCGTGGAGCGCATGCAGCCCGTTACATACCGCTGGAAAAAGGTCCTGATGGGCCGCGCCCTCGAGCTGCGCGACCGCATCCACGGATACATCTTCGCCCTGGACCAGCTGACGCAGGTGCGCAAGGAGATGGCCAACCTCTCCTACGTCCCCGTCTACAACCAGGTTCAGGACGATCCTTTCGCCACGCCGGAGTGCCAGGAACTGTGCAACGAAATCGAGGCCTTCCTGCGCGATGAGCTGTGCATCGAAATGCCGCCGGCCAAGGACAGCCGCGACCGCGCCGAGGCGCTGCGTGCCAAACTGGACCGTCCCATCCGCGTCTGCGGCATGGTCAAGAATGAGGGCGAGCCCGGCGGCGGTCCCTTCATCATCCGTGACAAGGACGGCGCCACCTCCCTGCAGATCCTCGAAGGGGCCCAGATCAATCCCGGCGATCCCGGGGCCGTTGCGGCGCTGAAGGCCGCCACGCACTTCAATCCGGTGGACCTGGTCTGCTGCCTGCGCCGCCACGACGGCAGCAAGTTCGACCTGCTGGACTATGTCGACGAAGAGACCGGCCTGATCTCCTCCAAGAGTTTCCAGGGACGCGAACTCAAAGCGCTGGAACTGCCCGGATTGTGGAACGGTTCGATGAGCGACTGGAACACCCTGTTCGTGGAAGTGCCCGTCGAGACCTTCAATCCGGTCAAAGTCGTGTTGGATCTGCTTCGTCCCGCCCATCAGGCTTGAGCATTTGAAATTTATTACTATCTTTGTAGGTTAGAGCAATAGAGGCTCACAAAAATCATATGAGTATACAGACAGAGAAGGTAAAGGAGTTGGTGGAGCGCCGTGCTTCAGCCCGTCTTGGCGGCGGAGAAAAGCGTATCGAGGCCCAGCACTCCAAGGGTAAGTTGACTGCCCGCGAGCGGATTGAACTCCTCCTCGACCCCGGCAGTTTCGAAGAATTCGACATGTTTGTCCAGCACCGCTGTGTCAATTTCGGCATGGACGCCAGTCACCCGGACGGGGACGGCGTCGTGACCGGTCACGGTACGATCGACGGACGGGAAGTGTATCTTTTCGCCCAGGACTTCACCGTCAGCGGCGGTTCGCTCAGCAAAACCATGTCTGAAAAAATCTGCAAGGTGATGGATATGGCCGCCCGCAACGGCGTCCCGTTCATCGGTCTCAACGACTCCGGCGGCGCGCGCATCCAGGAAGGGATCGACGCCCTGGCCGGGTATGGCGACATTTTCGAGCGTAACATCCTGTCCTCGGGCGTGATTCCGCAGATCAGCGGCATTTTCGGCCCCTGCGCCGGCGGTGCGGTGTATTCCCCCGCCCTGACGGATTTCACCGTGATGGTCCGCAACACCTCGTACATGTTCCTGACGGGTCCTGCCGTCGTCAAGCAGGTCACCGGCGAGGAAGTGAACCAGGAAGAGCTGGGCGGAGCCTCCGTGCACGCCTCCAAGAGCGGTGTCGCCCATTTTGCCGCGGACAGCGAGCAGGAAGGCGTCGATACGATCAAGCGCCTGCTGAGCTTCCTTCCGCAGAACAACATGGAGACCGCTCCCCTGCGGCCGACCACCGATCCGGTGGGCCGCGTGGACGACTTGCTGAACGAAATCATTCCCGACAACCCCAACAAGGCATACGACATGTACGGCGTGATCCGCAGCATCGTGGATGACGGCGACTTCTTCGAGGTTCACAAGGACTTCGCACGCAACATCATCGTCGGTTTCGCCCACATGAACGGACGCAGCGTCGGTGTCGTCGCCAACCAGCCCAACGTGCTGGCCGGCGTGCTGGACATCAACGCCAGCCGCAAGGCGGCCCGCTTCGTGCGCTTCTGCGACGCCTTCAACATTCCGCTGGTCACGCTGGTGGACGTGCCGGGCTTCCTCTGCGGAACGCAGCAGGAGTACGGCGCCATCATCACCAACGGCGCGAAGCTGCTGTATGCTTACGGCGAGGCGACCGTGCCCAAGGTGACGGTCACGCTGCGCAAGAGCTACGGCGGTGCGCACATCGTGATGAGCTGCAAGCAGCTCCGCGGCGACATCAACTACGCCTGGCCGACCGCGAACATCGCCGTGATGGGTGCCGAGGGCGCTGTCGACGTGCTGTACGCCAAGGAGAGCCCCGAGGTGCGCGAGGAGAAGATCAAGGAATACAACGACCTGTTCTGCAACCCCTACCAGGCTGCACAGAAGGGATACATCGAGGATGTCATCGAGCCGCGCAACACCCGTTTCCGCGTGATCCGCGCCCTGGAGACCCTGGATGGCAAACGGCAGGACATTCCCGCCAAAAAGCACGATAATCTGCCGCTATGATGACTCTCCTGCAGATGACCGAAGGGGCGAAGAGGGTGATGGAAACGGACCCGCACGGCTGGACGCTGACGCTGATCGCCGTAACGACCGTTTTCCTGGCACTTGCCATCCTCTTCGGCATCTATACCCTTTCGGGCAACATATTCACAGGCAAGTACAAGCGCGAGCGCAAGCCCAAGGCAGCCAAGGGCGGGAGCGTCACCCCCGAGGTGGCGGCAGCCATCGCCCTGGCCCTGGACGCCGAGCGCGGCAGCGAAGCCGAGGTGGCGATCGCCCTGGCCCTGCACCTCTATCTTTCCGGCGGCATCCATGATGCCGAGCCCGGATTCCTCACCATCCGCCGCGCCGAGGCACGGTGGGCACAGAAAGGACAGAATTTCAGAAAAACACCAAAACAATGAGCGAATACAAATTCAAGATCAACGGAAAGGAATATCAGGTTTCCGTCAATGGTATAGAAGGCAAGAATGCTGATGTCACCGTGAACGGTGTCCAGTATGCCGTCGAACTCGAGAACGCCCCCGCAGCGGCTCCCGCCCCTGCCGCCGCCCCTGCACCCGCTGCAGCGGCCGCTCCGGCTCCGGCTTCCGCTCCCGCCGCCGGCGGTGAGGGACGTGCCGTCAACTCTCCCCTGCCGGGCGTCATCGTGGACGTCTGCGTCAAGGAAGGTGATACGGTCAAGCGTGGCCAGAAACTGGCTGTCCTCGAGGCGATGAAGATGGAGAACGAGATCCAGTCCCCGGTGGACGGCAAGGTCACCGGCCTGTTCGTCAAGCGCGGCGATTCCATCCTGGAAGGCGCCAAGATCGCAATGATTTCATAAGCACGCAGGATGGAGAACATAATCAACAGTCTTCAACAATTCTGGGCGTTCACAGGCTTTGCGAACTGTACCTGGCAGCACCTGGTGATGATCGTCATCGGACTGATCTTCATTACGCTGGGTATCGTCAAGCATTGGGAACCGCTGCTGCTGGTCCCGATCGGATTCGGTATGATCATCGGCAACATCCCCCTGTTCTTCAGCCCTGAAACGGGATTGGGCCTGAAGGTCGGCATCTATGAGGAAGGCTCTGTGCTGAACATCCTCTACCACGGTGTTCGGAACGGCTGGTACCCGCCGCTGATCTTCCTGGGCATCGGTGCCATGACGGACTTCTCGGCGCTGATTTCCCAGCCCCGGCTGATGCTGATCGGCGCAGCCGCCCAGATGGGTATTTTCGGTGCCTACCTGCTGTCCCTCGTCTTCGGCTTCCTGCCGAACGAGGCGGGAGCCATCGGTATCATCGGCGGTGCCGACGGTCCGACGGCCATCTTCCTGAGTTCGAAACTGGCGCCGGAACTGATGGGCGCGATCGCGGTGTCTGCATACTCATACATGGCCCTCGTGCCGGTCATCCAGAAACCGATCATGCTGCTGCTGACGACCAAGAAAGAGCGTCTGATCCGCATGGCGAAGCCGCGTGCCGTCAGCCAGCAGGAAAAGATCATCTTCCCGATCATCGGTTTCCTCTGCACCGCGTTCATCGTTCCGTCCGGTCTGCCGCTGCTGGGCATGCTGTTCTTCGGCAACCTGCTGAAGGAGTCCGGCGTGACCAAGCGCCTGGCCAGCACGGCCAGCGGCCCGCTCATCGACGTCGTCACGACCCTGATCGGTCTGACCGTCGGTGCCTCGACGCAGGCTGACGTGTTCCTCTCCGCGCGTTCCATCAAGATCTTCGGCCTGGGCCTGCTGTCCTTCGTCATCGCGACGACCTGCGGCGTGCTGTTCGCCAAGCTGATGAACGCCCTCAGCCCCGAGGGACACAAGGTCAACCCGCTGATCGGCAACGCCGGCGTTTCCGCCGTACCGGATAGCGCCCGCGTGTCCGAGACCGTCGGTATGGAATGCGATCCGGAGAACCATTTGCTGATGCATGCGATGGCTCCGAACGTGGCCGGCGTCATCGGTTCCGCCGTTGCGGCCGGTATCCTGCTGGGCTTCCTGGGATAGTTTCCGGGCCTCCGGAACCTGCAAAAAAAAGACGCGGCTGTTCGACAGTTGCGTTTTTTTTATTAGATTTGTATGATTACATACTAATTTATTAGATTTGTATGATTACATACTAAAACACCTATTAACCATATCTTACTATGTCCGACAAACTACAGGAACTCACCCAAAAGCTTTATAACGAGGGTTTGTCCAAGGGTCGTGAAGAGGGCGAGCAGCTGCTTGCCAAGGCCCGCCAGGAAGCGTCCGAGATCGTGAAAGCCGCGCAGGCACAGGCGGATGAAATCGTCGGTTCGGCCCGCCGTCAGGCCGAGGATCTCAAGTCCAAGGCCGTATCCGACATCCGGATGGCTTCGGCGCAGGCGCTGCAGGCCACCCGCAAGGATATCGAGGATCTGGTCGTGACGCAGGTTTCCGCAGATAAAATCAAGGCCGCCGCGGCCGATCCGGATTTCCTTAAGACAATCATGCTGGAAGTCTGCCGCCATTTCTCGGCCGAGGAACCCGCCGATCTGCAGCTGATCCTCCCCGACGCCCTGCGCGCGCAGCTGGAACCCTGGGTCACCAAGGAACTGGGCGCCGCCCTGGGCAAAGGCGTCCAGGCATCCTTCTCCAAGAAGATCGCCGGCGGATTCACGATCGGCCCCAAGGACGGATCCTACTTCATCAGCATGACGGATGAGAGCTTCCAGGACCTGATTGCGGCCTATCTGCGGCCCGTGACCCGAAAACTCCTTTTCGAGAAGTAGTTCCCGCGTATGCGCAATTACGAGTACATCATCGCGTGTCTGCCTGACCTGGACCAGGATCCTGAAAAGAATCAGGGTCTGCATGTCCATCCCGTCCTGCATGAGATCCGGGAGCGTCTGGAAGGATCCGACGTGGAGTTGCTGGACCTGCTGCTGAGCGGGTACGAGGCCAAAAACCTGACGCCGGCGTTCTACGAGCGTGTTCTGGCCCACCGGAACCGTTTCATCCGGGAATTCTTCTCCTTCGACCTGCATGTCCGCAACGCCAAGGTCGCCTACCTGAACCGGGCGCTGGGCCGGCCGGAAGGCCAGGATGTGATCGATCTGGAGGCCGGTGAATTCATGGAGGCGGGCGCCATCGAATCCGTGCTGTCCCTCACGGACCTGCTGGCCCGTGAAAAGGGGCTGGACGACGCGATGTGGGACAAGATCGTACAGATCACGGAACTGGATATTTTCGACATCGACGTGATCCTCGGCTTCGTCGCGAGGCTGAAGATCGTCGACCGCTGGCTGCGGCTCGATCCGGAGAAGGGACGCGAGCTGTTCCGCAAACTCGTGGATGAAATCAGAAATACAAGATAAAGAATATGAATACTACAGGTAAGGTTACAGGCATCGTTTCCAACCTTGTCACGGTTCTGGTGGACGGCCCGGTCTCGGAGAACGAGCTGTGCTACATCGACGTCAAGGGCGTCCGCCTGCTGGCCGAGGTCATCAAGGTGAACGGCCAACAGGCATCCGTGCAGGTTTTCGAGAGTACCCGCGGTCTGCGCAACGGCGATCCGGTCGAATTCCTCGGCCGGATGCTGGAAGTGACGCTCGGTCCGGGCATGCTCAGCAGCGTCTATGACGGTCTGCAGAACGACTTGACGACGATGTCCGACGTTTTCCTCAAGAAGGGCGAGTACACCGACCCGATCAACCGCGAAATCCTCTGGGACTTCACGCCCATCGCGCAGGTCGGGGACGAAGTGCGTGCCGCCGACTGGCTCGGTGAGGTGCATGAGGGCTGGCTCCCCCACAAAATCATGGTTCCTTTCAGCTTCAAGGGGACATACAAGGTCGAGAAGATCGAAGCGGCCGGTTCCTACAACGTGGATCATGTGATCGCGCAGCTGCGTGACGAGGCGGGCGAACGCTTCGACGTGACCATGACGCAGCGCTGGCCGGTCAAGGTGGCGGTGCGCTGCTACCGGGAGAAACCGCGTCCTTCCCGCATCATGGAGACGGGCGTGCGCGTGATCGATACCTTCAACCCGATTGCGGAGGGCGGTACCGGATTCATTCCCGGTCCGTTCGGCTGCGGCAAGACGGTGCTCCAGCACGCCATCGCCAAGCAGGGCGAGGCGGATGTCATCGTGATGGCCGCCTGCGGTGAACGCGCCAACGAGGTCGTCGAGATCTTCACCGAGTTCCCGGAACTGGTCGATCCGCACACGGGACGCAAGCTGATGGACCGTACGACCATCATCTGCAATACCTCCAACATGCCTGTGGCGGCTCGCGAGGCCTCCGTGTACACGGCGATGACGATCTGCGAGTACTACCGTGCGATGGGCCTGCGCTGCCTGCTGCTGGCGGACTCCACGTCCCGCTGGGCCCAGGCGCTGCGCGAGATGAGTAACCGTATGGAAGAGCTGCCGGGCGCCGACGCGTTCCCGGTGGACCTTTCCTCCATCATTTCGAACTTCTATGCACGGGCCGGCATGGTCGTGCTGAACAACGGCCAGACCGGTGCCATCACCTTCATCGGTACGGTCTCCCCTGCCGGCGGCAACCTCAAGGAACCGGTTACGGAATCCACCAAGAAGGCGGCCCGCTGTTTCTACGCCCTGGAACAGAACCGGGCTGACCAGAAACGCTATCCGGCCGTCAACCCGATCGATTCCTATTCCAAGTACCTCGAGTATCCCGAAATCGCCTCCTTCCTCGACGAGAAGGTGGAACCGGGCTGGGTGGAGAAGGTCGTCGGGGCGAAGATGCTGATCCGCCGCGGCCGCGAAATGAGCGACCAGATCAACATCCTCGGCGACGACGGCGTTCCGATGAGCTACCACGAGGCTTTCTGGAAGTCCGAGCTGCTGGACTTCGGTTTCCTGCAGCAGGACGCCTTCGATGCGATCGACAGCCTCTGCCCGATCGAGCGCCAGTGCGAGATGCTGGACCTGCTGCTGGGCGTCTGCGCGCACGATTTCGAGTTCGAGAACTACGAGCAGTGCCGCAGCGTTTTCAAGGAAATGATCAATGTGGTCCGGCAGATGAACTATTCCGAGTTCCACAGCAAGAACTACAAGATGTACCAAGACGAATTAAACAAACTTCTGCAGGAATATGGCAAATAAGGCATATCAGAAAATCTACACCCGGCTGCACGCCATCACCAAGGCGACGGTTTCGCTCCAGGCTTCGGGTGTGTCCAATGACGAACTTGCCGTCGTGGACGGCCGCCTGGCCCAGGTCGTCAAGACCAAGGGTGACCTGGTGACGCTGCAGGTGTTTTCCGGCACGGAGGGCATCCCCACGGACGCCGAGGTGCAGTTCCTGGGCGCTCCCCCGACCCTGAAGGTCAGCGAACAGCTGTCCGGGCGCTTCTTCAACGCCTATGGCCATCCGATCGACGGCGGCCCCGAGGTGGAGGGTGAGGAGCGCGAGGTGGGCGGTCCTTCCGTCAACCCGTACAAGCGGCGCCAGCCGTCCGAACTGATCCCGACGGGTATCGCCGGCATCGACCTGAACAATACGCTCGTCTCCGGCCAGAAGATTCCGTTCTTCGCCGATCCGGACCAGCCCTACAACGAGGTCATGGCCGATGTCGCCCTGCGCGCCGACGTGGACAAGATCATCCTGGGCGGCATGGGTCTGAGCAATGACGACTACCTGTATTTCCGCCACCAGTTCGAATCCGCGGGTGCGCTGGACCGCATCGTCTGCTTCATCAATACGACGGAGGATCCCCCCGTGGAGCGCCTGCTGATCCCGGATATGACCCTGGCTGCAGCGGAGTATTTCGCCGTGGACAAGAACGAGAAGGTGTTGGTCCTGCTGACCGACATGACCCTGTACGCGGATGCGCTCAGCATCGTTTCCAACCGCATGGACCAGATTCCGTCCAAGGATTCGATGCCGGGATCGCTGTATTCCGACCTGGCGAAGATCTACGAGAAGGCGGTGCAGCTGCCTGCCGGCGGTTCCATCACCATCATCGCGGTGACGACGCTCAATGACGGCGACATCACCCACGCCATCCCGGACAACACGGGTTACATCACCGAGGGACAGCTGTTCCTGCGTGCGGATCCCGATTCCGGCAAGGTCATCATCGACCCGTTCCGTTCGCTGTCCCGACTCAAACAGCTGGTCCAGGGCAAGAAGACGCGCGAGGACCACTCCCAGCTGATGAACGCCAGCGTACGTCTGTACGCCGACGCGCAGAACGCCAAGACCAAGCTGGAGAACGGTTTCGACCTGTCCGACTACGACCTGCGCTGCCTGGATTACGCCAAGGAGTATGCGACGCGCATCCTCAGCATCGATGTCAACATCTCCATCGAGGAGATGCTGAACACGGTCTGGCAGCTGTTCGCCAAATACTTCTCGCCGGCTGAAACCGGTATCAAGCAGGCTTTGATTGACAAATACTGGGTCAAGTAAAGACAATGGCTGTCAAGTTCCAATACAACAAGACGTCCCTGACGAACCTCGGCAAACAGCTGAAGATGCGCCAGAATGCCCTCCCTACCCTGAAGAACAAGGAGTCGGCCCTGCGTGTCAGCGTCAATGCCGCCAAGGCCGAGGCAGCCAGCCTGATGGAACAACTCGAAGAGGGGCTCCGGAATTACGACTACCTGGCTGCCCTGTGGAACGAGTTCGAACCGGGGCTGATCCGCATCACGGACGTGGACTGCCACGAGGTCAAGGTCGCCGGTGTCAAGACGCCGCAGCTTTTCGACATCCACTACGAGCTGCAGCCCTTCAACGCCTTTGTCAAGCCGGCCTGGTATGCCGACGGGGTGAACATCCTCAAGGAACTCACCCGGCTGGGCATCGCCTCGGAAATCAGTGAAGAGAAGCGGCGCATCCTGGAATTCAACCGCAAGAAGACGACCCAGAAGGTGAACCTCTACGAAAAGGTCCAGATTCCCGGGTACCAGGAGGCGATCCGCAAGATCAAGCGTTATATGGAGGACGAGGAGAACCTCAGCAAGGCCTCGTCCAAGATTGTGAAAACCCGCCACGAGGCGGAAGAAGAAGAGGAGGCTGCGCGATGATCGAGAAAATGACCAAGTACTCCTTCATCCTGCTCAGTAACCAGCAGGATGCCGTGCTGGAAAGCATCCAGGAACTGGGGCTCGTGGACATCACCCGCAGCTCCAAGCCCATGGACGAGGCTTCCCGCAAGATCGTCGGTGACATCGAACTGATCAACGGCCTGATCCAGGGACTGCAGAAAGCCGAGGTTCCCGCGGGAACCGAAGTCGAGCACATAGACGGCGACATCGTGCGCCTGGCGGGTGGCATGATCATGCGCTATTCGGATGACAGGACGGAGATCCATCAGCTGCAGCAGGAGATAGAGACCCTGCGTGTCTGGGGCTCGTTCGATACGGAAATGCTCGGCAAGCTGACCGAAGCCGGCGTCCCGGTCCATTTCCACAAATTGTCCGCCAAGCAGTTCCGTCCCGAATGGAGCGAGGAATACGCCCTTTCCGTGGTGGACCAGAACAAGGAGGGAACCTGGTTCGTCGTAGCGGGTGAAGATCCCCTTCCGGGCCGGATTCCCATGCCCGAAGCCGATGTGGCCAAGCTGGAAGCGGAACTCGCGGACAAAGAGCAGCATCTGCAGAAGACGCTCCGCCGCCTGGCCGGCGCAAAGGAGCGCGTGCCGGAACTGGAACGGATGAAAGCCGATCTCTGCGCCCGCCTGGACCTGCATCTGGCCGGTGTCGCGGCGGTTCCCGCTGCCGAGAACACCCTCTGCGTGTTCGAAGGCTTTGCCCCCGCCCGTGACAGGGAACGCCTGGAGGCGGCGTTCGATCAGATGGACGTGTACTGGCAGTCGGCGGACGCCACGAAGGAGGACAATCCCCCGATCAAGTTGAAGAACAACTGGTTCTCCCGCCTGTTCGAGGGCATCACCGGCATGTACGGCATGCCTGTGTACGACGAATTCGACCCGACACCGCTGCTGTCCATTTTCTTCCTGCTGTTCTTCGCGATGTGCATGGGCGACGGCGGATACGGCATCGTGCTGATCCTGGTCGGTATCGCCATCCATAAGAAGTGGCTGAAAATCAAGATGTTCGAGAATATCGGACCGCTGATTTCCGTACTGGGCGTCGCGACTTTCTTCGTCGGCATCCTGATGGGGACCTTCTTCGGAATCGACCTGCGTCAGGCGGCCTGGGTCCCGCAGGGGTTGAAGAACTACATGATCTCCGGCCAGATCGCGGGCTATGACGCCCAGATGGTGCTGGCCCTCCTGGTCGGTGTGCTGCACATCTGCCTGGCGATGATATTCAAGACCGTGTACTGCATACGCCGTTTCGGGTTCAGGAATTCGCTTTCGACCCTGGGCTGGACGATGCTGATCGTCGGCGGCGTGCTGATCGCGGCGGTCGCGATGCTGAAGTTCCTGCCGGCGACGGTGATCAAATGGATGGTCATCGGCCTGGCGGTTTTGTCCGGACTGGGCATTTTCATCTTCAACAAGCCCGGCCGCAATCCCCTGCTGAACATCGGAGCCGGACTCTGGGACAGCTACCAGATGGTGACGGGCATCCTGGGCGATGTGCTCAGCTACATCCGTCTGTACGCCCTCGGACTGGCCGGCGGCCTGCTGGGTGCGGCGTTCAACCGGCTCGGCAACATGGTGCTGGGCCCGAACCCGAGCTGGCAGTGGTTTTTCTTCGTTCTGATCCTGATCGTCGGCCACCTGCTGAACCTGCTGATGTCCTGCCTGGGCGCCTTCGTACACCCCTTGCGTCTGAACTTCGTCGAGTTCTTCAAGAACAGCGGCTATGAGGGACGCGGACTGAAATACAATCCACTCAAGAAATAATGACAAAATAAATCAATATCACTATGCTCAACTTAATTTTAGGTTATCTCGGTCTCGGCTTGATGCTGGGCCTTGCTGGAGTCGGATCTTCGATCGGTACGACCATCGCCGGTAACGCCGCGGAAGGCGCACTCAAGAAAAATCCCGACAAATCGTCCAGCTACATGATCCTGTCCGCCCTCCCTGCCACGCAGGGTCTGTACGGATTTGTCGCTTTCCTGATCTGGAGTTCGCGGGATTTCGCCGCTGACGGCCTGAAGCTCTTCGGCATCGGTATCAGCGTCGGTCTCGTCTGCCTGCTGTCCGCCATCCGTCAGGGCCAGGTATGCGCGAACGGTATCATCGGTATCAGCCAGGGACATGATGTCCAGACCAATACGATGATTTACGCGGCTCTGCCTGAGTTCTACGCGATTCTGGCACTGGTCGCTGCGCTGATGATCTAGGGCCGTCCCGCCCTATTTAAGAACAGGGATCTTTATTTTCATTCCCGGCTGGAGCTTGGAACTGGACATGTTGTTGTAGTCCATGATGTTCTGGGCACTGATGCCGGGATAGTTTTTTGCGATGCTGTAGAAGGTATCGCCCGCCTGGACGGTGTAGAACTGGTATCCGGCATAATCGTCCGGGTTCGTGGCCGTGGCGGGCGCGGATGCCGCCGGAGCCGCGGAAGAGGCGGAAGAACTGGCGGACGAGGCCGCCGGAACGGTTCCGTTGTGGTAGATGTACAGGATCTGCCCGACGCGGATGTTGTTGCTGCGCAGGTTGTTCCAGCTTTTCAGCTGGGCCACGGTGACGTGGTAGCGGGTGGCGATGCGGCCCAGGTAATCCCCGTTCTTGACCTTGTAGGCGGTGCGGGTCTCATTGCTGCTGACCTGGATGTTCTTGATGACCTGCGGGCTGATCAGCGAATCGGCCATGTAGGCGTACAGCGAATCCATCGGCACGTCCAGGAGCGCATTGGTCCAGTTGTACGGTACCTTGAGGATGCAGGTCCCTTCGCTGCCCGGGATGATGTCGTGCAGGTACTGCGGATTCAGTTCCTTCAGCTCTTCCATCGGGATGCCGACCAGGCCGGTGATCTGCTTGAAATGCAGGTTCCGGTCGATCTCGAAGGTGTCGACGGCCGGGACCGGGAAGTCGCTCGGCACGATGCCGTAATCCTTGTAGTAATACATGGCGTACATGGCGCCCACGAAAGCCGGCACGTATCCGCGCGTCTCGCGGGGCAGGTACGGGTAGATCGACCAGAAATCGCGTTTCCCGCCGCTGCGCCGGATGGCCTTGTTGACATTGCCCGCACCGCAGTTGTAGGCGCTGATGGCCAGGTTCCAGTCCCCGAACACCTCGTAGCTGTCCCGCAGGAAGCGGGCGGCGGCGTCGACGGCCTTCTCCACGTCCAGGCGCTCGTCCACGAAGGAATTGATCTTCAACCCGTACACCTTGGCCGTCGTGTACATGAACTGCCACATGCCGCGGGCGCCGGCGCGTGAGGTGGCCACGGGGTCCAGCATCGACTCGATGACGGCCATGTACTTGAGTTCCAGGGGCAGCCCGTAGCGGCTGAACACTTCCTCGAAGATGGGCATGTAGTAGCTGCTGCGCCCCAGGATGCGTCCCATCCGCTCTTTCATCTTCTCGGAGTACATGACGATGTAGTTCTTGACCGTCTCGTTGAAGGGAACGGTGATGTAGGAATGCATCGCTTCGATCCGCGCGATCAGTTCCTCGTCCGAGAGTTTGGAAGTGAAGGTCACGGAATCCATGTCGTAGATCTCGCCTTCGACGTAGTCCGAGATGCGGCGGGTCTCGTACCACACGCCCAGCAGGCTGTCCGTCAGTTCCGCCGTGTATTCGATGCCTTCCTCGTCCTCATAGTCGCTGTTGCCCTCCAGGAAGGCGATCTCCTCTTCCAGACGCTCCTGGCGGAGGCTGTCCACCAGGGCGAGGAGCGAGTCGACCTGCGAGCGCAGCTGCTGGTTCTCCTCGGTCAGGCTGCGCACCCGGCCGGGGGCCTGGAAGATACTCTGGGCAGGCAGGGACAGGCAGGAGAGCGTGAGCAGGGCGGTCAGCAGGATTCTCTTCATGTGTCAGAAATTGAGGCCTACGCGCAGCCCGAAGGCGTTCGGCACGGCCGGGGCATATTGCAGGGCATATTGGGTCTCGGGAACGATGAGGGCCGGGCTGACCCGCAGGGACAGATCGTCGCTCATCTCGAAATCGTGCATGTAGCTGAAGACGTTCGCATCGATGACCTGAAGCAGGTAGAATGCGGCGATGGCCAGGACCGAATAGTCCCGGTAACGCCGGAAAACGTCCCGGTAGTACAGGGCGGTCTGGGCCGGAATCGGCCCGGTGTACGGGATGTCCGGATCGTTCGCTTCGATGTAGATGCGGCGGTAGCGCTCGTAATTGGACTTGTTCACCAGGTAGTAGTGGACGGATCCGACGATGCCGCCGATGTAGATCGGTACTTTCCAGAATTCACCGTTGTAGGCCTGCCCCAGTCCCGGCACCAGCAGTGAATACAGCGTCGCCCGGCCCGGCTGGGGGAAAACGTTCGGCCTGTAAGAGACCACGCCGTCCATCATGGCGCCCCAGTAACTGAGGCCCGCACCGATGTAGCACAGCGCACTGAGCGACTGGGCGCGCGTGTCCGGCGTCCCCCCTTCGACGCTCAGGGATTGCTGGTACTGCTTGTTGAAATGGATGCCCCCGTAGATGCCTGCCGCGATGCCGCCGTAGATGATGGGCAGTTTCCAGTACTGTTTGTTGTAGATCTGGCAGCCGCCGACGAAAATGGCGGATCCGGCCGCCAGCGTGCCGATTTTCAGATCGTTCTTGTGGGCCAGCCCCCCGAAATACTCCTTGAAGGAGAACAGCACGTCGGCCGTATCGCCGGGCTGGGGCGTGTCGTCGTTGTAGCTCTGGGAGAACGCCTCGGTCCGGAACTGCGCGGCCAGCGGGAACTGGAAGCCCAGCACCAGCAGCACCAAAAGGAATATGTGCCGCGGCCGGATCATCTGCAGGGTATGCTGTCCAGGGCTTCGAGGAAAGCCCGTACTTCGTCGTCGGACTCGAACCGCACCGTCATCGATCCCTTGCCGCCGGCGCTGCGACGCAGGCTGACGCCCCGCTGGAAAAAGGAACCGAGCTTTTCGCCCAGCTGCGTGTATTCAGCGGGCAGTTCGCCGGTAGCGCTTTTCCGTGCGGGAGTGTTCCCCTCCTGGGCCAGGCGGATCTGCTGTTCCAGCTGGCGGACGGACAGGTCTTCCTGGATGATCATGTCGCAGAGCCGTTCCTGCAGGCGATGATCCTCCAGTCCCAGCAGGACCTTGGCATGGCCGACCGTGATCAGGCCTTCCTTGAGGTCGTGCTGGACCTTGACGGGCAGTTTCAGCAGCCGCAGCGCATTCGTGACGGTGGAACGTTTCTTGGCGAGGCGTTCGGCCATCTGCTCCTGGGTCAGCGAGCATTCGTCGATCAGGCGCTGGAAACTCATCGCCTCCTCGATCGGGTCGAGGTCTTCGCGCTGGATGTTCTCGACGATGGCCATTTCCAGCATGGCGACATCGTCCGCGTCCCGGACATAGGCCGGGATCATCGGCATGCCGGCCATCCGGCAGGCGCGGAAACGCCGTTCGCCGCTGATGATCTGGTAGCGGCCGCCGGCGATCTTGCGGACGGTGATGGGCTGGATCAGGCCCAGGGTGCGGATGGATGCGGCCAACTCTTCCAGCGCTTCCTCGTCAAAGGTGAAACGGGGCTGGAAGGGATTGGGAACGATCATGTCCGCCGGAATCCGGAAGATGTCCGAACTGTTCTGGCGGGACCGGGTCCCGATGATTTCCTTGTTGACGTATCCGACCGGTTTGCGGAGCTGGTCCACGTCGGGCGCATCGCCCAGCAGGGCGCTCAGCCCTTTTCCCAATCCTCTAGGTTCCTTGCTGCTCATGTCTTTCCGCTTTTATACGCCCAAGCCGTTGCGCTCGAGCAGTTCCTTGGCCAGGTTCAGATAATTCGCCGATCCGTTGCAGGAGATGTCGTACAGGATGATCGGTTTGCCGTGCGAGGGGGCCTCGCTCAGGCGGATGTTGCGCTGGATGATGGTCCGGAAGACCAGGTCCTTGAAATGTTCGCGCAGTTCGCCGACCACCTGGGCGTGCACCTTCGTGCGCCCGTCGAACATCGTCACGACGAATCCCTCGATGGTCAGGGGCGGATTGACCCCGCTCTGGACCAGCCGGATGGTCTGCAGCAGCTTGCCGAGGCCCTCCAGGGCGAAGAATTCGGGCTGGACGGGGATGATGACGGAATCGGCGGCCGTCAGGGTGTTGACCGTGATCAGGCCCAGCGATGGGGAACAGTCGATGATGATGAAATCATAATCGTCCCGGACCGGATCCAGCGCGCGGCGCAGGACGGATTCCCTTTCCGGTTCGTCCAGCATTTCGATCTCCGCACCGACCAGGTTGATGTGCGAAGGGATCATGTGCAGGTTGGGGACTTCGGTCTGGATCAGGGCGTCCCCGATGCCGATGCTGCCGATCATCACCTCATACAGGGTGCGGTGCTCGTCGTTGTCCGGCGAGAAATTCAGGCCCGAAGTCGTGTTGGCTTGCGGGTCCGCATCGATGATGAGGACTTTCTTCTCCAGTACGGCCAGCGAGGCTGCCAGGTTGATGGCTGTCGTGGTCTTCCCTACTCCGCCTTTTTGGTTGGCTATCGCGATTATCTTACCCATTTTTATTCTTGAACCAATAAATGCAAATCTACTAAAAAATCCGTACATTTGCGCAATGACTCCGAGCAATAATACCTGGTATGTCATCGTGAATCCGTACTCCGGATCCGGTAAAACCATGTCCCTGTGGTCTGAGGCACAGCACAAGCTGGATGCGCTCGGCATTGACTATCAAGCCATCCTGACCAACCACAAATCCCACGCAACCTCCCTGGCCAGCGCCGCCGCCCGCCAGGGCTACCGCCGCATCCTGGCCGTGGGCGGCGACGGCACCCTGCACGAGGTCTTCAACGGCGTGCTGCACTGGTGCCGCGAAGCCGGCGGCGATCCGGAAGATTTCTACCTGGGCGTCGCGCCCATCGGTTCCGGCAACGACTGGATCAAGTCCCTGGGCGTGCCGAACGACATCGACGCCGTCATCGACCTGATCTCCTCCGGATCCTTTGTGCGGGAGGACGTGGTCCGCATCGAGAGCGAAGGCGGATGCGTCTGCTACATGGCCAACATCGGCGGCGTCGGATTCGATTCCCGCGTCTGCGAACGGGTGAACCGCCTGAAGGAAGCCGGGCACCGCAGCCGGATGATCTACCTCAATGCGCTCCGCCACACCATTTTCCATGCGCGCCCCTTCCAGGTGCTGATCAGCACGGACGGGCGGGAACTCTTCCAGGGTCCCTGCTACTCGGTGGCCTTCGGGAACGGACAGTACAGCGGCGGTGGCATGCGCCAGGTGCCGCTGGCCCGCATGGACGACGGCCTGCTGGACGTGATGGTCGTGCCGAAACTTCCGCTCCGGACCATCGTCAAGAGCCTTCCCCGCCTGTTCTCCGGCGATCTCCACAAAGTCGAAGGACTGCTCTATGTCCAGTGCCGTGAAGTCAGCCTGGCTCCGCTGGACAAGGATTCGGCCGAACTGCTGGAGGTGGACGGCGAGATCGAAGCCCGCCTGCCGGTCCGGCTGGTCATGACCGGGCGCCAGATCAACGTCATCGCCAGACCAGAGCGAGTTTGACTTCCAGCCGGTCCGGCTTGTCCGAACCGGGATAGCGCGTCGCTGCGATCCGCAGGTAGAACGGGCGCCAGTTCGCATTCAGGGACAGTCCATATCCCCTGCCGTAGCAGGCCGGTACGTTGAAATCCCCCGGCGCATCCCTTTCGTACACATAGATCCGGTCCTCCCAGTAATCGGCCCGGAACAGGGTGCCCCGCAGCCAGACGGCGCGCTGCGCATCTTTGTATCCGGCTTCGGCATAGACCAGCGCGGCCAGCCCGCGGCTCCACACCAGGTTCCCGCGCACCGTCAGGACCCAAGGGCCCCGGGTCGCCGTAAGATCCAGCCGCAGGTCGTGCCGCTGCGGATATTTCTCTTCCGGACGCCACCGTCCGCTCCAGCGCAGCACCCCCTGCAGGTTCCGCTCCCCTCCCAGGCTGATTTCCGGGGCCAGCCTGACGACGGCCTTGAAGTGCCGCGTCCGCTTCTCCGGATGCCAGGCGGCATCCGCGGTCAGTTCGGCCCAACCGTATCCGGCTCCGAGGCTGACGCCCGCCTCGTCCGTAGTCCGGGTGGACGAGCGCGGCGCCGCGGCGTAGCGGCCACTGTAACAGGCCGGATACCAGCGTCCCAGCAGGGACAGCGTGCTCCCGTACGCCGGGCTCCACTGGACCGCGGCCAGGGCGGCCGGCCGCTGCGTCCCCGGCTCCCAGGCAGCTTCCCCGGACAGCGTCACCCCGCCCAGGCAGTACTTCGCATCGGCGGAGAGGACATTCCACTCCCTTTCGTGGACGAACGTCACCGAAGCCGACAGCAGCCGGCCCGTCCAGGCCGAATTCAGCCCCGCAAGGCCCGATTCGGACGCGAATGCGGTTCCTGTCCAGTGCAGGGTTTCAAAGCGCGCTGCGGCCCCGCGAAAGCGGTTTGCGCGCGAATGGGCGGCCGACGCCCGGACGCCGGTCGGGTTGCGGGAAAAACTGCCTGAACCGCTGAAACCGCTCAAGGTGAATCCGCTCCAGAGGGCCAGTCCCTGCCCGAAGCGGGCGTTGTAGTCCCCGGCGATCAGGTCCAGGTGCCGGCCGTGCCAGGCGGCGCTCCACGATCCGGCGGTGGATACGGAGAGTTCCGCCCGGTCTTTCCATTCCCCGTGCCAGTTCCCCTTCCCGGTCCAGGCAGGCGGCTGACCGGCCTGGGCGCGGACGCTTCCGCGCAGCGTGAAGCTCTGGTACCAGTTCCGGGGCGCCCCCTGGCCCGGCGCACCGACGGCATCGAGGCTGATGAAGGGCGCGAGGGCCTGTACGAGCGTTTCGTTGAATCCGTCCACCAGCGCGAGTTCCGTCAGCGAGCGGATTTCCCCGGTCCTCTCCCGGTAATCCAGCAGCGATGCCGTCTGGTAGGCCGAAAACAGGCCGCAGCCCAGCAGCCGGCTGTGCGGGGCGGCATTGATGTTGATCGGATGCGCATGCAGCGCCTCGAAACGCTCCAGGGTTTCTTCGGACAATTCTTCCATCTCCGCCGCTCCGGTCAGGACCAGCATCTGCGGGATGAAGTCTCCTCCCAGGAGGACTTGCAGGAATATCAGACACGCAATCATGCGGCCAAGATCGGCAAAGCAAACGGAAAAAAAGATAAGAAAGCGCTCAAGTAAGAAATTGTTTTTTCGCTTTTTCCGTCAATTTTTATTAATTTCGTAATTCATTGCAGAACTATGGACAAGATCACTTTACACGACAAGACTTTCCGGCTGTCCATCCCGAACAGCCAGATCGAAGCGGCCATCGAAGCGGTCGCAGCCAAGATCAACCAGGACTTCGCCGGGGCGGAGGACATTCCCGTCTTCCTGTGCGTGCTGAACGGCGCCGTGATGTTCACCGGCGAGATGATGAAGCGCCTCTCCTTCCCCGCCCAGCTGGTCTCCGTCAAGATGTCCTCCTATGTGGGCACCAAGTCCACCGGCACCGTGCTGAACATGATGGGCCTGACCGGTTCGGTGGAAGGCAAGCGGGTCATCATCTTCGAGGATGTCGTCGATACGGGCAACACCATCGTCGCGCTGAAGGAACTGCTGATGTCGAAAGGTGCCAGCGAGGTCCGGATCTGCACGATGCTTTTCAAGCCCGACGTGTACAAGATGGAAGACAAGATCGATTACGTCGGCATGTCCATCCCCAATGATTTCATCGTCGGTTTCGGTCTCGACTATGACGAGCTGGGCCGCAATCTCCCCGATATTTACGTATTAGACAAATAGTTGCCATGAAGTACTACATCCTCTTCGGCCCTCCTGGAGCCGGCAAAGGCACGCACGCGGGTGCGATTTCCGAGAAGTATAACCTCAAGCATATCTCCACCGGCGAGCTGCTCCGGGCCGAGATTGCGGCCGGAACCGAACTGGGCAAGCAGGCTCAGGCCCTGATCGCCGCCGGTTCCCTGGTCCCGGACGAAGTCGTGGAAGGGATGATCGAATCCGCTTTCGACACCATCAAGGGTTACGACGGTTTCTTGCTGGACGGTTTCCCCCGTACGCTGGGCCAGGCCCGCGACCTGGACAAGATCCTCGGCAAGCGCGGCGAGGCGGTGACGGCTGTCATTTCCATCATGATTCCGGACGATCTGATCCGCGAGCGCATCGCGCACCGGGCTGCGATCGAAGGCCGTGCGGATGACGCCTCCGAAGCGACCATCACCAACCGGATCAACACCTACCACGCCCAGACCGAACCGCTGATCGCGTACTACAAAGAAGCCGGCAAGTATCACGAGGTCGCCGGTTATCCCGGAAACATCGAGGAAAACCGCGCCCGCGTCCTCAAGATGGTCGAAGGCATCCAGGCCTGACCCTGTTTTGAAGGATATCCGCCGCATCGCCGTCGCCCTGATCCCCATCATCGTCCTGGTGGGCATGCTGGCGATGGATATCAGCGTATTCGGCAGCGATGCCATCCTGGGCGCCTCCCAGGTGTCCCTGCTGGTGTCTTCGGGCGTGTGCGTCGCCCTGGCGATGTGGCTGTACAAGACGCCATGGAAGGACTTCGAGGAGGCCATCCGGACCAACGTCGGCAATGTCACCAGCGCCATCTTGATCCTGCTGCTGATCGGCGCCCTGTCCGGTGCCTGGACGGTCAGCGGCATCGTGCCGACTTTCATTTATTACGGCCTGAAAATCATCTCGCCGAAGGTGTTCCTGGTGTCCGCCTGCGTGATCTGCGCCCTGGTTTCCCTGATGGTGGGCAGTTCCTGGACGACCATCGCCACCATCGGCGTGGCCCTGATGGGCATCGGCCGGGCCGAGGGCTTCTCCGACGGACTGATCGCCGGCGCCATCATTTCCGGCGCCTATTTCGGGGACAAGATCTCGCCCCTGTCGGACACGACGGTGATGGCTTCTTCCGTCAACCGGGTCCCCCTGTTCTCGCATATCCGGTACATGGTCATCACGACCGTGCCTTCGATCACGATCGCGCTGGTCATCTTCACCATCCTGGGCCTGTCGCACGACGCCGCTCCGGCCGACCAGATCGCCCGGTATTCCCAGGCCCTGTCCGGGACCTTCCGACTGACGCCCTGGCTGCTGGTCGTTCCGGTCGTTACGACCGTGCTGATCGCCAAGAAACAGCCGGCCCTGATGGTGCTGGCCCTCTCCACCCTGCTGGCCATCGTGTTCGCCCTGGTCTTCCAGCCGGATCTGGTGGCGGGGATCGGAGAGAAAGTGACGCAGGGATCGCGGGCGCGGATCTTTTTCGCCGGCAGCGTGGAATCCATCTACAATTCCGTCAGCCTGTCCACGGGGAATCCGGAGGTGGACAAGCTGGTCGCCACGCGCGGCATGCTGGGGATGCTGAATACCATCTTCCTGATCATCTGCGGCATGTGCTTCGGCGGCTGCATGCGGGCCAGTGGCATGCTCGGCCAGATCTCCCGGATCATCCTGCCCCTGGCGCGCCGGCGTTTCGGCCTGGTCAGCGCGACGGTGCTGACCGGTACGGCTTTCAACGGCCTTGTCTCCGACCAGTATCTGTCCATCATCCTGACTTCGGACATCTTCGGGGAGTCCTATGACCGGCAGGGATACGAGCGCCGGCTGCTCAGCCGCAGTGTCGAGGATTCCGCCACGGTGACTTCCCCGCTCTTCCCGTGGAGCAGCTGCGGCATGACCCAGTCCACCATCCTCCATGTCCCTACGCTGACCTATCTCCCCTTCTGCTTCTTCAACTGGATTTCCCCGCTGATGAGCATGCTCATCGCTGCCCTGGGATACAGGATCATCCATAAGTCAGACCGTGCGGAAGGATAAAAAAGAATCGCTACCTTTGCGGAAAAGAAGCTGTCATGGCTGAATCGAACTTCATAGACTACGTCAAGATCTTCTGCGCCTCCGGGCACGGCGGGGCCGGATCTACGCACCTCCACCGGGCGAAGTATGTTCCCAAGGGCGGACCGGACGGCGGAGACGGCGGCCGGGGCGGCCACATCATCCTGCGCGCCAATCCCCAGTTCTGGACGCTGATCCACCTCAAATACCGCAAGAATGTCCGCGCCGAGAACGGCGACCCGGGCGGCGGCGACCTGCGCAAGGGCCGCAACGGGACGGACATCTACCTGGATGTCCCCTGCGGAACCGTCGTCAAGGACGCGGAAACGGAAGAAGTCCTGATGGAGCTGGTGGACGCCGGGGATGAGAAAATCCTCTGCCGGGGCGGCCGGGGCGGCCTGGGAAACAACAACTTCAAGTCCCCCACCAACCAGACGCCGCGCTATGCCCAGCCCGGCGAAGACGGCGAGGAAGGCTGGTTCGTGCTGGAACTGAAGCTCCTGGCCGATGTCGGCCTGGTCGGATTCCCGAACGCCGGCAAATCCACCCTGCTGGCCACGGTTACGTCGGCCAAACCCAAGATCGCCGACTATGCCTTCACGACCCTCGAGCCCAATCTGGGCATCGTCCGCTACTATGACGACCGTTCCTTCGTGATGGCGGACATCCCGGGCCTGATCGAGGGCGCGCACGAGGGGCGCGGCATCGGCATCCGCTTCCTGCGCCACATCGAACGGAACTCCGTGCTGCTGTTCATGGTCAGCGTGGAGGAAGACGACATCGCTGCCGCCTACAAGACCCTGCTGGCGGAACTCAAGCAGTACAATCCCGAACTGCTGGTCAAGAAGCGTGTCCTCGCCGTCACGAAATGCGACCTGATCGACGAAGAGATCGAACAGGAAATCGAAAAGACGCTGCCCAAGCGCATCCCGCACGTATTCATCTCTTCCAGCACCGGATACGGGCTGGACAAACTCAAGGAAAAATTATGGAAGGCGCTGCAGCGATGAACATGTTCGGCCTCCTGGAACGCATGGACCAGGACGCCACCCTGGCGATCAACAGCCTGCACTCCCCCGTTTCCGATTTCATCTGGCAGATCTTCTCGAACCGGGAAATCTGGATCGTGATGTACCTGGCCGTCATCGTGATGCTGTTCGTGCGGCTGGGCTGGAAGAAAGCCCTGGCCGTCGTGCTCTGCACCATCCTCCTGATCACCGCCCTGGACCAGACGGCCAACCTGGTCAAGATGTCCGTGGCCCGGCTGCGTCCCTGCTGGGACGAGTATATGCTGGACAACGGGCTGCATTGCCTGGAAGGCCGCGGCGGTTTCTATGGATTCTTCTCGGGGCACGCTTCCCTGTCGATGGCCTTCGCCGTCATGACCTACCAGTGTTTCCGGATGGATGAGAGCCGGAATTACCGTGCCTATGGCGTGTGGATTTTCCTCTGGGCCTTCCTGGTGGGGGTCAGCCGCATCTTCGTCAGCAAGCACTACCTGGGCGACGTGCTGGTGGGCATGCTCTTCGCCTTGCTGTTTGCCTGGGGCTGCCGCCTCCTCGTGCGGAAACTGAATCTATAGGGCCGGCAGGACCTTTTCCATCTGGATTCCCCGTGAACCCTTGAGCAGGATGACGGCATCCCGGAGCGGATGGGCCGTCAGCTGCGCGCACAGCGCGTCGGAATCCGCGAAAACCCCTTCGACGTCCAGACCCAGTGCGGCCTGCGCCTTGCGGAATTCCTCTCCGACCAGATACAGCCGCAGGCCCAGCCCGGCGGCGCGCTGCAGGATCCTGACGTGTTCCTGCACCGAGTCCTCCCCGAGTTCCCGCATGTCCCCCAGCAGCGCAACCTTGTCCGGCGCGGCGATGTAGGAGAAATTGTCCAGCGCCGCCGCCATGCTGGTCGGATTGGCGTTGTAGGCATCCACGATGACGGTATTGCGGGCGGTGCGCGTCAGCTGCGAGCGTTTGTTCGCGGGGGTGTAGGAGGCCACCGCCCCGAATGCATCCGCC
The DNA here is from genome assembly GCA_017454335.1 of Bacteroidales bacterium. Taxonomy (GTDB): domain Bacteria; phylum Bacteroidota; class Bacteroidia; order Bacteroidales; family UBA932; genus Cryptobacteroides. Next base: position 7,411 of record JAFTDE010000022.1, on the reverse strand, counting down.
TCGGGCACGCCGAAATAGGCGCCGACGGCCAGGGCGGCCAGCACGTTCGGGGCATTGTAGCTGCCCACCAGCCGGGTCTGCAGGACCCGTTCGCCGATCTGCATGCGCAGGAAGGGCTCGGCCCCCTCGGTCGGGAGGATGCGGGCGTTCTGGGCACAGAACCCGTATTCCCAGAAATGGCAAGGCAGGCCGGAAGCCATCCCCTTGAGGTCTTCGTCGTCGGCGTTCAGGAAGATCAGCGATCCCGCATGCTGCCCGAGATACCTGTACAGTTCGCCCTTGGCCGCCTTGACGCCCTCGAAACTGCCGAATCCCAGCAGGTGGGCCTTGCCGACGTTGGTGATCAGCCCGAAGTCCGGCTGGCTGACCTGCACCAGTTTGGCGATGTCGTCCGGGTGGCTGGCGCCCATTTCGATGACGGCGATCTGGGTGTCGGGCGTGATGCGCAGCAGGCTGAGCGGCACGCCGATGTCGTTGTTCAGGTTGCCCTGGGTGGCCGTGACGCGGTATTTGCGGGCCAGCACCGCGGCGATCAGTTCCTTGGTCGTGGTCTTGCCGTTCGTGCCGGTCAGGCCGATGACGGGCAGGCGCCGCTCCCCGCCGACGCTGTTGCGGTGGCGGATGGCCAGTTGCTGCAGCGCCAGGAAAGGATCCGCCACGCGGATCAGGCGCGGGTCCTCCGGCAAGACGGCGTCCTCGTTGACAACCGCCCAGGCGGCACCCGCTTCGAGGGCGCGCAGGGCGTAATCGTTTCCGTCGAAATTCTCGCCGCGGAGCGCGAAGAACAATTCACCGCCGGCGATGCTGCGGCTGTCCGTAGTCACTTTGTACTGACAGTCCCGGTAAAGGGTGTAGAGGTCTTTCATTTCTTGCCTGTGCTTCCAAATCCGCCGGCACCCCGTTCCGTGGGGTCCAGCGCGTCCACTTCTTCCCATTCGATCTTCTCATGGCGGGCCAGGACCAGCTGGGCGATGCGCTCGCCGTTCTCGATCAGGAACGCGTCGTTCGAGAGGTTCACCAGGATGACCTTGATCTCGCCGCGGTAGTCCGCGTCGATCGTCCCGGGCGCATTCAGCACGGTGATTCCGTATTTCGCCGCCAGACCGCTGCGGGGGCGTACCTGGATTTCATAGCCTTCGGGAATCTGGACATACAGCCCGGTCGGGATCAGCGCCCGGCAGAGCGGGGCCAGGGTAATGGGCTCGTCCAGACGGGCCCGCACGTCCATGCCGGCGGACAGGGCCGTTTCGTACTGCGGCAGCGCCGCGGCTTGGCTGACTACTTTGACTTTCATGCTATTTGGGTGCAAGTTTGTACAGGAATGCGGTGATGAAGACGTACAGCACGTTGGGCAGCCACAGGGCGATGCCCGGTGAGAGTGTCCCTGTGAAGACGAACATCTGGCTGAAGCGCAGGAAGAGGATGTATGTGAAGGTCAGCGCGATACCGGCGACCAGGCTCCATCCGATGCCGCCCCGGCGCTTCCGGGACGACAGGCAGACGCCCATGATGGTCAGGATGATGGTCGAGAAAGGCAGGACCAGCCGGTTGTGCTGTTCGATCTGTGCGTAGATGATGCTGCCGTCGCCGCGCATCTTCTGGGTGGCGATGAGCTTGCTGAGCTCCGGCGAGGTCAGGGTCTGGACCGTCTTGTTGTTCCGGTAGAAATCCGAGACGGTCAGCGCCAGCGCCGTGTCCAGCGCCGCACCGGTCGTGACCCGGTCGCTCATGCCCCGGGAGTACTCGCGCAGCACGTAGTTGCGCAGCTTCCAGGAATCGGTCGCGCTGTCCCAGGCGGCGTTCTCGGCCGTGAGCTTGCTGACCAGCTTGTTCCCCTCGAGGGTCTCGATGGTCATGTTGTAGGCCGTATTGTTCCAGGAACTGAACGACTTGACATAGACGAACTTGCCGGGTGCGATCTGGTAATGGATGTCGTTCCGTTTGTAGCTGTTCTCGTTCTTGATGTAGACCGCTTCGAACTCCAGCCGCGTCTTGTTCGCCTTGGGGACGACATACAGGTTCAGCACCAGCGACAGCAGCGCCACGAACAGGGCGGACAACAGGTACGGCACCATCATCCGGTGGTAGCTGACGCCGCCGGACAGGATGGCGATGATCTCCGAGTTCGCCGCCATCCGGGAGGTGAAGAAGATGACCGTGATGAAGATGAACAGCGGGCTGAACATGTTGATGAAGTACGGCACGAAGTTGACATAGTAATAGAATACGATGTCGTGGAGCGATGCGTTGTGCGAGATGAAGTCGTCGATCTTCTCGGACACGTCGAAGATGATCACCAGGCCGATGATCAGCAGCATGGACACGAAGAAGGTCGCCATGAACTTCTTGATGATGTACCAGTCCAGTTTTTTCAGCCTCAGGTCCATATCGTCAGATTCTTGCCGTTATGCGGGGTAGGACTTCTTCTTTCCAGGCGCTGAAATCGCCTGCGATGATGTGGATGCGCGCCTGCCGGACCAGGTCCAGGTAGAAGGCCAGGTTGTGCTCGGAAGCCAGCATGGCGGCGAACATTTCGCCGGCGACGAACAGGTGGTGCAGGTAGGCCCGGGAATAGCGGTGATCCACGAACGAGCATCCGTCCGGATCCAGTTCGGAGAAATCCTCCGCCCATTTGGCGTTGCGCATGTTCATGATGCCGTTCCAGGTGAACAGCATGCCGTTGCGTCCGTTGCGGGTCGGCATCACGCAGTCGAACATGTCGATTCCGCGGGCGATGCCCTCCAGGATGTTCGCCGGGGTGCCGACGCCCATCAGGTAGCGCGGCCGGTCCGCGGGCAGCAGCGGGCATACGAGTTCCAGCATCTCGTACATCTTCTCCGTCGGCTCGCCGACGGCCAGCCCGCCGATGGCGTATCCGTCCGCACCCGTCTGGACAGCATGGTCCACGGCTTCTCGCCTCAGGTCCGGATAGATGCAGCCCTGTACGATCGGGAAGAAGGTCTGGCTGTAACCGTACAGCGGCTCGGTATCGCGGAAGCGCCGGGCGAAGCGGTCCAGCCAGCTCTTGGTCAGGTTCAGCGATTTGCGCGCATAGGCGTGGTCGGCGTCGCCGGGACAGCATTCGTCCAGGGCCATGATGATGTCGGCGCCGATGATGCGCTGCGTGTCCACGTTGTTCTCGGGTGTGAACAGATGCCGGGATCCGTCGATGTGGCTCTGGAAGCGGCAGCCCTCCTCCGTCAGTTTGCGGATCGGAGCCAGCGAAAACACCTGGAATCCGCCGCTGTCCGTCAGGATAGGGCCGTCCCAGGATTCGAAGCGGTGCAGGCCTCCGGCCGCGCGCAGGGTGTCCAGGCCGGGACGGAGGTACAGGTGGTAGGTGTTCCCCAGGATGATCTGGGCCCGGATGTCGTCGCGCAGGTCCCGGTGATACACGCCCTTGACCGATCCGACGGTTCCGACGGGCATGAAGATCGGCGTCTCGATCACGCCGTGATCCGTGGTGATCCGGCCGGCACGTGCGAGCGACGCTTTGTCCGTATGCTGCAGTTCGAATTGCATGGCTTCCGTTTATACAAAGATAAGCAAAAAGCCCGAGACTAGATCAGCAAATCCGGAAGTTGCAGTTTGGGAACGTAATGCACGCCGTTTTCCCGGTAGTATTTCAGTTCGGAGACCGGATGCTCCTGCCCGGTCGGAAGGGGTACCAGTTCGATTTTTTCGGCCGAACGGCCCAGGGCGATGACGGCCACGGGATCCAGCGGCAGGCCGAGGCCCTGCTTGACGTCGGCGGGATCGAAATTGCGGATGATCAGCCCGTTCAGGCCCAGTTCCACGGCTTTCAGCATCATGCTCTGCAGGGAAATGCCCAGGTCGATGTACACGCTGGCATTCTCCGGAACGGTCGTGCATACGACGATGAAGGCTTCGGGCTCCGTCCCCGGGAAAGGCAGATGCAGTTCGGGCAGTCCCCTGCCCATGCGGGTATGGGCCTGCAGGATGCGTACCGCCTCAGTTTCGTCGGGGGTGACGATGCGGAAACGCAGCATCTGCATGTTGACGGAAGAGGCCAGCAGCGGATTCACGGCCACGATCGCTTCCAGCTGGCGGCGGTGGACCTTGTAGGATTTGTCGAAGCCGCGGGTGCTGCGGTTGGCGTGCAGCAGGGTGTCCAGCGTGGGGCGGGACGGCCCTTTCCGGGCGGGCCCGTTCTGCCCGAACACTTCCTGGTAGCGTTTTTCGAGGAAATTGTCAGCCATGGTTCAGTCGGTTTTGATGGGTTCGATGTCTTCGGTCGCGATTTCGGCGGAGGCGGCGCCCAGGGTTCCCAGGCGTACGATGGCCTTGTGACGGGAATTCAGTTCGATCAGTTCCGCCTCCAGTCCCGCGAGCGGACCGCTCTTCACGCGGATCTTCATGCCGGGCCGGAGCGGGGCTTCGGTCAGTTCCACCGGCGTGACCGACCGGTCCACCATCATCCGGAAGAGCTCCATCTCCCTGTCCCGGACGACGGCAGGCGTATAGGGCCCCTGGGTCGTGAGGTAGCGGAACAGGCCGGGATAGCGCTGCAGCGGCATCAGCCGGTTGGCGGCAGTCGTGTGGATGAAGACGACACGCGGGATGACCAGCCTGTCCACGATCTTGTAGCGGTCAGACCATTTGTGCTTCTCTTTCTGGATGGCGATGTAGAATTCGACGCCGCAGCTCTTCAGGTATTCGCCCACCTTCCTTTCCTGATGCGCACGCGTGTAGGCGACATACCAGTGCAGTTTGTCGTCTTCTTTCATAGCTGCGCGATGATGGTTTCGCAGGCGCGCACTTCATCGCCCAGCTTGACGCGGATCTCGGTGTCCAACGGCAGGAAAATGTCGATGCGGGAACCGAATTTGATGATGCCGCACTGTTCGCCGCGCCGGACTTCCATGCCGGGTTTCGAGTAGCAGACGATGCGCCGTGCCCAGCCGCCGGCGATCTGCTTGAAGAAGACCGACTTGCCTTCCGGGGTGCGGATGCTGGTGCAGGCGTGTTCATTCTCCAGCGAAGCCTTGGGCTTGAAGGCCAGCAGGTGCTTGCCCTCGTGGTAGCAGGTATAGTCGATTTCGCCGCCGACGGGCCAGAAGTTCGCGTGGAAATCCCAGAAATCCATGTAGATGGATACCTGGATGCATTCCTGCTTGAGGAATTCGGACTCGTAATTCTTTTCGATGATGACGATCTTGCCGTCGGACACGGCGGTGACCAGTCCGTCCCCGGCCGGGGTCGTCCGCTTCGGAACCATGTGGAACGAGGTCTGCCAGCCGCTCACCCACAGCAGGCCCGCGGTCAGGATCCAGTCCAGCCATTTGACCTTGACGAAGAGGAAGAGCAGGCAGATGAGGACGGCGCACACCAGGTACACCAGGAGAACTGTTCCGTATGAGTTCCTGTCGATTTTCATGTTACAGCAGATTGAACACTGCAAGATACAGAAAAGCTGCCATTTGTGCAAACAAAATGCTGTCCAGCCGATCCAGCATGCCGCCGTGGCCCGGGATCAGGTTTCCGCTGTCCTTGACGCCGAAATGACGTTTCCACAACGATTCGAACAGGTCTCCCAGGATGCTGCAGAAACTGACCAGCACCGCCAGTGCGATGCAGTGGCCCGGCGTCAGGCGGAACAGACCGGTGAAGTACAGCACGATGGCGGCGATCAGTCCGCAGAGGACACCCCCGACGACGCCCCACCAGGATTTCTTCGGGGAAATCTCCGGCGCCAGCTTCCGGGAGTCCGGCTTCTGGCCCAGCAGCGTCCCCAGGGCATAGGCCCCGATGTCGGTCATCCAGACCAGGATGAAGACGGACAGCAGCATCCGCCCGTCGAAGCTGACCGTCGGATAGACCATCCGCGGCATCAGCAGGAACGGGAGCGTGACATACAGCAGGCTGCAGGCGATCAGCGAGAGTTTCTCCAGTTCGAAACGCTTCGGGCTGAAGATCTGGGTAATCCACAGGCCCAGCAGGGGCAGCAGCCCCAGGAAAACGTATTCCAGACGGATGCCGTAGGCGCAATGGCACCAGACCAGGACCAGCAGGGAAACAGCCGTGAGGATGGCCAGCGTGCGCTGGGCCTCGAATCCGGACGGCCCGAGTGCCATGTTGAACAGTTCACGCAGGCACATGAACAGGGCGAAGACCGAGAGTGCCAGCAGCAGGGGCGGACACCACATCAGGGCGACGACGATGCATGCGACATAGACGGCGCCAGCCAGGGTACGGATCAGCAGGTTACGCATCGGCCTGGTCCTGTTTCTCTTCGGCCACCGGTTTTTCTTCCTTGCGGAGCCGTTCCTCGCCATGTTTGCCGGCCTTGGGGCCGAAGATCTTTTCGATGTCGTCGGACATGATGACCTCCTTTTCGATCAGGAGTTCCGCCAGGCGGGTCAGGCCGTCCCAATGCTCCGTCAGGATCTTGCGCGTACGGGCCGTGACCTCGTCGATCAGGGCCTTGGCCTCGGCGTCGATCAACTCCGCCGTCTTCTCGCTGTACGGCTTGGTGAATTCATAGCTGCCCGTCGCGTCGTAGAAGGACAGGTTGCCGACTTTCTCGCTCATGCCGTAATAGGTTACCATGGCATAGGCCATTTTCGTCATGCGCTCGAAGTCGCTGAGGGCGCCGGTGCACGGCACGCCGTTGTTGACCAGTTCCTCCGCAACGCGTCCGGCGACCAGGCTGCACATGTCGTCCATCATCTCGGACTTGGACAGCGTGACTTTCTCGTCGGGGAGCATCCAGGTGATGCCCAGGGCCTGTCCGCGCGGAATGATGGAGACTTTCAGGACCGGGTCGCAGCCGGGCAGCAGCCAGCCGGCCACCGCGTGTCCCGCCTCATGGAAGGCGGTCAGCCGCTTCTCTTCCGGGGACATGATGGTCTTCTTCCGCTCGATGCCGCCGATCACGCGGTCCACCGCGTCGGAGAAGTCCTGGTTGTCGATATCAGTCTTTCCTTTCCGGGCCGCCGTCAGGGCCGCCTCGTTGCAGACGTTGGCGATGTCGGCGCCGGAGAAACCCGGGGTGTTCTTGGCGATCAGGTCCAGGTCGAAGTTCTTGGCGAGCTTGAGCGGCTTCATGTGGACCTGGAAGATTTCCTTGCGCTCATTGAGGTCCGGCAGCGTGACATGGATCTGGCGGTCGAAACGGCCGGCACGCATGAGGGCCTTGTCCAGGATGTCGGCGCGGTTGGTCGCCGCCAGGACGATGACGCCGCTGTTGCTGCCGAAACCGTCCATTTCGGTCAGCAGCTGGTTCAGGGTGTTCTCGCGCTCGTCATTGGAGGAGAAGCCGACGTTCTTGCCGCGGGCCCGGCCGACGGCGTCGATCTCGTCTATGAACACGATGGAGGGGGCTTTCTCCTTGGCCTGCGCGAAGTGGTCGCGGACGCGGCTGGCGCCGACGCCGACGTACATCTCGTCG
>JAFTDE010000021.1 GCA_017454335.1 Bacteroidales bacterium | reverse complement strand
GGCCGGAAGACTGGCAAATTCGGCTGCTTCGAAAAACTCATCGAAGAACTTGTCACTCAGTCCGTCCGGCCTTGTCGCAAATGTAGGCAGATTTTTCATGACATACAAGAACTCTTCCTCGAAGGATTCGCATTCCTCAAGTGTCTTGTCATATCGCGCGCCGGTTGCCGAAACTGCAGCAAAAACACCCACTACTCGTGTACAAATGGCCACGAGTAAGGCGGGTTTTTAACCGGAAGGGATGCCCGGTCGGAGCCGGGCATGACACGTAGGGCACCACCGCCACAGTAAAACGCACCGCGGGCCCACCCAGGAAGGGTAGGCCCGCAGAGGATACTTCTGTCGGGAAATCTTACAGCGCCATGACTTGCTCTACTGTGAGTCCAGTATACTTCGCGATCAACTCTGCCGGAGCATTGTCTGCCAACATCCTCCGCGCAGTTTCTACGCGTTCTTCTTCGCGCCCCTCCTTGCGGGCGTAGTCGATGGTATTCAGATAATCGTTGACGGTTCCCATGGTCTTTCGGTACGTTTTCTTGTCCTCGGCCGGAAGACTGGCAAATTCGGCTGCTTCGAAAAACTCATCGAAGAACTTGTCACTCAGTCCATCCGGCCTTGTCGCAAATGTAGGTAGATTTTTCATGACATACAAGAACTCTTCCTCGAAGGATTCGCATTCCTCAAGCGTCTTGTCGAAACGCCCTACCTCCAGAAATGCATAACGCAGGCGATCCGTCATCAGTTCGCCTGTCTGCTCGTCCAGGAGGGAGAAGAAGTGAATGAACTGCGTCGGATCTGCTTTGACGGGTTCCAGATGTCGCATGTTGAAGTTGATCAGCCCGAGGAAATAGACCGGCTGGAAAGCGTAATTCCACCGGCCCGTCGGCGCTTGCGCCGTGATTGGGAAGGTGGAGTAATAAACCGCACGTTCGGGGAAGAACTCCTGGCGTTTGAGTTGGACCTCCACGATGAACTCCCGACCGTCATCACTGCGGCAGGCGACGTCGAAAAATGCCTTCCGGTCTTCTTCCGTATCACCCTGATGTTCGATGTTGATGAACTGGATGTCCGGGATGCGGCACTTAAAGACCATCTCCAGCATACGGCGAAGGAGATTGATATTGCGCTGGGTGCCGAAGAGCGTTTTGAAACCGAAATCCACCATCGGCGAGATGAATTTGGGATCTGCGAGTTGTTTCATGCCGAGATTCGTTAATAATTATTCGCCGGCAAACATGGCAACCTCTACGCGGATCACCAAGGATCAATAAGAAACGTAACGCAGATTTGTACGTTTCTTATGCGTTTTAACGAATCTTTGTGGGTGGAGTGGCAGAAGAGTGCCGACATGGAGATAGAATCCAAAAAATTACTAATTTTGACATTGCAAACTACCGATAACACTACTATGAAGTTCGATTACGAGGCGCCTTCCTGCGAGACCATCCAGCTGATGGCAAGGCAGGCTATGCTTCAAGATAGCCCGTTGTGGTTCCTCGGCCTGCCGGGCATGGCCGGGGCGGAAGAAGAGTATGACGAATCCGGCGAGGATTACTAATGCGTATGGCCATGAGACATTTACTGAGATTCTTCGGGGCCTGCGCCGTGGCGGCGCTGAGCCTGGCGGCCTGCTCCCGGATCGAGCCGGATCTGCCTGAACCCGATGGTGCCGAACCTGCCATAACCGAAACCACGCACCGTGTGCTCTTCCACACGGATGAATCCCCCGACGACACCCGCACCTCTATCCAGGAGGGCGGCGAGAAGGCCGCGTTCCGCTGGTCGGCGGACGATGCTGCCCGCTTCCATGTCTTCGAGAACGGTGTCGACGGAACGGGGCTGGAGATCAGCTCGTCCGACTCCTACCAGACCATCACCCTGGGCGCGAACTTCGAGGGCTCGCCCGTCGGGCCTTATATCTATACCGCTTTCCTGGCGGCGCACCGATCCCAGAACGGCGATCCGGCCATTCCGGCGGTCCAGACCAGCACGAACACCTCTTTCGACCCCGATGCGGACGTGTTGTTCGCTCCTGCGCAGTATTTCGCTGAACAGCAGGACAATATATCACTGCGCTTCGCCCGCCCGGTGGTCATCAGCAAGATGACCCTGAAGGGCCTCACCGAGGGCGAAACGCTCTCCGAGATCACCCTGCGGTCCGACGTCGACCTGACCGGTTCCTTCGACCTGTCGGAGGAACTCTGGACGGGTGAAGGCCGCGAGATCACCATCAATACCGACCAGGTGGTCCCGGCCAGCGGCGAAGTGACCGTCTTCTTCGTAACGATGCCCGTGGAGGACGCGACGCTGACCCTGACAGCCACGACGGACGGGGCTGTCTATTCCAAGACCTTCGCCCGCCCCATCAGCTTTGCCGCGAACACGGTGAAGGTATTCGGGGTCAGCGGGATGACCCGGACGCCGGTCGCCGTGCCGAAGGTGTACACCCTGGAATTCAGTAACATCACGAACAGCGTTTCGAGTTACACGACAACCTGGACCCAGACCTGCGACGGGTTCACCTGGTCCATGGCGAACTTCAATAACAACAACAAGCAGTGGAGTTTTGTCCGCTGCGGGCGCAAGAACGATCCCTCCACCGCCACCATCACGACCAGCACCACCATCCCCGAGGCCATCGGTACGGTGGACCTGGACATAACATCCATCGCCGCCGACAAGGTGACTTCCATCACGCTGTACGTGGACGGCAGCAGCGAATTCAACTCGGCCAGCCTGCAGACCATCGCGGGGTCGCTGACCACCGGAATCCAGCACTTCACCATCCCGAATCCGACGCCGGACAGCTATTACCGCCTGAGCTTCGTCTGCATCGCGGGAGGCAGCAATGGGCTTGTCGAGGTCAACTCGGTCACTTATCACGAAGGATCAGCCAATCCGCTCCCGACAGTGACCAGCGTGACCAGCAGCGCCGCCTCGGCCATCACGCAGACCACCGCGCTGCTGTCCGGCAGCTTCTCCGGCGCCTCGGGAACCATCCTGGAAACGGGATTCTACTGGGGCACCTCCCCCGAATCGCAGCCCAACGAGCTGTACGTCAGCACCGGCATGGCTCCTTCCGGCAACTTCAGCACGACGCTGACGGGGCTGGACGAGGCAACGACCTACTACTTCCGCGCTTACGTGCTGGAACTTCGTCCCGGAGAGGCCGATGCCGAGTACCACTACGGCAGCGTGCTCAGCTTCACGACGCGGAGCGCCGGAGCGGGCGATGCGAGCGCGCTGGGCTTCTACGAGATCCCCGCCATCCCGAACCTCAACGGTACGGTCACCTCCGACTTCTTCGAGGAGCGCGACGACCTCTGGTCCCGCTACTACACCACGAACGCACAGCAGCAGGTTGCGCTGCACACCTTCACGCACCCGACTTCCGGCGAGCGCGTGCGCACCTACACCGTGCTGTACGATGAAAGCAACTACGCCCCGCTGTGGACCGCGCACGCGATGCACAGCTCGATGTGGCCGGACAAGAACGTCGGGCGCAACGGATCCTGGATCAGCGATCCAGCCATCAGCCTGACGCAGCAGGACGGCCTGGACAACGCCAACTCCGTGGGATACAGCCGCGGACACTTCGTCGCGTCGAACTACCGCCAGTCCACCGTCAAGGAGAACAAGCAGACCTTCTACCTCTCCAACCAGGCGCCGCAGTGGCAGGACAACTTCAACAGCGGCGTGTGGAGCAGCCTGGAAGAAGCGGTCGCCGCCCATGCACCGTCCGGGCGCGACACGCTGTACGTCGTGACCGGCGTGCTGTACGAAGGGAGCATCCAGACCAAGCCTTCCGGGGGGTTGAACGTGCGTATCCCCAGCCACTTCTACAAGTGCCTGATGTTATGTTCGTTTGACGGGGGCGGGAATATGACGTTGGCCAGCGGTTGCGCGTACGTCTATACCAACAAGTCGCACAGCGGCGAGAACTACTCCAGCGGCCTGACCAGCATCGATTCGATCGAGGCCCGCGCCGGGTTCGACTTCTTCCCGAACGTCCCTGCGGCATTGCAGACGACCGCCGAATCGCAGGCCATCTCTCTGTGGTGATGCCCGCAGGGATGCCCGATCAGGTCGGGCATGACGTTCTCGGGCCGGTCATGACGAAAAAATCCCCGGCCCTGCCGGCCGGGGAGAACGTTTATTTCAACGCCTTTTCGATCTGGAGGCTGAGGGCCTGCCAGTGGGCCTGGGTGACGGGGTCGGAGCTCCGGGCCTTGGAGGCACGCTTCTGGATGTCCTGCAGGGTGGCCAGCAGGAGGATACGTCCGTCGGCGGTCGCGGCCGCAGAACTGTTGACCACCTCCAGGGCGGCTGTCACGAAGCGGCGCTGCAGGTAGCGGCGATAGCTGTCCACCACTCCGCCGCGGCCGAGTTCGGAGAACACGCGGCCCGTCAGGTCCTTCAGGTAGTCCTCGGGCTTGTAGGCCGTCGCATCATACTGCGCGAAGTGGGCCAGGCGCGTCAGCTTGTCGATGCTGAGCAGGTTCGAGGCGCTCACGACGCGATCCACCTGCGTGTACAGCAGGGCGTCCGGACGGTCGGTGATATTGAAGATGTACGGCACGTCCACCAGCCAGGAAGGCTTGTGGAACAGCTGCTCGTCCAGGAAGTCCAGCGCGGCGACCTGGCGATCCTTCGGCACGGGTTCGTACTTCGGGCCGGGTTCCTCGATGCTGCGGTTGGTGATGAAGCGGCCGCCGATGTTCATCGCGACGTGGCCCATGTAGCGGCCGAACTGGCTGAGGACCGCGTCATGCATGCGGCTGACATTCGCGTACATATCGCCCTCCTCGACATTCCAGGCGGGAATCTGGCCGATCGTGCGCTGGAGGTTCAGGATACCGTAGCGGCTGGCGGCGACGGAATCGTCGCCCAGGTCCTCGGTCTGCGCGCGCGGATCGCCGTCACGGCCTTCGCCGCCGAACCACAGGCGCGGATTCGCCTTGAGGCGCTCGATGATGACCTTGTTCCAGTACAGGTGGTCCTCCTTGGGGGTCTTGAACTCCGTCGGACGGTAGCCGAACTCGATCGCCCACTTGTCGTAGTCGCCGATGCGCGGATACAGGCCGGCCTTGGTAATACCGTCCTCGGGCTGGGCGACATAGTTGAAACGGGCGTAGTCCATGATGCTGACCGTGTGGCCGTTGGCCTCGACCCAGGCCTTGTCGCGGAGCTTCTCGACCGGGGTCTTGCTGCTGGATCCCATGTTGTGGCGCAGGCCCAGCGTGTGGCCCACCTCGTGCGAGGACACGAAGCGGATCAGGTCACCCATCAACTCGTCGGAGTACTTGATGCTGCGGGCGCGCGGATCCACGGCACCGGCCTGGACCTGGTACCAGTCGTGGACCAGGGTCATCACGTTGTGGTACCAGCCGATGTGGCTCTCCAGGATCTCACCGGAGCGCGGGTCGTGCACGTTGGGACCGTAGGCGTTGGCGATCGGCGAAGCCAGGTAGCGGATTACGGCGAAACGCGCGTCCTCCAGGCTCATCGTCGAATCCTCCGGCCACTCCTCGGCGTGGATGGCGTTCTTCCATCCGGCCGCCTCGAAGGCCACCTGCCAGTCGTTCACACCGGCGATGAGGTACTTCCGCCACTGCTTGGGCGTCGCGGGGTCGATATAATAGACGATGGGCTTGATGGGTTCGACCGCCTCGCCGCGCTTCTGGCGCTCGACATCCTCCGGCCGGGCCTCCAGGCGCCAGCGGGTGATGAAGCGGACCTGCTCGACTTCCTGCTGGTCATCCGAGAACTCGCTGTAACCGCCGGCGAAGAATCCCACGCGCGGATCGAACCAGCGCTGCTGCATCGGGGTTTCGGGCAGCAGGAGGATGGATGAGTTCAGCACGACCGTGACAGTACCGGCCGAGCGGCCGGCCGGGAGACTGCGTGCCTGCTGGCCCTGCGGAGCTCCACCGCCCGCAGGGGCGTTGTAGGCATAGGTCTTGGTCACCGTGACCTCGGTATTGATCGGGTAGGTGCGGATGCTGTTGATGAAGGAAGCGTCGCCCTTGACGGCGCCCAGGTTCAGGCCGCGCTTGTCACCGGGGCTGAGCGAGAAGACCTGCAGATCGCCCTCAAAGAGGCTGTTCGCCTTGATGCGGGTCGTTCCCTCGGAATGCGACTTTTCGGGCTTGAACGAAGCCACGATGGGGTTCTCGGAACTGACGTCCACCGCCTTGCGGATGTCCTGGTCCGCGGCGCTGTGGATGCTGAGGACGTCCGCACGCAGCAGCAGGTTGCCGTTCGAGGCTTTCTCCCAGTAAATCATCTGTTCGTTGACCTCTTCGCCGCCGTAGGTGCCGGCATCGACGGTGTTGCTGACGAAACGCGTCACCGCCAGCATCCGGTGTCCGAGCAGCGAGTCGGGCACCTCGAGGTACCAGTCGTTCTCGTGCTGGCCGACGCCCATCAGGCCGGGCTTGACCGCCACTTCGACGGCTTCTTCTTTCTTGGAATCGTTCGCGGCATCGCGCGCGGGCGCTGCCGGCCGGGACTGGGCTCCGGCGACAAGGGTGGTGCACACAAGGGCCACCGCAAGGAGGATCTTCTTAAGAGACATCTTGTTGGTAATTAAAAGGTTCATACACTATTGCCGGAAAGGATTCGCATTGCCCAACCGGATGAAACCGGTTTCGGTACGGGACAGGGCGCCGACAACGCCCAGTCCGCCGCTGATATTCGAATAGGTAAAGTTCGCGGGCGTCAGCCCCAGGTTCGACAGGAAGTCGAAGTTGCTGTGGTACAGCGCCTTGCCGTAATGGAACAGCTCGGGAGAGAGCTGGCAGACGATGAAATTGTACTCAACCGTCGTGCTGAAGTACAGCTTGTCCGGATCCACGCCGTCGTCCTCGCCGTCCTGCTCGTCCTCGGGCGTATCGTCGTCATCTCCCCCGGAAGGATTCAGCCAGCCGGGCAGCCTCCCCGGATTCATCCAGTAGGCCATCATGCTGGCATCCAGCGAGTTCAGGTAACAGCTGTACTGCTGGCCCTCGAACTGGCGGGCTTTCAGCAGGCGCATCGGCGCATCGACGCCGCGGCCCAGCAGGCCGTCGGTGTAGTTGACCTGCACGTATCCGTCCATATCGACGGAACCCACTTCGGCGATGGACAGCATCTGCCCGGGGGTGATGTAGGTCTCTACCGTGTCCGTGCCCAGCTCCTCGAACTTGACGTAGTGCATCAGCATCCGCTGGATGATCTGCACGCCGTAGTAGTCTTCCTCCCCGGGAATCCGGTCCAGCGACAGCGTCACGCGCGTGCCGCTGATGGTGTCCAGCTGGATGTCCTCGTGCGAGACCCCGACAATCTTCGGGCTTCGCGGGATCACCGTGCTGCCCGTGACGGTCGGGACCTCCGGGCCGCTGACCGACACCGAAACCGCATCCCCTTCCTTCAGGGGAACGTCGGTGACGAAACGCCCGTCACGTACGCCGTCCGCGTCTTCGTCCTCGCGCATCGGAACCGCCTGGCCGTTCACCTGCAGGGTGACGTCGCTGGCGTGGAAATCGAAAATCGTCCCGGAATTGCCATAGGCAGGCGCCGCATACAGGACCTGCAGCACCGTCTGGCCGTCGGAGGGAATGCACTGCACGTACATCCGGGCGGGGTCGGCATGGTCCAGCTCGAAGGGGATCTGGCACCCGTTCAGGGCCGGCAGCAGCAGGGCGGCGATGGAGGCAAGGCGGAAGAGGCGGCTTTTCATCAGAACTTGAAGCTTATGGTGAGGGTCGGGATGATCGGGACCAGCCCGTAGGCCATCCCGTGGAAATTGCCGTCTTCGCCGGTCTCGAGGAAGGCCAGGACGGCATTGCGGTGGTTGTACACATTGTACACGCTCAGGTTGACCTTCCACTCGTTCTCCCTGCGGGTCTGGCGCGTATAGCTCAGGCCCACGTCCAGCCGGTGGTAGTTGGGCAACTTGGCGTTGTAGGGCGCGTCATAGACGTAAATGCCGTCGGGGTCGCTGTTCTCCTTGACGATGTGCGAGGGGAAGGTGATCCGGTTGCCGGTGTGCCAGCTCCAGTTGGCGAAGAGGTCGAAATACTTCAGGAAGTGCCAGGAGCCGACCAGGTTCAGCTTGTGCCGGTTGTCGTTGCGGTCCAGGTACCATCCGTAGTAGAATGCGTCGAAGTTGCGCAGGGTCCAGGACAGGGTGTAGTAGGCCGAGAGGCCCAGCCATCCGTTGTCGTAGGTGGCCTCCACCTCCATGCCGTAGGACTTGCCCGAACCGTCGGTGAAGGACTTCTCCCACTCGGTCAGGGGCGGGACGAAGGAATTGCTGCCGTTGTAGGCCAGCAGGTGGTCCATGGTCTTGTACCAGCCCTCCAGGTTGAAGGTGAAATCCGGCCAGAGGTTCGTGTAGATGCCGCCGGCGACCTGGTCCGAGATCATCGGGCCGGCGGTGCCCGTCGAGGGCATCCAGCTGTTGCTGGGCAGGTCCATGTAGGTCGCGGCGACCAGGTGCGCGTACTGGCTCATCCTTGTGTAGGACAGCTTGGCCGAGATGTTCGGGCCGATCAGCCACTTCATCGAGACGCGCGGTTCGATGGTGGGCCAGGTCTGGGGCGTGCTGGTCGTGAACATGCCGAAGCGCAGGCCGGCATTGACCGTCAGGTTGTACAGCAGGAAGATCTCGTCCTCGATGTACAGCGACGGTTCGAACGAGCGGTAGTCCTGCAGTTCGGAGTCCGAATTGCTGGACGTCTCCACGCCGCCCATGATCGAAGCCGAGGCGTAATCGCGGCTGGAATGGTACCAGTGGTGCTGGAGGGCTGTTCCGAAGCGCACGTGGTGGGAGTTGTTGGGGAACCAGTCGAAGTCGTACTTGAATCCGAGGTCCTTGACGTACGAGAGGTTCGTGTCGTCCATCGTCGTGTGGTTGTCGGCCCCGGCGCCGTAGCTCCACAGATCGAAGGTGTATCCGGTGTCGGAGTTGCTGCGCGAGTAATACAGCAGCGCCTTCGAGCGGAGTTTCCGGGAGTACTCGTACTGGTGCGAGACCGAGGCCGTCAGGCTCCCCCACTTGACGCCCAGGTGCATGTCGTCCTCTCCGGTGTGGATGTTTCCGAAGTCATCCAGCGACCGGACCGTCTGCTGCAGGCCGGAACGCAGGTGGTCCAGGCCGGTGTAGAAATTGACGTTCAGGATGCTGGTGGGCGAGAAACGGTGCGTGATGCGGGCGTTCAGGTCGCTCATCGCATAGTTCCCGCTGACCGTCTCGCCGTCCGTGTTCCGCCGGTTGGCGTAGGCGATGGCCGGGATGGTGATGACGTCCATCCAGGTGCGGCGTACGCCCAGGTTGAACGAGGTCTTGTCCCGCCAGATCGGGCCCTCGACCTGGATGCGCCCGTCGATCAGGCCCAGCGAGAAGGACCCGTGGTAGTCCTGCATGTCGCCCGGCCGCGTCTCGACGTCCACCACGGACGACATGCGGCTGCCGTAACGGGCCGGGAATCCGCTCTTGTAGAAGTCGAGGTTGTCCACCACGTCGGTGTTGAAGCTGGAGAACAGCCCGCCGAAGTGGCTGACGTTGTACAGCGGCACCCCGTCCAGCAGGAAGAGGTTGTCGTTGCCGTCGCCGCCGTGGACGTACAGGCCGGACATCAGCTCGTTGCCGGCGGCGACGCCGGGCATCAGCTGCAGGGTCTTGATGATGTCGGGCGAACCGAAGACGGCGTACCCGGCGGTGAGTTTTTTGCTGTCCAGACGCAGCAGACCCGTCTGGGTGGTGTTCCGCATCTTCTCCTTGATCGCCGTCACCCGCGCGCTCTCCAGCGTGTCCAGCCACTCGGGATACTCCCAGTCGTCGGGCAACGGCTGGCGGGGCGTGCGGGTATTACGGCCAGACTGGCCGGCCATGACGGGGCCGACCAGTAAGAGGATCAGGGCAAGGATGCGGAAGGATTGCTTCACTTATCGCATGTCGGTGTAACCGAACTTGTCCATGTCGCCATAGTCGAGGTTCTCCCCGGCCATGCCCCAGATGAACATGTAGTTCGAGGTTCCGGCTGCGGCGTGGATGGACCACTCCGGAGACATGATCGCCTGCTCGTTGGCGAGCCAGACGAGACGCTCTTCCTGGGGCTGTCCCATCAGGTGGCAGATCATGTTGCCTTCACTGACATTGAAGTAGAAGTAGGTCTCGATGCGGCGGCTGTGCGTGTGGGCCGGCATCGTGTTCCAGACGCTGCCGGGCTTGAGCTCGGTCAGACCCATCTGCAGCTGGCAGGGACCTTCCTGCAGGACGTTGTTGACGATCAGCTGGTTGATGACGCGGTCGTTGCTGTCCTCCATCTTGCCGGCTGCGAACGAGTTGGCCTTGATGGAACCCTTGCGGCCGTCGATGGTGATCAGCTGGGTCTTGTACTCCTTGTGCGCGGTGGCGGAATTCAGGTAGAACTTGGCCGGATTGGCGGCATCCTTGCTGCGGAAGACGACTTCCTTGTTGCCGCGGCCGACATACAGGGCGTCCTTGAACTTCAGCACATACTCCTTGCCGTCCACGGTGACGGTGCCCTCACCGCCGACGTTGATGACGCCGAGTTCGCGGCGCTCCAGGAAGAAGTTGGCCTTCAGCGGGTCGATGGTCTCCAGCTTGAGCGGCTTGGTGGCCGGAACGGCGCCGCCGAAGATGAAGCGGTCGTACAGCGAGTAGGTCAGGTTGATTTCGTCCGCGACCATCACCTTCGGCATCATGAAGCGGGCGCGGAGGGTCTCCGTGTCATAGCCCTTCACATCCTCGGGATGGCAGGCGGTCTGGATGGTATAATGCGTCTGGGCGCTGAGTGCCAGCGTGCAGAGCAGGGTCGAGACGATCAGTAAAAACTTTTTCATTGCGTACTATTTGTTGTTATTGGCCTGTGCCCCCGCAAGGACGATGCGGCGGCGGTTGAAGATCGCCATGACGGTGGTGATCGCTACCAGCACGATGCTGCCGACGATCTTGAAGTCATGGACCAGGTGGAAGATGACCCAGCAGAAGAGGCTGGAAGCGAAGTCCAGCGAACCTCCCTGGAACCCCTCGGGAATCGCGACGGCGGTGTCCTGGGTGCGTGCGAACACGTCCTGGGCGGCCTGCGTGAAATAAGGGGCCAGGTCCGTCACGAAGTACAGACCGGCGATCAGCGCGACGAGACCGATGATGAAGGTCTTGACGACGTTGCCCTTGGTCACGGGCAGGACGGCCGGGAACAGGTAGAACATACCGGCCAGCGAAGCCAGCGGCAGGAACTGGTTGCCCGGCAGGACGACGGCCAGCAGGATCGTGACGGGGATCAGCAGCAGCGAGACGACCAGGGTCGTCGGGTGGCCGATGACCAGCGCGGGGCTCATGCCGATGTTGATGCCGGCGGAGTTCTTGAACTTGCGGGAGACCAGGTCCTTGGTCGCTTCGGCGATGGGCTTCAGACCCTCGATGAACAGGGCGGTGATGCGCGGGATGAGTTCCATCACGGCACCCATCTTGATGCCCAGGCCGAGGATCATCGGGATGTTCTGGACGATCTCCGCCCAGGTCCGGCAGGACAGGCATCCGATGATGATACCTACCATGACACCCAGGAACAGGGGCTCGCCCAGGATGCCGAATTTCTTCTTCATGCCCTCGGCGTCGATGTCGATCTTGGACATGCCGGGGATCTTGTCAAGGCACCAGTTGATGCCTTCGGCGAAGGGGACGAAACCCTGGACGAAAGGCTGCGGCAGGGAAATGCCGTCCATGTCCTTGTAGTAGGTCTGGAACTTCTTGGCCGTCAGGTCGCCCATGATCAAGGTGATGATGAAGCACATGACCGCCGCGAAGAAACCCCACCAGATGCTGTCCGTGGCGAAATACACGATGGCGCCGACGAAAGCATAGTGCCAGTAGTTCCACAGGTCGATGTTGATGGTGTTGGTCGCCTTGAGCAACAGCAGCACGATGTTGAAAGCCAGGCAGACCGGGATGATGAACGCACCCACGGTCGTGTTGTAGGCCACGGAAGCAGCCGCCGGCCAGCCCATATCGAAGATGCCGAGCTGGAGATTGTAGATCTCCGTCATGGTCTTCAGCGGGGCGCCGAGGCTGGAGGTCAGCAGGGCCGTCACGACGGACAGGCCCACGAAACCGACACCGACGAGAAGGCCGCTCTTGAGGGCCTTCCCGAACTTGATGCCGATGCAAACGCCCAGGATGGTGAAGAGGATCGGCATCATCACCGCCGCTCCCAGGCCGATAATGTAACTGAATACCTGCTCCATTACTTAGGCTGTTTTCCGATATAGGCGAGGATACCGCCGTCAACATACAGGATGTGGCCGTTGACCGCATCGGAAGCGTGGGATGCCAGGAACACGGCGGGTCCGCCGAGCTCTTCGGGCTCCAGCCAGCGTCCGGCCGGGGTCTTGGCGCAGATGAAGCTGTCGAAAGGATGACGGCTGCCGTCGGGCTGCTTCTCGCGCAGCGGAGCGGTCTGCGGCGTAGCGATGTAGCCGGGGCCGATGCCGTTGCACTGGATGTTGTACTCACCGTACTCGCTGCAGATGTTGCGGGTCAGCATCTTCAGGCCACCCTTGGCGGCGGCGTAGGCGGAGACGGTCTCGCGGCCGAGTTCGGACATCATCGAGCAGATGTTGATGATCTTGCCTTCCTTGCGCTCCATCATTTCGGGGAGGACGGCGGAGGAAACGATGTACGGAGCCACCAGGTCCACGTCGATGACCTGCTGGAACTCAGCGCGCTTCATCTCGTGCATGGGGATGCGCTTGATGATACCGGCGTTGTTCACGAGGATATCGATCTGGCCAACCTCAGCATGGATCTTCTCGACCAGCGCCTTGACGTCGTCTTCCTTGGTGACGTCGCAGACATAACCGTGGACATTCTTGATGCCGGCCTCTTTGTAGTTGTTCAGGCCACGCTGCAGGGCGTCCTCGTTGATGTCGTTGAAGATGATGTTCTTGATGCCGGCGGCGACGAACGCCTTGGCGATGTTGAAACCGATGCCGTAAGATGCGCCGGTGATCCAGGCGTTCTTACCTTCGAGAGAAAAAAGATTTGCCATAATGGTATGAGATATTAGAATTAGTTTATTTTGCAGTCAGGAGTTCGAAAATCTTGTTGCTGACGTCGCTGTTCTCCAGGTAGCAGCGGAACTGGTCGGACTTCGGGCCGTAGGTATAGACGGGCACGGTGATGGCCGTGTGGCCGGTGGCGGCGAAGGCGGTCTGGATGTATCCGTCCGCCGGGCGGCCACCGCGCAGGGCGACACCGCCGGTCTCGTGGTCAGCGCTGATGATCACCAGCGTGTGGCCGTCCTTCTCGGCGAAGCGGATGGCTTCCTCGACAGCCTTGTCGAAGTCCAGCATCTCGCGGACGAATCCCGCGCAGTTGTTGCTGTGCTCTTCCTTGTCGATGCGGGCGCCCTCGACCATCAGGAAGAATCCCTTGCTGCCCTTCTGGGCGGACAGGAACTCGATGGCTTCGCGGGTGGTGGCGGGCAGGTAATTGCCGCGGTCAGCCAGCTGGACGCTGGGCGGCAGGAACAGCACCGGAGCCGCCATGCCCTTCACGTCCTCCAGCTTGTCCACCAGGGTGAACTTGCCGAGGATGGCGTTGCGGGTCTCCTCGCTCTGCTTGTCAAAGACAGGCATGCTGCCGGCGGAAGCGAAGGCCAGGTGGGCGTTCGCCAGGTCGGCCCAGATCTGCGGGGTCTTGTTGCGGTGGTTCTGATGCGCGAAGAAGGAGGCCGGGGTGGCTCCGTTCATGTCGTCCGACGAAACGACGCCGCAGACGAATCCCAGGGGCTCGAGCTTCTCAGGCAGGTTCGGAACACTGTTCTGGTCCGGGTCCATGCCCAGGAAGTTGTTGTTGGTCTTGATGCCGCAGGCGTAGGCGGTGCCGGAAGCGGCGGAGTCCGTGATGAAGTTGTTGGCGGACTGGGTGCGCACGAAACCGAAGCTGCGCAGGTTGGTCAGGGTCAATTCGCCGCCATTGGCGTACATGCCGGCGTTGACGGCCGCGAGGCCCATGCCGTCCCCGATCATCAGGATGACATTGCGGATCTTGGCGTTGGAACCGTCCACCTTGAAGGACGGCGTATATGAGCCCTGGTGTTCAACGGTCGTCTCACCGATGAACGCGGTGTATTCTTTCTTTTCAACTTGGGCGAGCACTGCGACCGAGACGGCCAGCAAGAGCAGGGAGGAAATCAGCTTTTTCATTATGTGTCGATTTATTTAGCTTGTAAATATAATGATTTTCGGTGGATTTCAAAACGATCTGGCGGGGGTATACAACGAAATACGCTTATATTTGCAGTATGGAAAATATCGTTTTGGATGCGTTGAAGCGCCGGCGCAGCATCCGCAGGTACAAGCCGGAACAGATTACGGACGAAGAGCTCCGCGCCGTCCTCGAGGCCGGCACCTGGGCTCCGACCGGCATGGGATACCAGGATCCCTGGATCGTGGCTGTCCAGAACCCCGCACTGCTGGACCGGATTTCCCGGATGAACCGGGCCATCCTCGGCAGCGACTCGGACCCCTTCTACGGAGCACCGACCTACGTGCTGGTCTTCGCCTCCGACCCCGCCCAGTGGGCCAACTCCGTCTGTGACGGATCCCTGGTGCTCGGGAACATGATGATCGCCGCCCACGCCATCGGCCTGGGATCCTGCTGGATCAACCGGGAAAGGGAAATGTTCTCCACCCCCGAAGGCAAAGAACTGATGCGCGAACTCGGCCTCCCCGACGGCCTCATCGGCATCGGCGCCCTCGCCCTCGGCTACCCCGCCTCCTTCCCCCCGACCGTCAAACCCCGCAAGGAAAACTACTACCGGATCATCAAGTAGGTCCGGGTGCGGCGAGAGGTGCACCTTACATCCCCGGTTTTATGGTTTTCGCCCGTTTTTGCAGAATTTTCGTCGATTATTCCGCAAACTGGCCAACGGAACTCTGATTTGCAGAATTTTTGTTGATTTTTCTGCAAAATGCCCTATCGAACCCTGTTTTGCAGAATTTTCGCCATTTTTTTCGCAAAACGACCACCCGAGACATCGTTTTGCAGAATTTTCGCCGATTTTTCTGCAAAAATCCCGACGTTTCAAACTCGCTTCCCCCGCCAACGGCAACCGGCGCGGAAGGCGGGCCCTTCCGGGGAGCCCGCCGCAGCGTGCCGGTAGCTGCCGCGCCACGTAATGCGCGGCAGCAGTGCCGCAGGTATGACGGCGTTTATTGGTAACGATCGTCGCGGAACTATTCCGACACACCTCGGCCGGTAGGCGCCGAGCCTCGCGATGCGAGGCGCCACTCCGGCGCGACCACATCAATATGGCCCGATAGCATCTATGCCCGACGGGAGGCCGCCGGAATAAAAGACCTCCGGCGGCTCCCGGCGGGCGGGCACCACCGTTTCGGCCACCAGCAGAAAACTTTGCGGCAGAAAAACCTGGGACTTCGTGGCAGAAATGGTTCGCAGGAGGGTCAGGTCAGGGACTCCCGGTCGAGTCGGGGGTGACGGGAAGTCCGGCCAGGGACTCCCGGTCGCGCCGGGAGTCCCTGGCC
>JAFTDE010000020.1 GCA_017454335.1 Bacteroidales bacterium | reverse complement strand
TAAATCAATTATTTATCGCTTTTTCGGAGACCCGCGCCGTGGTGGATATTCTTCCGCTCGGGCCGGTTCTATGGGCTTACCGATAGCCGCATAGATGAGCCTCCAAAATGAAGCAGGTTATTTTTTTACGTTTACTAAACCAATCGGATTGCGTTGATGTTCCTTCCGCAGCGGACGCCTTCGCGCCTGGCGGAGAAAAAAGCGGGATCGGTATAGGTGTCCGTCCCGACGACATGGATGCCCGCAGGAGGGACGCCGGCGTCCTCCAGCAGGAAGCGGTTGGCCTCGAACAGGTCGATGTGATGCCCGCCCGACATGGGCGTACCGTCCCCGGGGCCCCGGAAAGACCAGATGCGTTCCATGGGAAAACCGGCGCGCTTGAAATGCTCCGCCACCTCTTCTCCCACCTGGAAACTGTCCGGGCCGATGCCCGGTCCGATGACGGCCCGGAGATCCCCGGGGCGGCAGCGGAAATGCTGCGACATCAGCTGGATGGTCTTCCGGGAAATGTGCAGCACCGTTCCTTTCCACCCGGCGTGAACGGCCGCCACGACCCGCTGCCGCGGATCGTACAGGAGGACAGGCACGCAGTCGGCCGTCCTGACCCCGATGGCCGTGCCGGGCAGGCTGGTCACGAAAGCGTCGTAACCCTCCAGATCCTCCCGGGTCATATCCGGCCTGTCGACGACGGCAATCCGGCAGTCATGGACCTGATGCCCCTGGATCACCGGATACGGCAGCTCCGCGTTTCTCCCTGTCGAGAACGCCTCCACCCCGGCTCCCAGGTCATATCTCAGCAGTCCAGCCACGCCCTATTTCCCGAATTCCCGGATAATCCGCAGGGTCTCGCCGGTGTCTTCGAGTTCAAAGATCTTGGGGTGCGTCTCGCCCCAGTAGGGGGCGTGGAGGACCAGCATCGGCTTCCCTTCGAAGGTCTTGAAGATCATGCCGTGGCCGCCGTTCACATACAGGGCTTCGTCCTGCTGGCGCCAGGGGCCGTCGATCTTGCCGGAATCGGAGATGGCGATGCCGCAGCTGTTGTTGGTGGTCCAGATCATATACAGTTTTCCGGTCCTGCCCATATACAGGAAAGGTCCGTCGGTGACATAACCGCTGCCGTCAGGCGGGATCGGGGCGCCCCAGGTGCTGTTGACGTAACTGGCCCGGAACAGGTTGTGCGGTTCGCCGGCCAGGTCGGACAGGTCGTCCTTGAGCGGAACGCAGCCGACGGCGCCGTCCGTCACCTGCACCCATTCGTGGCAGTACACCATGTAGGGGACGCCGTCCTCGACCCAGAGCGTGCCGTCGATGGTCATCATGTCCGAAGGCATGGTGCTGTGCGGGGCGAAGGTATGGAAAGGTCCGTCGGGCGAATCGGCCCAGAGAACCTGGGATCCGCGCATCACCCGGCCGGTGCGGTACCAGTTGCGCCACTGCTCGGCGAGCGGCTCGGAGGTGTCGAAAGTCTGGAACAGGTAGTATTTCCCCTTGTAGTAATGCAGTTCCGGGGCCCAGATGCTGTTGATCCGGATATCCCCCCAGACATCGTCCGCCGCGGTATAGATGATGTTGGGCCCTTCCCAGTGGATGAGGTCCTTGCTCTTGTAGCTCATCACGCTGCGGCCGGCGGGGCCGACCATGATGTAGGTATGGGAGACGGGATCCGCGAGGACGCAGTTGTCCCGCCAGCGGAGTTCATCCAGGGTGTAGGTCCCCTGGGCGGGACGCATCGAACGGCGCTGCTGCGGCTGGTTCTGGGCAGCCAGGCCCAGGGTCATGAGCAGCAAAAGGCCGAGTACGAGGGAGGATTTCTTTTTCATTGTGTCAGGATTGGTTATTGTTCTGATACAAACATACACAAAAAATACCTTACTCTTGCCTGTTTTTGCTTATATTTGTCCTGTAACCAACACCAGCACCGAATATGGATGACAAGATGACCCGCCGCGAAGCCCTCAAGGGCTTGTTCTATGCCGGCATGGGGCTCGCCGTCGGCGGCCCGATCCTGAAGTCGCTCCCTGCGCAG
This sequence comes from Bacteroidales bacterium, assembly GCA_017454335.1. Taxonomy (GTDB): domain Bacteria; phylum Bacteroidota; class Bacteroidia; order Bacteroidales; family UBA932; genus Cryptobacteroides. Next base: position 3,169 of record JAFTDE010000020.1, on the reverse strand, counting down.
GCCGCAGGACTGCCTGGCGCCGTTCCCTGGGTGGAGGCGCCGGCCGGATCCAAGATCAGTTCCCGCACCTGGAACAAGATGGGTGAGACCCTGGGCATGCTGGGCCTGGGCTGCATGCGCCTGCCGACGCTCTCGGGTGGCGGAGGCGGATATGGACGCCGCCAGTCGCTGGACCAGGACGCCGTCAATGCGATGGTGGACTATGCCATCGCCCACGGTATCAATTACTTCGATACGGCTCCCGCCTACGGTGAATCCGAGGTCGTAACGGGAAAGGCCCTCAGCCGCCACCCCCGCAACAGCTACAAGATTGCGACCAAGATTTCCAACATGAACGGCCGGGCTACCCTGGAAGCCGGCCAGCAGATGTTCGAGACCTCCCTGAAGAACCTCCAGGTGGATTACGTGGACTTCCTGCTGCTGCACAACCTGCAGAACGTGTCCGGGTACAATTCCCGCTTCCGTGACAACGGGCTGTTCAAATGGCTGCTGGAGCAGAAGGCCAAGGGCCGCATCAAGCACCTGGGATTTTCCTTCCACGGGACCAACGAGGACCTGCCGGGCCTGGTGGAACTGTACGACTGGGACTTCGTGCAGATCCAGCTCAATTACGCCGACTGGAAAGACATGTCGCGGGGCTGGGGAGGCGGAGGCGCCAGCGCGACCAGTTCGGAATTCCTCTACAACTACCTGGTCGGCAAAGGCATCCCTGTGCTGGTGATGGAGCCCGTCAAGGGCGGTTCGCTTGCCAATGTCAGCGAAGGCGTCGCCGCCGTGATGCGGGAGCGCCATCCCGAGCTCTCCCCCGCCGCCAACGCCCTGACCTATGTCGGGTCGCTGCCCGGCGTGATGGTGACCCTGAGCGGCATGTCCAACATGACCCAGCTCAAGGAAAACGTCTCCCTGTTCACGGACTTCAAACCCTTCGACGAGAAGGAGATGGCTTTCATGCTGACCGTGGCGGACCTCTACAAGTCCAAGGGCCAGATCCCCTGCACGGCCTGCTCGTACTGCATGCCCTGTCCGTCTGGGGTCGACATTCCCGGCAACTTCAAGGTCTTCAACAGCGCCAGCGACGCGCTCCTCTCCACGGAAACCAAGCGGAAGGACATCGCGGACAAGCGCAAGGCCTTCCTGAAGCTGTACAACGCCCAGCAGAAAGGCGCCCGCGCCGACGCCTGCGTCTCCTGCAACGCCTGCCTGCCGAAGTGCCCGCAGCACATCAGCATCCCGCAGCACCTGCAGCGCATCCGCGAGATCGCCGCGAAGATCTAGCGCAGCGGATTAATCCGCCTCGGGGACAGATTGGCGGAAGTACTCGAAATCGGCATGACCGCCCGTCTGCCGGGTGGAATAGCAGTACAGCGCCGTGCGGTAACCGGTGAAGTAATCCAGGGTGTACCGCATCTGCAGCGGTGTCTCCAGTTCATGCCAGTGCATGGGCATCAGGGGCCACCTGTAGGCCAGCCAGGCCTGGTCCCGGTCAAAATCATAGCGGATCCGCAGCTGGACGGACGTTCCCTCGGCCGGCAGCCGGAGCAGTTCCGTGGTGTTGCGCGTGACCGCCCGCCCGTTCCGGCCGGGTATTTCCTGGACGGCATAGAGTTCCAGCCCGTCCTCCGTCCGCCGCAGGCCGATATCGGCGCGGTGGCTTTGGAAGGCGCTGATCCCCGCGAAGTCTCCGACCTGCAGGCCGGCGCCGTCCAGCAGCACCTCGCTCACGCATTGAGGACCGAAAGTGCGCTGTGTCAGCGTATTGCGCGCATCCGGGAGCCCCGTGGCGATCTGGCCCGTCGTGAGCCGCAGCCACCCGGGACGCTCCGTCAGCGACCAGCACCCGTCCAGGGCTTTGTGGTTCCACTGCCATACCAGCGGGAGCAATTCGGTGTCGAACTCATCCGAAGCCCAGACGCAATCCTCTCCGTCCGGAGGCAGATTGACGTCGAACTCCTTCACCGGCACACCGCCATCGCCGAGTATCGGCCATCCCTCCTCCCAGGTGAGCGGCTGGAGGGTCGGGATACGGCCCACGGCACCGTGGTCCTGGAACATCACGGCATACCAGTCGCCGCGCCGGGTCTGGACGATGGCACCCTGTGCGACGCCGTCCCTGCGGCCGTCGAATTCGCCCTGCAGGATGGTTTTCGGCTCGTAGGTCCCGAGCAGTTCGCGGCTGCGCCAGCAGGTTTCGGTGCGGGGGCCGCCTGCCGGCCAGTCGATGACCAGCACATAGTACCAGTCGCCGATGTGATAGACATGGGCACCTTCCGCCCGCAGTCCATAGCCCTCACGCGGGCTCGTAAAGAGCAGCTGGTCCACGCCGCCTTCCTTCACACCGGACAGATCCGCCTCCAGTTCGGTGATACGGATCTCACCGTTGCCCCAGACCACATAGACACGCCCGTCCTCAAAGAGGAGCGATGCGTCATGGAAGGGGCGGTCGATGACCGTCCGGGTCCATTTCTGTCCGAGGGCCGGCGTCGAATAGACATAGGTCTTGCGCTGGTCGTTGGCGATGAACAGCGCCCAGAAGCGGCCGTTCTCATAACGCAGCGACGTGGCCCACTGGCCCTTGCCATAGGCATTGGCCCCGTTCCGCAGGTTGTACACATCGTCATCCTCCAGGTAATCATACACATAATCCACGATGCGCCAGTGCACCAGGTCGCGGGACTGCATGATCGGGGCGCCCGGGCAGAAATACATCGTGGTGCTGACCATGTAGTAATCATCCCCCACCCGGATCACGTCATTGTCCGGGATGTCGGTGTAGGTCAGCGGATTGACGCAATGCGTCCGGGGGCGGGCACAGCCCGTCAGCAAGGCCGCAACGAGGGCGGCGCACAGAAACAGTTTCCTGATCATCGCAGTTCGGGATTAAGACTTTGTAAATATACAAAAAATCCCCCTCAGAAAAACTGAGAGGGATTTCAGTGGAGCATAGGAGAATCGAACTCCTGACCTTTTGAATGCCATTCAATTGCTCACCAGCTTGAGCTTATACTCCAATTTTGCTCCTATAACACTACAAATCAATGCTTTAGCAAGGAGGTCTCTGAAAGGTTTTCATAATCGAAAATGATTTTTCGAAAACATTTCGAAAACAAAGGTAGTCTTTTCTTCTGGAATAGTCAAATTTAATCTGACAAATTACCGTTCATCTTCCTTT
>JAFTDE010000019.1 GCA_017454335.1 Bacteroidales bacterium | reverse complement strand
GCCGCCGTGCGCACCGCGTCCGCCGTAGGTGTCCACGATGATCTTGCGTCCGGTCAGCCCGGTGTCCCCGGCGGGACCGCCGATGACGAACTTGCCGGTCGGATTGACGTGCAGGATGAAGTTCCCGTCGAACAGGGCCGCCGTGCGTTCCGGCAGGCGCTTGATCATGCGGGGAAGGACGATCTCGCGCACGTCGCGCTCGATCCGCTCGTGCATGCACGCGTCGGTGTCGAATTCGTCGTGCTGGGTGGACAGGACGATGGTATGGACGCGCAGCGGGCGGTGTTTGCCCGAGAACTCCACGGTGAACTGGGCCTTGGCGTCCGGCCGCAGGTACGGCATCAGGTCGGGATGGTTGTGGCGGATGTCGGAAAGGGTCTCCAGCAGTTTGTGCGACAGGGACAGGGCCAGCGGCATGTAGTCCTCGGTGTCGCGGCAGGCGTATCCGAACATCATGCCCTGGTCGCCGGCGCCCTGCTCGTCCTCGCTGGCGCGCACGACGCCGCGGTTGATGTCGGAGCTCTGCTCGTGGATGGTGGAGATGACTCCGCAGGAGCTGGCGTCGAAACGGTATTCGGACTTGTTGTATCCGATGCGGTCGATCACGCGCCGGACGGTGTCCTGGATGTCCACATAGGCGTTGTCGGAGCGGACTTCACCGCCCACGACCACCAGGCCGGAGGTGCAGAAGGTTTCACAGGCGACTTTGGCCTCCGGGTCCTGCCGGAGGAATTCGTCGAGGATGGCGTCGGAAATCTGGTCAGCGACTTTGTCGGGGTGACCTTCAGAGACGGACTCTGATGTAAACAGATAGTTCATCGTTTTAGCATTTTTTTACGCGTGGTTGCAAGCAGTCAAATCTGTCCACGTTAGTTTTAGCGCTGCAAAGGTATGAATTTTATTCAGATTTTAAAACTTTGTAAAACCGGGATAAGCCAATCCTTTGCAGCAGAGCCGTTCCGGATCCGCGGCGGTTATTTCTGTTGATATTTTGTTAATAACTCTGCCTAATCATGCCGTTGTTAATAACTATCTTTGAAAGTTGAAAATGGCGAATTGAATTTATTAATATTCAACCTATAATACGTATGAAACAAGCCATCAAGAGATTGTTGTCGCTCGTAGCGGCAATGGCCTTTGTCGTTACCCTGCATGCGCAGGTGACGACATCTTCGCTCAGCGGTACCATTACCGATGAGTCTGGTGAGCCTCTTGCGGGCGCGGTCGTGACGGCTGTGCACACCCCCACGGGGTCGCAGTACTACGCGATTGCGAACAACGCAGGACAGTATCACATCAATGGTATGCGTATCGGCGGTCCCTATGTCGTGGAAGTCTCCTTCCTGGGCATGGACACCGTCCAGAATCCGAACGTGACCCTCAAACTGGGCGAACCGTTCGAGTTCGATGCGCAGCTCACGAGCACGAACCAGCTGAATGCCGTCGTGGTTGAGGCGAAGAGCTCGTTCAATGCCTCCAAGACAGGAGCCGGCGCCAGCTTCAACCTGGCGCAGATCGAGTCCATCCCGACCATCAACCGCAGCGTGTTCGACGTCGTCAAGTACACCCCGCAGGCGACCTCCAGCAAGTACGGAGGCATGGCCATCGCCGGTACCAGCACCCGCTACAATTCCTTCCAGGTGGACGGCGCCGTGGCCAACGACTCCTTCGGTCTGTCCTCTGAGGGTACGAACGGCGCGAACGTCGGCGCCAACCCGATCTCCTATGACGCCATCGAGGAGATCCAGGTCGTCGCCGCCCCGTTCGACGTCCGCCAGAGCGGTTTCACCGGCGGCGCCATCAACGCCATCACCAAGTCCGGTACCAACAAGGTGAAAGGAACCGCCTATGCGCATTATTACAACGAGAACTTCATCGGTACGACCCCGGGCACGCTGGATCCCAACGATCCGCTGTTCATCAAGTCCAAGATGAAGAAGAATGCGGACGGGACCTACTCCCGCATGAAGTACGACCAGCAGTACTATGCGACCTTCGGCGCCACGGTCGGTGCGCCGATCATCAAGAACAAGCTGTTCGTCTTCGCCAGCTTCGAGTACCTGATGAGCTCCAACCCGAACATCTACTCTCCGCTGAACGGATCTTACGAGACCCCTGAGCGCAAGCTCAAGAACGAGGTCTACTACAACGGCAGCAGCCTGGGAGAGTACTTCAACGTGGCGATGGCCGATGCGGCGATCGCGCACTACAAGAACGTGTTCGCCCCGGGTGTGGACGTGAACGAAGCCTACAAGGTCATCAACAACGACAAGCGCAACCTCAACGCCCTTGTCCGCCTGGACTGGAACATCAACGACCGCAACAAGCTGATGTTCCGCTACCAGCTGCTGGACGCCAAGAACCTGGGCAGCGGCGCGGGCAACAAGACCTACTACTTCAACAACTCCTACTTCGACCGCGTCAACACGACGCACACCCTGGTGGGCGAGCTGAACTCCCGTCTGTCCGACGTCGTCTCCAACGACCTGCGCGTGACGGGCGTCCTGGTGAACGAGGTCCGTTCGGTTCCCTATGTGGCCCCGACCGTCTATACCAACGGTGACAACACCGTGCTGGACATCGGTACGCATTACTGCAGCTACATCAACAAGATCCTGACGAATACCTTCACCCTGACGGACAACCTGTACATCTCGCTGGGCAAGCACAACCTGACCCTGGGTACCAACAACGAGTTCTACACCTTCGCGAACGCGTACCGGACCTATGCGACGGGACAGTACAACTTCTCCTCTGTGGCGGATTTCTTCGCGACGACCCCGGGCAACAACCACTTCACCCAGTTCCTGTACAACTACGCCGACCCGACGGTCGAGGGCGTGGACGGTCCGGACTGGTTCGCCCACACCTACGCGCTGCAGCTGGGCCTGTACGCGCAGGACGAGTGGCGGCCCAACCGCAACTTCTCCCTGACCTACGGCATCCGCGCCGATGCGCCGCTGCTGCTGAACAAGCCTTCGGCCAACACCGGGTTCAACAGCAAGGTCTCGCAGTACTCCACCGATCCTTCCGAGCAGGTGGGCGTCGTGCCCAAGCTGTCCATCCTGTGGTCCCCGCGCCTGGGATTCCGCTGGTTCCTGAACGATGACCACAAGACCCTGGTCCGCGGCGGCGTCGGCATGTTCACCGGCCGCATCCCGTTCGTCTGGCTGTCCAACGCGTACAACAACACGGGCGTCGAGACCAAGTCCGTCAACATCACGGACAAGGAGATCCTGGCTGCCGTGCCGCTCACGACGGATCCGTACAACGACATCGTCCTCGGAAACAAGTTCACCAACCCCAAGACGGGCGAGAAGGGCATCCAGGGATCGAGTGCCGGTGCGACGATCAACACCCTGAGCGAGAACTTCAAGTATCCGCAGGTGCTCCGCGCCAACCTGGGTCTCGACCAGGAGTTTGAAGGCGGATGGAAGATCACCCTCGACGGAATCTTCAGCAAGTCCTTCAACAACATCTACTTCCGCAACGTCGCGCTGCAGTCCACCTCCAAGGTCTACGGCGCCAGCGCCGCGGCCGCTGCCTCCAATCCGGCCAGCGTTGCTCCGTACTACCAGCCCAAGTCCGGCGACTACAAGACCATCGTCGCCCTGGGCAACACCAACCAGGGTTACTCCTACTCGGCCAGCGCCAAGATCGAGAAGACCTTCGACTGGGGCCTGTACCTGATGGCTTCCTATACCTACGGCCACTCCTTCACCGCCAACGACGGTCTGTCCAGCCAGGCGCACTCCAACCTGACGACCAACCCGTCCGTGGACACCAACGCGCCCGAACTGTCCTACTCGCTGTTCGACATTCCCCACAAGGTGAACGCCATCCTGGCTTACAATTCGCCGCGCTATGCGGGCGGACGCCTGGCCACCTCCGTGTCCCTGGCCTACACCGGGACCTCGGGCCAGCGCTACTCCTTCGTGTACTACGACTCCTCCGCCGCCATGGCTTTCAACGGTGACGGTTACACCGGCAACTCGCTGATGTACATCCCGACCAAGGCCGAGGTCGCCACGATGAGCTGGACCACCCCGTCCGACGCCGCCAAGTTCGAGCAGGCCGTCCGCGAGGACAAGTACCTGCGCAACCACCGCGGCCAGTGGGCCCAGCGCAACGGCGGCATTTCGCCGTTCGAGCACCACATCGACCTGCAGATCGCCGAGGACATCTTCTACGACCGCCAGAACGGCCGCAAGCTGCAGGTGACCCTGGACGTGCTGAACCTGACCAACCTGCTGAACCGCGAGTGGGGCCTGTACTATTCCAGTACGATCACCCGCAGCCTGCTGAATGTCGACAAGCTGACCAAGGATGCTGCCGGCAACATGCTCCCGACCTTCTCCTACCGGAAGGACAACGCCATCTACCTGGCTGACTTCAACTCCCGCTGGAGATGCCAGATCGGTCTCAAGCTCACGTTCTAAAGCGAAGAAATTATGAAACAGATATTCAAAACTCTCCTGACCCTCGTCTGCGGCGCCGCCCTGTTCGTCGGCTGCGAGCCCGATGTATTCGAGCCCTCGCTGGCCACGCAGGTCACTGCCAATGTAAGCGAGGTCACTTTCGAGGCGCAGCATGCATCTGCCGCCAGGATTTCCGTTACCGCCAACGGAGACTGGATCTCCGTGGCGCCTGATTGGGTGACGCTCAACCCCGCTGTCGGCAGCGGCAGCGCCGAGGTCTCCGTCACCGTCGCTGACAACGTGGCTGACGGTGCCCTGCAGGGCCCCCGTTCCGGCAAAATCACCTTCCTGGGCGCCGACCCGGCCATGGCCGTGGTCAACGTCCAGCAGGAAGGCGACAACTCGCTGGACCAGCGCCGGACCTATGTCAAGGTGGACAATGTCAAGAGCGGCAAGGCCTACCTGCTGGTTGTCAAGAAACCCGACGGAAGCTACAACATCCCGACCCTGTTCGGCCCCGGCGGCACCTACGGCTATCCCAAGCCGATGGTCGCCGAGCTGCAGGACGACGGCAGCTTCCAGTTCGAGGACAACTCCAACGGCCTGATCTTCACGGCGGTGGACGGTGGATATACCATCCAGCAGCCGGACGGCCGCTACATCTGGCACCAGAGCGGGTACAACACCTGGAGCGTTGCCGCGGCTCCGACCGAGGGCAATGTCTGGAAGGTGGAACCGCAGTCCGACGGGACCGTCAAGATCACCGACATCCAGAACGGCGGTATCCTCCAGTACGGCAACAGCGGATTCGATTCCTATGCCGCCTACTCGTCGATGGACGGCACCGCGGTGCTGCCCTGGCTGTACGAGGACACCAAGGAGGCCGCCGTGCCTGACATGCTGGTCGCCGATCCGGCCGAGCTGACCGTCACCGCCGAGGCGACGCAGGCCGAATTCACCGTCACTTCCACGGTGGACTGGACGGCCACCTGCACCTCCGGCAGCGACTGGATCAAGTCCTTCTCCGAGGAAGGCGCTGCGGGCAGCGGCAAGTTCATCGCCGCCTTCGACGCCTACACGGGCGAGGATGAGGACCGTACCGCCACCTTCGTGCTGTCCGGCAACGGGCTGACCAGCAAGATCACGCTCATCCAGCAGAAGGTGGTCAGCGTCGTTCCGTCCACGGCCGCCGCGTTCAACGCGCTGCCTGCCGACGACGCCGGCACCTACCTGATCACGGGTGTCGTCTCCGAGGTCACCTACTCCGGCAACCCCGGCAAGTACGGCAACTTCTACATTGAGGACCACACCGGCAAGGTGTACATCTACGGCCTGCTGCCGGAGAAGGGCGGCAAGACCGGACAGAACGTCCTGGAGGCGCTCGGCGTCAAGGACGGCGACGTCATGTCGGTCGCGGCTCCGCACAATGTGTACAACGGCAACCCGCAGGCCAAGAACGCATGGGCGCTGGGCGTCTATCCGTACAAGACGGTGGCCGAGTTCAATGAACTGCCGGATTCCAAGGACGGCGAGCAGTACACCCTGAAGGTCGAGGTGACCAAGATCACCAACACCACCTACGGCAACTTCGAGTTCAAGGATGCCACGGGAACGGGCGTGACCTACACCTGCTACGACTTCGACGGTACGTACAAGGCTTTCGCCAACCTGGGCCTCGAGGAAGGGAACACCATCACGTTCTACGCCCTCAAGAACACCTACAACGGAACCATCCAGGCCAAGAACTGCTATCCCGTCCTCATCGAGAAGGGCGGTGACACGCCGCCCGAGCCCGCTTCGAGCTCGTACGTGCCCGTATCCGAGGTGACCGAGGCCGCGGCAGCCACCCAGGCTTTCGTGATCGCCGCCAAGGAAGGTGACGTCTGGCATGTCGCCAAGGCCCTGGCCGAGAACAAGACCTACGGCTACCTGCCTTACGTGGATGTGACCGCGAATGCCGACGGCAGCCTGCCGATTACGGACGAGGCCCTCCTCTGGACCCTGTCCCCGGCACCGAACTGCTGGTACATCCAGGACAGCTACGGCCGTTACCTGTACATGACCGGTACCTTCAACAGCTTCAACGTTTCGGCCGACCTGCCCGCCTCCGGTGCGGAGTGGACCGTCGAGACCCGGAGCGACGGTACGATGAAGATCATCTGCGACGAGACCGGCAAGTACATCCAGTACGATGCGCAGTACGGTTCCTGGGGATCCTACCCCGACGACCGTGCCATCTTCCCCGGCATGTTCGTGGGCGCCAGGGAGATCTCCGGCGGTGACACGCCGGGTCCGGGTCCCGAACCCGATCCGGGCACGCCTTCCGGCAACGGAACGGAGACCAGCCCGTACAACGTCGCCGCCGCCATCAACGCGGTGAAGAACCTCACCTGGACCAGCAACTCCGTGTACGACAAGACGGAGAAGGTGTACGTGAAGGGCAAGATCTCCCGCATCGCCAACAAGGGTACCTATGGCGAGAGCGGTACCTACGGCAACGCTTCCTACTACATCTCCGCCGACGGAACGGAGGGCAGCGCCGAGTTCTACATCTTCCGCAGCCTGTATTACAACGGCGAGAAGTACACCGCCGGCACCGATATCAAGAAGGGTGACGAGGTCGTCGTGTACGGTGCGCTGATGAATTACAAGGGCGAGACGCCGGAAACGGTCGCCGGAGAGAACTGGCTGTATTCGCTGAACGGCGTCACCGCCGATGGCGGCGATACGCCTGATCCGGGCCCGGGTCCGGAACCCGAACCGGACGATCCGGGTGCCACGGTGGTCAGTGTCAACTGGCCGGAGGCTCTGGGCAATCCGACGGCGCACATCGATCCGCTGGAGACCTACACCATCGACGGCGTCCAGTTCGCTTTCAGCAAGGGAACGGCTACGACCAACCCGAGGTTCTGGAAGACTGCGACGGCCAACGAGGTGCGTCTGTACAACGGCAACACGATCACGGTCACGGCTCCTGCCGGCAATTACCTGACCAAGATCCAGTTCACCGGTGTCATGTCCAACTTCACGCCGCCCGTCAGCGACGTCGGCATGGTGTCCGGATCGACCTGGATGGGCAAGGCGTCCACCGTCGTGCTGACCTTCACGGGCCGCGGCGACCACACCGACCTCAAGGTGTCCTATGTCGACGCTGCCGAGGCCGATGCCAACGCCCAGGTGCTGATCAACGAAATCTGGCCTGCACGCCAGCAGATCGAGATCTACAACCCGGCTACCGCGGATGTGGACATCGCGGGTTACACCCTGTCCAACGGCGGCGACGCCTGGACGGTCCCGGCGGGCCGCGGCAAGATCGAGGCCGGTCACTTCCTGGTGATCACCTGCGGCAACAGCAACGGACCTTCCTGGAAGATCAGCGGCACCGACGGATTCGACCTGGTGCTCAAGGATGCTTCCGGCAAGCAGGTCGACCGTGTCAACAACACCGGCGCCTCGCTGCTGACCTTCGACATGACCTACGGTGCCCGCGAGTCCTACGGTCGCGTGTATGACGGCGCTCCCGCCTGGACGATCTTCTCGCAGCACTCGATGGCCACCACCAACGAGAACGGTACGCCCGAGATCCGCGGCATCGCGAACGTCATCGCGGCGCTCCCGCTGTCCAATGCCGACATCTACCTGACGAATGCGCTGGTGACCTACGCGGCGGACGGCTATGCCTACCTGGAGGACGCCACCGGCGCGATACGCATCAAGAAGGCGAACCACGGCCTGGTCCAGGGTACGCGCTTCAACGGAACGGCCCGCTTCACGGGTGTGTCCGGTACGGCCGGCACCACGTCCGCACCGGTTCCGGAGCTGACGGCGCTGGCGACTCCTTGGGATGTCGACGAGAACATCGCGGCCGATCCGGTCGAGATGACCCTCGCCGCCGTATCCGGGAACATCGAGAAGGCGCTCTCCCGCAAGATCCTCGTCAAGGATGCGACGGTCACCAAGACGGCCAAGAAGGGATCGGCCGGTACGCTGACCCAGGGAGATGTCTCCCTGACCCTGGAGACTTTCGGCGATGAGATCTTCGCCGAAGGTACCGTGGGCGACTTCGTGGTCTTCCCGTCCTACAACAACAAGAAGCCGGCGGTGACGATCTGGTCCAACGCCGACGTCACCACGACCAAGATCGGTACGGCCATCACGACGTCCCTGTCGAAGATCTCCGTCAGCGTGGGCGGCAGCGCCAATCCGGGCGCGACCACCAACTCGACGGCCACGATCCAGTACTACACGGACAACCTGGCCATCGCCGACGTCGACCGTCAGGGCAACGTGACGGGTCTGGCGGAGGGTGAGTGCAACCTGGTCATCTTCACGGATGCGGATGACGACTACCTGCCCGCCGAGATTTCCATCCCTGTCATCGTCGGACCTGCGCCGGCAGCCGTGATTTCGGCGGCGGACGTGGCGCTGGCCGTGGGTGACACGCTGACGATCGCCGCCACCACGACGTCTTCTGCTACGCTCTCCTTCGTCTCGGCGGATCCTTCGATCGCGACGGTGACTACGGCCGGTTTCGTTACCGCCGTTGCGGTCGGTTCCACGACCATCACCATCAGCGACCCGGGCGATGCCTTCCACAAGCCTGCGAGCAAGGACATCACCGTCACCGTCACGGCCGGCGCCCCGCCGGCACCGACGGCCACGGTCGCTGACATCAAGTCGGCGTACAACGGGTCTTCCGCCACCGATTTCTCCCTGGGTATGGCCGGTGCGCTGGTCACGTATGTGAGCGGCTCCAACTTCTACCTGGAAGATTCGTCCGGGGCGATCCTGGGCTACTCCTCGGGACACGGACTCAGCGTCGGCGACATGATCTCCGGCACCCTGGCGGGCAAGGTTACCAAGTACCAGGGCAACTATGAGATCACGAACCTCGACAAGACTTCGGCCTCGATCAGCAGCGGCAACACGGTGACTCCGACCGAGGTGTCCATCAGTACGCTCGCGAGCAACTTCGCCAGCTACGAGAGCCGCTATGTCCAGGTTTCGGGCGTGACCGTCTCCGGCGTCAGCGGAAAGAATATCTCCATTGCTGAGGATGCCAGCATCGTCCTGTACAGCAACCAGAGCGGCACCCTGCCTGACGTCGGCACTGTCATCAACGTCCGGGGTCTGGTCACCTACTACAACACCACGAAGGAAATCAAGTTCTACTCGATTTCCAGTGACCTGGATGTGGTTTCGACTGGCGGCGGTCCTGCAGGTCCTGCGGCCGTTACCTTCAGCCAGCCGACCGGTGCGGCCGCGACGGCAGGCTGCTCGTTCACGGTAAGTGCGGGCGGCTCTGCCATTTCCAGCGGCGCGACCGTGGCGTCCGGCACGACCGTTACGCTCACGGCAACTGCCGGGACCGGGTATGGTTTCACCAGCTGGACGGTAACCGGTGCTACCGTTGTCAGTGCAACGGCCAGTTCGACCACCTTCACGATGGGTACGTCCCCCGTGACCATCAGCGCCACCTTCACTGTGTCCGGTGGCGGTGGTTCCACCGTAGCGGATGTAAGTATCGCGACCTATGCTTCTTCCAATAGTTGGACCAATGGCACGAAATACTCATCGCTGAGCATTGACTCGAACGTGACTGCGACGGTTAGCGGCGGAGGCAACTCCGGCAAGTATTATACGAGCGGAAACCAGTGGAGATTGTATCAGAGTGAAAACGCTTCGATTACCATCAGCGCCGGAACGAAGACCATCACTTCGGTGACGATCACCTATTCTGCCACCAACGGTGGTACGCTGAAGAATGGTACTGCGACCGTCTCCTCCGGGGCCGCCCAGTCTCCGAACGCCTCTTCTGTGACCTATTCAGTAGGGAATACGGGGGCGGCCACAAACGGCCAGGTGAGAATCACGGCGATATCGGTTACGTATCAATAAACCTGCGCATCTCTTTTGAAGAGGGTGACCCCGGGCCCCGTGCCCCCGGTCACCCCCTTTTTTATGCCGGCTAGTTGTGTTTTTCATGCTAATTCACTAAATTTGACTGCTTATAGGCAAGTTAAACAAAAACATAACATTAGGCTATATGAAAACCAAGCGTATTCTTGGGTTGATTCTTTCCGCGGCCATGCTGCTGTGCGGCTGCGAGAAGGAGAAGGCCCCAGCAACCATTTCCCTGGACGCCACCGAGATCGAGATCCCGATGGCCGGCGGATCGGCAACGGTCACCGTCATCAGCAATTACCCTTGGGAAGCGCGCTCCGAGGCCGACTGGCTGTCGTTCAGCCCGTCGAAGGGTGAGGCCACGACTGCCACGGTCGTGACCATCACGGCCCTGCCCAACGAAGGGACGAACCGCATCTCCGCCGTCACTTTCTACGGGAACAATTCCCGCCTGTGCACCTTTGCGGTCAATGCCAAGCAGCCCGGACCCAAGGGCGAGGCGGGCGTAGCCGAGCAGATTACCGTCGCCGAGTTCATCCAGCGGGCGGACGGCAACACCAAGTACCGGCTGGAAGGACGGATCTCCGGCATCGCCAATGCCTCGTATTTCGGATTCGACCTGACCGATGCGACCGGCACGGTCGCCATCGCCTTCCCGACCAACTTCGAGGATTATGCCAGCGAACTGGTTCCCGGCGGTATCGCCGTGGTGGAAGGCACCTACCAGTTCTACGAGGCTAAGAAGACGCACCAGATGGCCAACGGCAAGATCGTGGACTACACCGCGCCTTCCGGCCCGGCATTCGGCCCGGCGGAGGGATCCGGAACCAAGGCGGATCCGTACAACGTGGCCAAGGCCCAGGAGGTGACGGCCGCCCTCCCGGCGGACGGCAAGCTGGAGAAAGTCTACGTCAAGGGCAAGATCTCGCTGATCGGCGAGGTGGATCCGGGTTACGGCAACGCGACATTCTACATTGCCGACGAGGGATACTACGGCGAGTATTACGTGTACAGATGCAAGTATCTCGGCGGCGCCAAGTTCAGCTCGGCGGACCAGATCAAGATCGGCGACGAGGTCGTCGTCTACGGTACCCTGTTGAATTACAAGGGCAACACGCCTGAGTTCACCCAGGGCTGCGAGCTCTATTCTCTGAACGGACAGACCTCCGGCGGCATCACTCCGCCTTCCAACATCACCGACGTGACGGTGGCCGAGTTCCTCGCCAAGCCCGTCAACAACACGGACTGGTACCGGCTGAAGGGCACGGTGTCCGGATCCATCAACACCACCTACGGCAACTTCGACGTCAAGGACGCCACCGGATCGGTGTACTTCTACGGCGCCAGCAACATCGCCGACTTCAAGAGCAAGCTGGTCGCCGGCGCCACCATCACCGTGGTAGGCAACCGGGGTGTGTACAATGACAAGGACGAGGTCGTGAACGGATACATCGAGTCCATCGAAGAGGGCCAGGTGGTCCCGGCGACGCCGGTGGCCTCCATCGCCGAACTGATCGCCACGGCGGAAAATACCGACATCGAGATTGAGAACGTGAAGGTCGCGGCCGTCACGACCAAGGGCTACATTGCCTACGACGGCCAGCACGCCGTGCACGTGTACGCCAACGCCGCGCCGGGTGTCGAGGTCGGGGATGTCGTCAAGTTCACCGGAACGCGTGCGTCCTACTCCGGACTGCCCGAAGTGACCGGCCCGAAGACGACCAAGACCGGCACCGCCGAAGTCAGCTATCCTACGCCGGTGGACATCACCGCCAGCTTCGGGACCTACACGGCCAGCGAGGCGGTCTACGTGAAGTACTCGGCCAAGATGGTCAAGAGCGGCAACTACACCAACTTCGAGGTGACGGGCACGGACCGGGTCGGTTCGCTGACCAGCCTTCCCAGCTATGAAGGCATCAGCGAAGGCGACCAGGTGGTCGTGTACGGATTCTTCAACGGAATCAACACCAACAACAACAACAACCTGCTGAACGTCATCACCGTCAAGATCGAGAATACCACGACCGGCAAGACCATCGAGTACAAGAGTGCAGGAGCCAGCGGCGGCGGTGGCGGAGCCAGTGGCGGTAGTGGCGGCCAGGTCGACGCCCAGCCCGATGGCAGCAATAAGATTTCCTGGTCCGGTCAGGGAGCATGGGGCGGAATCGGAGGATCTCAGATCAGCCTGACTGCCGGCAGCTATTCCATTGTTATCTCCAAGGAAGGTGGATCCACGAATCCGACCGTCAATGCGAGCGCTAACGACTGCCGCGCTTATGCCAAGAATACCGTCAAGGTGTCCAACTCCGCTGCAGAGATGACATCAATCACTTTCGTGATTTCCAGCCAGGGTAAGAAACGTTTGACGGACATTACGACCAGTACCGGAAGTGTTGTTGTTGATAAGGAGAACTGGAAAGTAACTTGGACCGGTTCTGCCAAGGATGTGACATTCACCGTTGGTGAAAAGGCAACCTATGGCACAGAAGGAGATACCAAGGCAGGACAGTTCGACTTTGATTATGTCCTTGTTAAACCGTAAGTTATGATTCGCAACCGCATAGCCGTCCTGCTTCTTGCAGCGCTCGCCACCGGGTCGCTGATGTCCTGCGGCCAGCCCGAGCCGGAACCCACGCCCATCAAGGTGTCGGTCAAGACGCCGAAGGTGAGCGAGGACGGCGGCAGCCAGTTCGTGACCGTCGAGGCGACGGGAGCCTGGACCCTGAGCGTGACGGATGCCGCGGGCGGCGCCACCGAGTGGGCGCGCCTCCGCGCTCCCGGTTCGCAGAACACGGCGTTCAGCGTCTCCGGCACCGGTCCGGCCATGGACGTCGTGCTGGTCATCACCCCGAATGACACCGACCAGGAGCGCTCGCTGACCCTCACCCTGAACGGGGACGGCCAGCAGGCTACCTGCACGGTGACACAGGCTGCCGGCCACATCAATGTCCAGCCGGTGGAGACCCTCGAATCCGACCCGGTCCTGGCCTGGCTGGAACTGCCGGCCGTCAACACGCCCGGCACCTACTTCATCTCGCACGACATGCGCGTCAAGGGCAAGCAGGAACGCAACTATGCCTTCTGCTGGAACGTGAACGAGATGGTGGCGCACTGGGTGGCCTACCCGCTGAACGCGGGCCTGATCGACGGATCGGCCGGCCGGGAGGACTCCTGGGGACCGGATCCCAAGGTTCCGCTCTCGATGCAGCCCAAGCTGGACCGCTATTCCTACCGGAACGAGGCCAACACCACCTGGTCCGGATACGACCGCGGGCACCAGATCCCGCAGGCGGACCGCATGAACACCTCCGATGGCGGCGCGGCCAATGTCCAGACCTTCTACGGCACGAACATGACCCCGCAGATCAATAAGTTCAATGCGGGCATCTGGGCCAGCCTCGAGGGGCGCGTGCGCAACTGGAGCAAGGAGGTCGACACGCTGTACGTCGTGACCGGCTGCCTGCTGGAGGGCCCGGCCGAATACACCTTCGACGAATCCGGACACAAGATCCGCATCCCGTCCGGATACTTCAAGGCCCTGCTGGCCTACGGCGGCAATTCCGAGACCGGCAAGGCGAAATTCAAGGATTACGCTTCCGACGGATACTACACCGGGATCGCCTTCGTGTTCGACCACAAGGACTACGGCAACGCCAGTCCGATGAACTACGCGGTGACCATCGACGAACTCGAGAAGCGGACCGGATTTGATTTCTTCGTCAACCTTCCCGCCCGGGCCGGCAATGACGCCGCAACGCGCATCGAGTCCAAGAAGGGAAGTTGGTTCAAGTGATAACCATGTAATTATGAAAAAGATATTTTACTTACTGCCCTGCCTGCTGATCCTGGTCTCCTGCGGCGCCGCCCGCGGGGGCAAGACGACCAGCCAGGTGCCTGCCCAGACCCAGGGCTATGTGATCGGATTCTACAACCTCGAGAATCTCTTCGACATCTATGACGATCCGGCCAAGAACGACGAGCAGTATCTGCCGGAGGGCCAGAACAAGTGGACGGAGGCCAAGTACACCAAGAAACTCCACAACATGGCCCAGGTCATCCGCTCCATCCGCGATGACAACGGACGCTACCACACCGTGCTGGGCGTCAGCGAAATCGAGAACCGCCTGGTGCTCGAGGACCTGGTCAGCCAGCCCGAGATCGAAGATGCGAACTTTCAGATCGTCCATTACGACAGTCCGGACCGCCGCGGTGTGGATGTCGCCCTGCTGTACGATCCCAAGACCTTCACCTACCTGGACAGCGAGGAGATTCCCTTCACCTTCGAAGGCACCTCGCTCACCCCGGACATGACCGAGGAGGAGATGGCCGACTTCCGCACCCGTGACATCCTGATGGTGCGCGGAAAGATCGCCGGCGAGGACTTCGCCTTCTATGTCGCCCACCTGCCTTCGCGCGTCGGCGGCAAGAGCGGCTTCCTGCGTTCGCGCGGCGCCGAGATCATCTACCACCACGCCATGGCCCTGACGCAGAAGTTCCCGGGCATCAAGATCGCCGTGATGGGGGACATGAACGACGATCCCTTCGACGAGAGCATGGCCGTCCTGCTGCGCGGCCGCAAGGACATCGACGCGGTCGCTGCGGAAGACTTCTACAACCCCTTCTGGTCGATGCTGGAGAACGGATTCGGTTCGCTCTGCTACCAGGGCACCTGGAGCATCTATGACCAGATCCTGCTGAACTACAACCTGGCCAAGGCCCCCGCGGGCGGCCTGCACGTCCGCAAGATCGTCCAGGACAAGTACTACGGCCGCGTGTTCCGCAAGCCCTTCATGGTCCAGGAATCGGGCCAGTACAAGGGATACCCGTTCCGCACCTTCTCCGGAGGCGCCTTTATCGGCGGATATTCCGACCATTTCCCCACGTATGTCATTATTTCCAAATAAGATCCTATGAAACGATTCATCATTGCCATCCTGATGTTGCTGACGGCGGCCGGACTCTCCGCCCAGGACCGTCGCGTGGATGACAGGCAGCCCACGATCGGATCTGTCAAGGGAACGGTCGTCAGCCGGCAGGGCCGTGCGCCCATCGGCGGCGCCGTGGTCACCCTGCTGTCCGAGGGACAGGAGCTGTACAGCCTCAAGACCGGGTCCGACGGTACGTTCCAGATGCCGAACATCGCCAACGGACGCTATATGCTGACCTTCAGCGCCCCCGGTTACACCGCATCGGTCACCAACGTCCTTGTCGAGGGCTTTGTCCGCGACCTGATGTTCATCACCCTCTCCCCGCTGGTCACGGAAGAGCGCACCGACGTGGATGACGACAACTTCATCGAGTTCGACCTGGACGACTCCGGGTACTCGGACACGCCGTCCATCCTCTTCGGATCGAACGACGTGTATGACAACGCCGTCAGTTACGGGTTCAGCTCGATCCGCTTCAAGAACCGCGGCTACAACTCCGAGCTGCAGGATGTGATGCTCAGCGGCGTGCGCCTGAACGACGCCCTCACCGGATACTCGCCGTATTCGCTGTGGAGCGGCCTGAACGAGGTGATGCGCTCCAAGGACGTCACCTCCGGCCTGCAGACCTCGCCCTATGCCATCGGCGGATTCAACGGCGTGACCAACATCCTCGGCAATCCCGCCGACGTACGTCCCGGCCTGCGCCTGAGCGTGCTGTCCAACAGCGCGCTGTACCGCCTGCGCCTCATGGCGACTTATTCGTCCGGCGTGATGGACAACGGCTGGTCCTATGTCGTCAGCGCCTCCGCCCGCCTGGGCGGCAACGACTGGGTCAAGGGCGTGTACTACCGTTCCTTCGCCTACTACGCCGGCGCCGAGAAGAGCTGGGACGCGCACCGCATCAGTCTCTTCACCTTCGCCACGCCGGGCCAGCGCGGCGCCCAGAACGCCTCGACCCAGGAGGTCTATGACCTGATGGGGGACAACATGTACAACTCCAACTGGGGTTACCAGAACGGCAAGATGCGCAACGCGCGCGTCCGCAAGACCTTCGAGCCCATCACTGTGCTGAAGTACACCTACTCGCCCGACATGGACTTCGAATCCGCGACCACCCTGCTGTGGCGCACCGGCAGCAACGGCTACACCGCCCTCGACTGGTACGACGCCCCGGATCCGCGCCCGGACTACTACAAGAACCTGCCGTCCTACGCCTTCATG
Organism: Bacteroidales bacterium; assembly: GCA_017454335.1. GTDB lineage: Bacteria > Bacteroidota > Bacteroidia > Bacteroidales > UBA932 > Cryptobacteroides. The sequence goes on along the minus strand of JAFTDE010000019.1, from coordinate 65,568 downwards.
GAGGACGAGGACTACGGCAAGTCCAACGTGGACAAGGCGGACTGGATGCGTGAGGCCTGGGTGAACCGCCTCCCGGAATACGCCGGATACCAGCACATCGACTGGGACCGCCTGTACCGCGTCAACTATGCCGCCGCGGACGGCCGGGCCAAGTACGTGCAGGAGGAACGCCACGTGGACCAGAACGAACTGAACCTCGCCGAGACCATCAAGTGGCGCGCCAACGAGCACAACCTGCTGCATGCGGGCGCCTACTTCAAGTGGAACCGCAGCGAGAACTACAAGAAGATCGCCGACCTGCTGGGCGGCAGGTACTTCCTGGATATCGATTCCTTCGCCGAGCGTGACTACGCCATCGATCCGGTCAAGCTGCAGAACGACCTGGATTACTACCTCGCCCACGGCGAAGCCCGCAAGCTGTACCTGGGCGACAAGTACGGATACGACTACCTGGCGCAGATCCGCAAGGCCGGCGCCTGGGTCACCGAGAACTTCGAGTGGGGCGGATGGTCCGCCAACGCGGCGGCTTCCGTCGGCTACGAGACGTTCTGGCGCGATGGTCTGGTCCGCAAGGGCCTGTTCCCGGACGACTCCCGCGGACAGTCCAGGCACGCCAACTTCCTGGTCTATTCGGGCAAGGTGGGCCTGGCCTACGTGATCCCGACCGGCCACCGCTTCTCGGTCAACGCCGGTTACTTCAACGACGCCCCGACCTTCAACCAGTCCTTCATCTCGCCGCGTACGCGCAACACCATGATGGACGGCCTGACGACCAAGAAGACCCTGTCGGCCGACGTGAACTACCAGTTCAACAGCATGGGTTACAACCTGCGCCTGACCGGATTCTGGACCCAGATCAAGGACCAGACCGACCTGATGAGTTTCTACGACGACCGCGAGCACACCTTCACGAACTTCGCGATGACCGGCATCGACCAGCGCCACATGGGCATCGAGCTGGGTGTCAAGGTCCCGCTGTTCGCCCAGGGCCTCTCCGCCTCGGGTATCCTCAGCATGGGCGAGTACATCTACACCTCGACCCCGCACATGGTCCAGACCATCGACAACAGCGCCGAGATTGTGCATGACGAGGACGTCCCGTACTGGAAAGAGCACACCGTCGCCGACGAAAACGGCGTTGTCAAGACGTACAAGCACTACGTGCCCAGCACGCCGCAGCTCGCCGCCCAGATCGGCCTGAACTACAACGTCAATTACTGGTACCTCGAACTGAACGCCCAGTACTTCGCCCACTCCTACCTGGACATGAACCCGGGTTACCGCACCCATTCGGCAGTCGGCGGTCCGGACGGCATTGAGACCCCCGCGGAGATCGCCTACATGGCGGCCCAGGAGGAATTCGCCCCGGCCTTCCTGCTGAATGCCAGCATCGGCAAGTCCTGGTACGTCAACAACAACCAGATCGGTTTCTCCCTGCAGCTGAACAACATGACGAACAACCGCGGCGTCAAGACCGGCGGTTACGAGCAGACGCGTCTGATCGACAGCTCCGACAAGAAACGCAGCTACCGCTTCGACAGCAAGTACTTCTACATGCAGGGATTCAACTATATGTTGAACATTTATTTCAGATTCTAGGCCTATGAAAAAGATATTGTTATTCGCCGCAAGTCTGCTGCTGCTCGCTTCCTGCGAAGAATGGGAACCGGTCCTGGCGTTCAAATACGACGCACCCGCTCCCGAGCCGGTGGTTACGATGACCCCGACGCACACCATTGCGCAACTCTGCAAGATGTATGACGGTGCTCCCCTCCGGATTACGCAGAGCTTGATCATCTCCGGCGTTGTTGTCTCTGACGACCAGCCCGGCAATTTCTACAAGACCCTCTACATCCAGGACGAGACCGGCGGCATCGAGGTCAAGATCGGCCGCAACAGCCTGTACAACCTCTACCGTCCCGGCCAGACCCTTTTTGTCCAGTGCAACGAACTCTGCCTGGGTATGTACGGATTCAAGAGCGGTACTTATGGTGGTCAGGGCATGATCCAGATCGGTGCCACGGATCCGACCGGAGAATACGAGACTTCGTATCTCGAGTCCCCGCTGCTGGTTGATGCGCACGTGTTCAAGGGCGCCCAGGGGCCGCTCGTCAATCCCATCGTACCTACCGAGGCTCAACTCCCCAAGAAGAGCGATACGCAGGTGACGAATTCGTTGATTGGTAAATATGTTACCATCAAGGGCCTCACTTATGACAATGAGATCTTCTGCCTGCTGTATCTGGATTCCACAAAAGACAAGAAAGCCGCTACCAACAATGTGTTCCTTTCGGACACGAACCCGGCTTCGGATCCTACACATGGTATAACAACCTGGGCCATGTCCAAAAACAGGATGACGCAGTACCTGCAGTCCGGCAGATGGGATGCTTGTGAAGTTGCACGTGGGAACGATCATACAGGGGTGTTCCTGAAGGATTTGCGTGGAGACGGGACCTATCCCGAAGTTGAGAAAAATGCCTATTCCGTCAGCCACAATTTCGTGATGGACGGAGGAAAGACTGTCGTGATCCGCACCAGCGGATTCTCGAAGTTCGGCGACCTGGAAATCCCCAAGGACGTGCTGAACGGATCGCGCAAGATCAATGTGACCGGTATCCTGACGATGTACCAGGGCTCGATCCAGATGACCGTGAATTCCGAAAAAGACTTTACTTACGAAGACGGTACTCCGCTTTACAATTAAACCATGATGAAAAAACTGATGATTGCCGCGTTGGCGGCGCTTGCCATGACTGCTTGTTCCCGCACCAACCCCTTCCTGAAGGAATGGGATACGCCGTATGGGACGGCTCCTTTCTCCCAGATCCGCATCACCGATTACATGCCGGCGTTCGAGGCCGGCATCGCGGAGCAGAAGGCCAATATCCAGGCCATCGTCGCCAATCCCGACGCTCCGACCTTCGAGAACACCATCCTGGCCTACGAACAGGCCAGCCCCATCCTGGACAAGGTTCAGGGCGTGTTCTTCAACCTCTCCGAGAGTGAATCCACCCCCGAGATGCAGGAGATCGAAGAGAAGGTGACCCCGCTGCTGACCGATGCCGAGAACGAGATCCTGATGAACGGGGACCTGTTCGCACGCGTCAAGGCGGTGTATGAGAATGCCGGCGCGCTGACGCGCGAGCAGTATATGGTGGTGAAGAAGATCTACCAGGCCTTCGAGCGCAACGGCGTCGGCCTGGACGAGGCCGGCAAGAAGCGCTTCGCCGAGATCAACACGCGCCTGAGCACGCTCAGCCAGAAGTTCGGCCAGAACCTGCTGGCGGAGAACAACGCCTTCAAGGCGGCCACCGGCATCACCGTGTCGGAGTATTACGACTTCATGTCCTCCTGCGAGGACCGCGCCAAGCGCGAGCAGGTATTCAAGGCCTACTCGTCCCGCGGCAACAACGGGGGAGACAACGACAACAACGCGATCGTGCTGGAGATCCTCAAGCTCCGCGCCGAGATGGCGCAGCTGCTGGGCTATCCCAATTTCGCCGCGTACCAGCTGTCCGACAAGATGGCGGGCTCGCCCGAAACGGTCGACGCCTTCCTGCAGCCCATCATGGATGCGGCGATGCGCAAGGCCCGGGAGGAAATCGCCGACATGCAGGCCATCGCCGGTCACAAGATCGAAGCCTGGGACTGGAGCTACTACGCCGAGAAGGTGCGTGCGCAGAAGTACGCCCTGGACGAGAGCCAGACCAAGCCCTATTTCCAGGCCGACAGCGTGCTGAAGGGAGTCTTCACCGCTGCCGAGAAGATCTACGGCATCCACATCGAGCCCGCGCCCGGGGTCGAGGTGTACAATCCCGAAGTCAAGGCGTACAAGCTCTCGGACGCGGACGGATCCCTGCTGGGCATCTTCTACCGTGATTACTACGTCCGCCCGACCAAGCGCGGCGGCGCCTGGATGAACAACTTCCGCGAGCAGTCCGCCGGCGTGCGTCCGGTCATCGTGAACGTGTGCAATTTCCCCGCTCCGACGGAGGATACCCCCTCGATGCTGACTATCGACAATGTCCAGACCGCCTTCCACGAGTTCGGACACGCGCTGCACGGCTTCCTGACCCAGTGCAACTACGAGACCGTCAGCGGCACGAACGTGGCGCGCGATTTCGTCGAGATGTTCTCGCAGTTCAACGAGAATTTCGCCTTCGTGCCGGAGATCCTCTCCGCCTACGCCCATGACTACCGCACCGGCGAGACCATCCCCGCCGGACTGGTGGAGAAGATCGGGTCCGCGCTGAAGTTCAACCAGGGATTCATGACGGGCGAACTCTGCGCCGCCAGCATCCTGGACATGAAGTGGCACGAACTGAGCGCCGCCGAACTCGCCGCCTTCCAGGGTCCCGAGGACATCCGCGCCTTCGAGACCAAGGTCTGCGCCGAAATGGGCCTGGTGGACGAGATCATCCCGCGTTACCGCACCACCTACTTCAACCACATCTTCAACAGCGGCTACAGCGCCGGCTACTACAGCTACCTGTGGAGCGAGGTCCTGGCCGTGGATGCCTGGGAGAAGTTCAAGGAGGACGGCGTCTTCAACCGCGCGACGGCCGAGAGCTTCCGCCGCACCTTCCTCGAGAAGGGCGGCAGCGAGGAACCGATGACCCTGTACCGTTCGTTCCGGGGCGCAGAACCCGATCCTTCCGCGTTGATGCGTGCGCGTGGTTTGGAATAGTGTTTATTACCTTACATAATGGAAAGAAAAGTTTTATTGATGATTCTGGATGGCTGGGGCGAAGGACGTCACGACCATTCCAATGCGATTTACACCCAGGGCACGCCGTTCATCGACTCCCTGCGGGCCAAATATCCTTTCGGACACCTGAACGCCTGCGGTGAGTACGTGGGCCTGCCCGACGGGCAGATGGGAAACTCCGAGGTCGGCCACATGAACCTGGGCGCCGGCCGCATCGTGTACCAGGACCTGGTCAAGATCAACATGGCTTGCCGGGACCACAAACTGATGGAAAACCGCGAGATCCAGGCGGTCTATGACTATGTCAAGACCAGCGGCAAGAGCCTGCATTTCTTCGGGCTGTGCTCGCACGGCGGGGTGCACTCCTCGCTGAACCACCTCTACGAGTTCCTGGCGGAAGCCAAGCGGATGGGCCTGGAGAAAGTGTACGTGCACTGCTTCATGGACGGCCGCGATACCGATCCGCACAGCGGATACGGCTTCGTCAAGGAACTGGAAGAGCAGATGGCGAAGAGTACGGGCCGCGTGGCCACGGTCTGCGGACGTTTCTACGCGATGGACCGCGACAAGCGCTGGAACCGCATCAAGGAGGCCTATGACATGCTGATCGAGGGCAAGGGAGCGGCTTACGCTTCCGCGCTCGAGGGCATCCAGGCTTCGTACGACGCCGACGTGACGGACGAGTTCATCAAGCCGATCGTCGTCACCGAGAACGGGGCGCCCGTCGGCAAGGTCACGGAAGGGGATGCGGTCATTTTCTACAATTTCCGCAACGACCGCGCCCGCGAGCTGACGGCCGTGCTGACCCAGAAGGACATGCCGGAAGAGGGGATGTACACGCTGCCGCTGTATTACTGCTGCCTGACGCCCTACGACGCTTCGTTCTCCGGGCTGCACATCCTCTTCGACAAGGAAGTCGTCAAGGATACCCTGGGCGAGACGGTCGCGAAGGCCGGCAAGCGCCAGCTGCGCATCGCCGAGACGGAGAAGTATGCGCACGTGACCTTCTTCTTCAACGGCGGCCGGGAAACCCCGTTCGAGAACGAGGACCGGATCCTGGTCAACTCCCCGAAGGTGGCGACCTATGACCTCCAGCCGGAGATGAGCGCCATCGAGGTGACGGACCGGCTGATCGAGGCGATCCGCTCCGAGAAGGAGGACGTCATCATCCTGAATTTCGCCAACGGCGACATGGTGGGGCACACCGGTGTCTACAAGGCCATCTGCAACGCCGTGGGCTGCATCGACGGATGTGTCGAGGCGGTCGTGACGGCTGCGCTGGCCCACGGATACGTGGTGCTGCTGACGGCGGACCACGGCAATGCCGACTATGCCGTCAACGACGACGGGACGCCCAACACCGCCCACTCGCTGAACCAGGTCCAGTTCATCGTCATCGGTGCCGGATCCGAAGTCCGCGAAGTCAAGGACGGTGCGCTGTGCAACGTCGCCCCGACGATCCTCAAGCTGATGGGTATCCCGCAGCCCGACGCGATGACCGCTGAACCTTTGATCTAACTGATTCGCTATGAAATACGCCAAACTCAGCCTGATTGCCGCCGGCCTGCTGGTCTGCGGCGTATGTGCCGCCCAGACGGGCGTCCTGGATCCCGATGCGCTGTACCGGGAACTGCCGGCCCTGACCGGCCGCCGCGTGCTGGCCAACCAGTATTCGGTGACCCCCGCTCCGCCGGCCGCTCCGGGCCAGGCCGCGCCGGCTGCACCCCGCCGGCAGCGCTACTATCCCGTCGATTCCGACAGCCTGATGGTCGATGCGGCCATCGACAGCGTGAACGTCTCCCGCAGCGAACGGCCCGTCGCCGGGACGCGGCGCAAGGGCAACCGTCCGGTCCTCTTCATGATCGGCGATTCCACGATGCGCACCGAGGTGGCCGGAAACGGCGACAACGGCCAGTGGGGCTGGGGCTATTTCATCGAGAACTATTTCGACACGGAACGGATCACGGTCGAGAACCATGCCCTGGGCGGCGAGAGCACCCGCAGCTGGTTCAAGACCTGGTTCTTCCCGATGCTGCGCGCCGTCCGTCCCGGCGACTGGGTGGTGATCCAGCTGGGCCACAACGACCAGTACGGCGGGCGTGAGATGAACAGCGGCCGTTACCGCGGCATCCTTCCCGGTACCGGCAAGGAGTTCACCGAAGTCATCCTGCCCGGCAGCGGTACCCGCGAGCGGGTCTACACCTACGGCGAGTACCTGCGTATCTACGTCGACGAGATCCGCGCCAAGGGCGCCCACCCCATCCTGCTGTCGCTGACATCCCGCAGCGGCCGCGGCGAGGACGGGCGGATCAATCCGGACCGCAACACCGAGGTCATCCGCACCATCGCGGAGGAGAAGGGCGTGCCCTTCATCGATTTCAACGCGGCCATCCGCCACAAATACGACGAAGTCTTCGACACGCGCAAGGTGAGCTACCTGTTCTTCAGCGACGGTATCCACGCCAGCTCCTTCGGAGCCGTAATCAATGCCGAAACCTTCGTGGAGGAACTCCGGAAGCGCCCGGACATCGCGCTGGGATCCTTCCTCCTGCCGGAGAAGCAGTACACCAGTCCCGTCCGCAAGCCCGGCCGGCCGGTCGTCTTCCTCTTCGGGGACAACCCGGACGGCGCGAAGGAATTCGCCGAAGCGGTTCCCCGCAGCAAGGGCGAGGTGGACAACCGCGCCCAGGCCGGGGTCAGCGCCCGCACCTACCTGCGTGACGGATACTGGAACCGGATCTACGGGGCCCTGCAGCCCGGAGACTATGTCCTGATCCGCTTCCACCGCGACGAGAAGCCCCTCAACACCGGCGCCTCCAAGGGTGAACGGCCCGGGAACGACGACGAGAAGGTGGTGACGACGCGCGAAGCCGACGGGATCAACGAAGCCGTATACTCCTTCGGCTGGTACCTGCGCAAGTACTGCATGGATGTCCGGGAGAAGGGCGCCACGCCCATCATCCTGGGTGACGGAAAGGAGGAATGCCGCATCTGGGCGCGCGAAGCCGCGGAGCAGATCGGCGCCGCCTATGCTGACACCCCCCGCGACCTGAAACGAATCATGAAATAACACACATTGGATATGAAAAGCTTGACACTGACACTGATGACCGCCCTTATCGCCGGGAGCGCCTTCGCCCAGGCCGGGCCCGAAACCTGGACCGACCGGAGCATTCCCGCCCTGAACAAGGAATACCCGCATGCCGATTACATGCTGTTCGGCAGCCGCGAGGCGGCCCTGAAGGACGACTATTCCGCTTCGGAATTCTTCCGTTCCCTGAACGGGGAGTGGAACTTCCTCTGGGCGGACGATTACCGCAAACTGCCGAAAGGCTTTGCCGATCCGGCGTTCGACGATTCCGGCTGGAAGAAGATCGCCGTCCCGTCGAACTGGGAGCTCCAGGGATACGGAACCCCGATCTACATCAATTCCCCCTTCGAGTTCTCTCCGGACAGCGGCGGCAAGGAACCCACCTTCCCGGATGTGGTGCCCGGCGGTCTGTACCGCGTGCGCTTCACCGTGCCCGACGCCTGGCAGGGCCAGCAGGTCTTCATCCAGCTGGGCGCGGTCAAATCCGGTTTCATGCTGTACCTGAACGGCAGCCAGGTGGGATACTCCGAGGATTCCAAGAATCCGGCGGAATTCAACCTGACCCCGTACCTGAAGGCGGGGGAGAACGTCCTGGCGATGGAGGTCCACCGCTGGAGCTCCGGCAGCTACTATGAGTGCCAGGACTTCTGGCGCCTCAGCGGCATCGAGCGCGACGTCTACCTGACCGCCCGGCCGCAGGTCCTCATCCGCGACCTGGTCGTGTCGTCGCCGCTGGACGCGCAGTTCCGCGACGGCGTGCTGGACTTCGGCGTCAAGCTTGCCAACCTGGGTGACAAGGCGGGCCGGGTCAGCCTTACGCTGAGCCTGCTGGACCCGTCCGGGGCGCAGGTCTGGACCGAGACCCAGTCCGCCTCGGTCGCACCGGCGCAGTCGCTCACCGACGGGCAGACCGTTTCCTTCCACCACGTCGTGAAGGACGTGCAGGCATGGAGCGCCGAGAAACCGGTCCTCTATACCGCCCTGCTCGCCCTGACCGGCGCGGACGGCAAGACCGAATACACGTCCGAGCGCATCGGATTCCGCACGGCCTGCGTCGAGGGAATCAACTTCCTCGTCAACGGCCAGCGCGTGATGATCAAGGGTGTGAACATCCACGAGCATGATCCCTACACCGGCCATGTCGTCTCCGAGGAGACGATGCGCCGGGACTTCGAGATCATGAAGCAGCACAACATCAACGCCATCCGCACCAGCCACTATCCCCAGCAGCGCCGCTTCTACGAACTCTGCGACGAATACGGATTCTATGTCTGCAGCGAGGCCAACGTGGAGAGCCACGGCTGGCGGGGCGTCGCCCGGGACGACAGTTTCTATCCGCTCCAGCTCGAGCGCGAACTCGGCATGTACGAGCGGACCAAGAACCACGCCTGCGTGGTCATCTTCTCGCTGGGCAACGAGGCCGGCAACGGCGTCAACTTCGAGAACGCCTACCGGGCGCTGAAGGCCAAGGAGAAGATGCGTCCCGTTGCGTACGGCGATGCGGGCCGCTCCTTCAATACCGACATCATCTGGCCGATGTATCCCACCGAGGAGAGCCTCCTGCGGGAGAGCCTCAACCGGAACGACCGTCCCTACATCAACTGCGAATATTCGCACGCGATGGGCAACAGCAACGGGGACATCGTGGACCTGTGGCGCGTGTACAAGAGCTCCGACAACCTCCAGGGCGGTTTCATCTGGGACTGGGTGGACCAGGGCATCTGGGTGGACCGCAACGGCGGCTTCTGGGCCTACGGCGGTGATTTCGGCGACAAGACGCCCTCCGACGGCAATTTCTGCTGCAACGGCCTGGTGAATCCGGACCGCCGGCCGCATCCGGCCATGGAGGAGATCCGCAAGGTGTACCAGAACATCGCTTTCATCGAGAAAGAGCAGGACGGCGGAGTCATCTGGCTCCGTGCGGCCAATGAGAACTTCTTCACGGACCTTTCCGAGTTTGCGTTCAAGTATGAGATCCAGGCGGACGGCCAGCCCATCGTGAATGGTACGCTGTCCGACATCCAGGCCGCCCCGGGCAAATCGGCCGACCTCGATCCGATCGAGCTGTCCCGCCGGATGGATCCGGGTGTGGTCTATACCGTAACCGTGTCCGCCGTCACCCGCAAGGAGGCCCTGGGCATCCCCGCGGGCCATGTCGTCGCGTGGGAGCAGTTCGAACTGCAGAATGACGCCCCCGCCGTCGCGGCCGACCACGGTCACGGCAAGGTCAAGGCCCGCCGCGGCAGCCATGTGATCAAGCTCTCCGCCAAGAATGCGACGCTGAAGTTCGACCTCCGCAAGGGTGCCGTCACCAGCTACAAGGTCCGTGGCGTCGAGTACATCCGCGACGGTTTCGGCTTCCTGCCGAACTTCTGGCGCGGTCCGACCGACAACGACTTCGGCAACCGCCTGAACGTCCGCGCGGAAGCGTGGAAGGAACGCACCAAGAATCCGGTGCTGACCGAGGCCGAATGCGCCGTGGAAGGTGATTCCTACGCGCTGCTGCGCGTCAGCTACGAGCCCGGTTTCCATGTGGAGTACCGGCTGATGCCCGACGGCGCGCTCGGCGTCGCTTTCTGTCTGGATGCGCAGGAACTGCCCGAACTGGTGATTCCGCAGGTGCTGGACGGTCCGGGTATGGTTCACAATCCGAACCAGAGCCAGCAGGAGCGCGAACAGCAGGCCCGTCAGTGGGCCGAGTTCCAGCGGAGGTCCGAGCAGATGGCCCGCAGCCAGTGGAAGAACTCCCTGTCGCTGCCCGTGCGCGTCGGTGTGCGCCTGCACCTGCCCGCCGGCTTCCACAATGTGGAATACTTCGGGCGCGGCGAAGTGGACAATTACTGGGACCGCAAGGCCGGTGCGCCGCTGGGCCGCTACCGGACGACCGCCGAAGACATGGCCTTCCCGTATGTGAGGCCGCAGGAGACCGGTCACCGCACGGATGTCCGCTGGGTCTCCCTGACGGACGACCGCGGACGCGGACTGGTCGTGCTGGCGGACGGGACGCTGGAATTCAACGCCCTGCGCAATTCCGTCGAGGATTATGATTCGGCCGACAGCCCGAATCCCGGCCAGATCAACTACTACGACAACCACGATGTGGATGTGACGGGCGGACGCCGCCAGACGCACATCAACGACATCGTGCCGCGCAATTATGTGGAACTGTGCCTGGACGCCGCGATGCTCGGCGTGGGCGGCGACAACTCCTGGGGCGCCCCCATCAACGACAAGTACATCATCATGACGGACAAGCCGTGGAGCGGCGGTTTCACCGTGCTGCCTCTGAAGCGCGGCGCCTCCCCGGAGGATGTCCTCCGATAAGTTTTGACGGGGCAGTGCCCCGGTACAGTAAACCTATTCCTGCCGGTATTCCAACAGATCACCGGGCTGACATTCCAGGGCTCGGCACAAGGCGTCGAGGGTCGAGAACCGGACCGCCTTGGCCTTCCCCGTCTTGAGGATCGACAGATTGGCCGCCGAGATGCCGACCTGGTCCGCCAGCTCGCCCGAAGACATCTTCCGCCGGGCGAGCATGACGTCCACATTGACAATGATAGCCATGGCTACTTGCTCTGGGCGGGATCATCCGCCGGTTTCACCGCATCCCCGGAATCGGCCTTGGCGGCTGCTCCCTTGAGGTAGTTGGGCAATTCCAGCCCGGCCAGCTTGAACAGATCGTTGAGCGGCGGGACCGCGCCCATCATGCCGGAGACGAAATTGGCCGTGGAGGTCTTGCCGTCCTTGGCGTTACCGCCGTCCCAGACGGTGACCTTGTCGATCTTGATGCCCTTGACGGCCTCGACCTGCGTCTTGACCAGTTCGGGCAGCTTGTCGGTGATCAGCATGGTGATGGCCTGCTGGGCGTCTCCGCCGGCAGCGGCGACCAGCTGACCGAAACCTTCGGCCTGCTTGGCCAGGATCTCCAGGGTACCGCGCGCCTGCGCATCCATCCTGGCGTAGATGGCGTCGGCTTCACCCTTGGCCAGGCGGCGGATCTTCTCGGCTTCGGCCTCGGCGTCGATGATGGCTTTCTCCTTCTCGATCTGGGCGGCCACGACGATGTTCGCCTGCTGGGTCGCTTTCTCACGCTCGGCACGGGCCAGCTCGGCGTCGCGCTCGGACTTGTACGCCTCTTCCAGCGCCTTGGCGGCCTGGACCTTCTCGGCGGCGACGGCGATGCGTTCCGCCTCGGCCTGCTTCTCACGGCGCATGGCGTCGGACTGGGCGATGGCGATCTTGGAATTGTTCTCACCCTCGACGGCCTTGGCATTCGCGTCAGCGGTGTTGATACGGGTGTCGCGGGAGGTCTCGGCGATGCGGATGTCCTTGTCCCGGTCGGCCTCGGCCTTACCGATCTCACCGTAACGGTTCTGTTCGGCGACGCTCTTCTTCGCGTCGTTGATGGCCTTGGCGGCGGCTTCCTTACCGAGGGCCTCGATGTATCCGGACTCGTCGCGGATATCGGTGACGTTCACGTTGATCAGCTTCAGGCCGATCTTGCGGAGCTCGGCCTCGACGTTGGTGGAGACGTTCGCCAGGAACTTGTCGCGGTCGGAGTTGATTTCCTCGATGTCCATCGTCGCGATAACCAGACGCAGCTGGCCGAAGAGGATATCGGTCGCGATGTTGCGGATGTCATCGGTGCTCAGGCCCAGCAGGCGCTCGGCCGCATTGGTCATGTTCTCCGGCTCGGTGGAGATACCGACGGTGAAGCGGCAGGGCACGTCCACGCGGATGTTCTGCTTGGACAGGGCGTTCGTCAGGTTGCACTCGATGGAGATCGGGGTCAGGTCCAGGAAGGAATAGGCCTGGAACACGGGCCAGATGAAAGCGGCACCGCCGTGGATGCAGCGGGCGGAAGAGATGGCGCCTTCCTTGTTCTTGCCGGTCTTGCCGTAGATGACCAGGACCTTGTCGGAGGGGCAGCGTTTGTAGCGTCGCAGGATGGCCGCGAAGGTCACGAAAACGACGAATACGATGATGAGAATCAGATAGAGTTCCATAATGATAATGTTTTAAACGATATACGACTTGAGTTCTTCGACCAGCAGCGTGCCGGGGTTGATGACTTCGACGACCTTGATCGGGGTGCCGGTGCGGATCTCCTCCCCGTCCGTCTGCGCGTTGTACTCGCGCACGGCGCCCTGGATGGAGATCTGGACCTTGCCTTCGCCGCTGCGTTCGGCGGGAATGGTCAGGTAGACGGTCCCCTGGCAGCCGACGGCGCTCTTGTACACGTTGATGTTGCCGGACTGCTGCATCCCGCTCAGCCATTTGAACAGGTACATGACCAGCACGACCAGCGCGATGCCGACCAGTATGGCGATGACCAGCAGCAACACCGTCGAGCGGACGCTGGTGGACAGCAGGATGGCGGTCCAGCCGAAGCCCAGCAGGAAGTTGATCAGGTTGCGGAAGGTGTAGAGATTCATCCCGGAAGGGCCGGCATGCATGTCGGAAGGATCCGACACGTCGAAATCGGTGTCCATCCCGTCCGCACCCAGGTCGGTGTCACTGGAGGCACCGATGAAGGTCATCACGGTCTGGATAAGGAAGATCAGCGAAGCCGCGAGCGTCACGGCCCACAGCACTTTCATAATCGGACTCAGAGCGGTCCACCATTCGGTAATCATAGCGATTGAGTGTTTGTTTTCTGCAAATATAGAAATTATTTATCGTTTTGCAATAAAAATTCAAAAATTTCGAAAAAAAATTATCGAATCATTCCCCGGTGGCCCTCCGCGGGGTCACAGGTTGAAAGGGCATTGCAGGCTTCTATTGATTAAAGATGGGAGGTCAGCAGGGTGCAGCCCCCGGCGTCCGGGCGTATGTCCAGGGGACCGTCGGAGGGCAGGGCCAGCAGGGCTTCTCCCGCCCGCAGGACCGAAGCGTCCACCCCGGCACCCAGCACCCGTCCTGCGCCTTCCACGCAGACGAGGATCAGGAAATCCCCGCATCCTTTCAGGGACAGGCGTCTTTCGCGGGTCAGCTTCAGATAGTCCGTCGTGAAATACGGACAGCGGGCCAGGGTCACCTTCCGGTCGCGCATACGCGGGTAATGCGTCCGGTAATCCGGCAGCACCCGGTAGTCGATGGCATCCCGTGCCAGGTCCGTGTGCAGCTGGCGGGGCTTGCCGTCCAGGCCCGGACGCTTGTAGTCGTAGATCCGGTAGGTGATGTCCGAGGTCTGCTGGATTTCGGCGACATGGCAGCCCCCGCAGATCGCGTGGACGCGTCCGGCGGGCAGGAAGAAAACGTCGCCCGGCGCCACTTCGTACGGGGCCAGCGTTTCGGCGATGCGCCCGCTCTCCACCAGGCCGGCATATTCTTCCGGGCGGACTTCCTCGCGGAATCCGCACAGCAGCCGTGCCCCCGGATCGGCTCCGGTCACATACCACATCTCCGTCTTGCCGTGGCATCCGTGCCGCTCCAGGGCCAGTTCGTCGTCCGGATGCACCTGGATGCTCAGGTCCAGCCGCGCATCGATGACTTTGACCAGCAGCGGGAATTCTCCGGGCCAGATCTCCCGGATCGAACGCCCGGCGTCCGGCCCCTCCGCCACGACCGACTCGCTGCCAGGGACGCCCGACAGCAGCCAGCGTTCCGTGCCCCAGACCAGGGTCTTGACGATGGGTGTAAACTTGTACATTATCCGATCAGTTCATAATCCAGCAGCTTCATCTCGAGGTTGGCGCGCTTGACCTTGATCCGGACCGGATCACCCAGGCGGTACACCTTGCCGCTGCGCTTGCCGACCAGCTTGTAGTGCGCCTCGTCGAACTGGAAATAGTCCGTGCGGATGTCCCGCAGCGAGACCATGCCCTCGATGTGCGTGGGTTCGATCTCGACGTACATGCCCCATTCGGTCACGCCGGACACGTGCCCGTCGAATTCCAGCCCCTCCTTGTCCATCATGAACTCGACCAGCTTGTACTTCGTGCTGGCGCGTTCCGCATCGGCGGCAATCTGCTCGCGCTCGCTGGCGTGGACGCATTCTTCTTCGTATTTGATCTTGTTCTGGCTCTCCCCGCCGGCCATGTACTTGGCCAGCAGGCGGTGCACCATCAGATCGGGATAACGCCGGATCGGCGAGGTGAAGTGCGTGTAGAAGCTGAAGGCCAGCCCGTAGTGCCCGATGTTGTCGGTGCTGTACACGGCCTTGGCCATGGAGCGCAGCGCGATGTCCTCGAAGGCGGCGAATTCCGGTTTTCCCTTGGCCTGATCCAGCAGGGCGTTGAGGGTGCGGGCGGCGCCCCGGCCTTCCAGCCGGTCGCCCATCTTGTATCCGAATCCGCCCGCGAATTCGCGCAGGCCGGCGAGTTTCTCGCTGTTGGGTTCGTCGTGCACGCGGTAGACGAAGGTCTTGGCCTTCTTGGACGGCACCCCGTTCATCTGCCCGTCCGTGGCGATGTATTCGGCGACGGTGCGGTTGGCCAGCAGCATGAACTCCTCGATCAGCCAGTTGGCCTCGACGGACTGCTTCTGGTACACGTTGACCGGACGGCCTTTCTCGTCGATCTCCACCTTCATCTCGGGCCGGTCGAAATTGATGGCGCCGGCCTTGAAGCGCTTCTCGCGCAGGATGCCGGCCAGGCTGTTCAGGGCCAGCAGGGCCTGGTCCACCTCGCGCGGGCCTTCTCCCGCCTCAATGATGGCCTGGGCCTGGCCGTAGTCGAAGCGGAAGTCCGAGCGGATGACGGTGCGCCCGATCCAGCGCTTCTTGATCTCCGCCTTCGGGCTGATCTCGAAGACGGCGGAATAAGTCAGTTTGTCCTCGTCGGGCCGCAGCGAACAGAGTTTGTTGCAGAGTTTCTCCGGCAGCATCGGCACGGTGCGGTCCACCAGATAGACAGAGGTGCCCCGTTCGCGGGCTTCCTTGTCCACCGGCGAACCGGGGCGGACGTACCAAGAAACGTCGGCGATGTGTACGCCGACCTCGAAATTGCCGTTCTCCAGCGGCCGGAAGGACAGGGCGTCGTCGAAGTCCTTGGCGTCCGCGGGGTCGATCGTGAAGGTCAGGGTGTCGCGGAAATCCCGGCGTCCCTTCAGGTCCTGCGCGGTGATCTGCTCGGAGATGCCGTCCGCCGCGTTCTCGACCTCCGGCTCGAAGCGGTAGGGGAGATTGAACTCGGCCAGGATGGCGTGCATCTCGGTGTCGTTGTCGCCGGGCTTGCCCAGCACGTCGGTGATGTGTCCGACCGGACCGGGATCCTTGCGGTCCCAGCGGTCCACGACCGCCGCGACCTTCATCCCCAGCTGGCCGCCCATGTCCAGGGCCTGGCGCTGGTCCACGATGATGTCGTAAGGCATGGACTTGCTCTGCATCAGCACCCAGGCCTGGGCGCCGACGAAATGCAGGTATCCGACGAACTGCTTGCCGCTGCGCTGGAGGATCTCGGTGACCTCGCCCTCGCGGCGGCGGGTATTGGTGATGTTCACCCGCACCAGGTCGCCGTCCAGGGCGCGGTGGGTTTTGGAAGCCTTGACATAGATGTCCTCCTCGCGGCTGGAGGCGCCTTCCGGGATGACGAAGATGTATCCTTCGCGTGTCATCTGGACCCGTCCGGTGATCTTGGGCGTCGCTTTCGGCGGCCGTGCGGTCCGGGGAACGGAATTTTTATTCTTTTTAGACATGATTTACAAAGATAATGATTTCCTCCGGTATTGCATGGTCAGATAAACGGCCCGGAACGCCAGATGGGCAAAATAGGCCGCCAGCAGCACATGGATCCCCAGGGCGTTGCCCGCTTCCGCCGTCCCGTGCAGCAGCAGCGCCCGGCCCGCCAGCCAGACGGCCAGGAACGACAGGAAGGCTCCGAACATCGCGTTGCGGATGGATTTGGCGGCGGTCGCCCCGATGTAGATGCCGTCCCAGGCGAAGGCGGCACAGCCCACCGGCGGCATCAGGACCAGCCACGGCAGGAACTGCCGGCATGCCCCGACCACCCCCTCGTCGTCCGTCAGCAGCCGCAGCATCGGCATCCCGCCGAACCAGTACAGCCCCATGAACACCAGGCCCAGGCCGAAACTCCAGCGGAATACGTATTGGATGGTCTTCCGCAGCATCTGCGGGTCCCGCGCCCCGATGAAACGCCCGGTCAGCGCCTCGCCCGCATAGGCGAAGCCGTCAGTGAAATACGAGAAGATCAGCAGCAGTTTCATCATGATGGTTGCGCAGGCCAGCAACGTGTCCCCGAAGCGCGCCGCGATCAGGGTGAAGCCCATGTAGATCGCCGTGAACGACAGCGAGCGTCCCATCAGGTCGGCGTTCAGCGAAACGAAGCCCTGCATTTCACCCCGCCGGAAACAGCCCCGCAGCGAGAATCCGCCGAACACCCGCCGGCCGTACTTGAATCCGCAGACCAGCAGGGCGAATCCCAGTCCGGCGTACTGCGCCACGACCGTGCCCCAGGCGATGCCGGTGAATCCCAGACCCTCCCAGCGGCCGACACCCAGGGACAGCAGCACGCTGGCCGCGATGTTGACGGCGTTGACCACCAGGTCGGTGAACATCGAACTCATCGAGTCCTGCATGCCGACGAACCAGCCCCGCAGGGCCATCAGGCTCATCGTCGCCGGGGCCGCCCAGACCCGGATGAAGAAATAGCGCAGCGCCAGTTCCCGCACCTGCGCCGAGCAGTCCACGGCCAGCAGCGCCAGCCGTACGAACGGCCACTGGAGGGCCAGCAGCACGGCGGCGATGCCTAGCGAGATGCCCATTCCGCGCCCCAGGATCCGGGCGCATTCGCCCAGATCGCCGCGGCCGTACGCCTGGGCGGTCAGCCCGCCCGTGCTGGCGCGCATGAAGAAGAAGTTCCAGTAGATCAGGTCGAACAGCAGCGAACCGACGGAAATGCCGCTGATGAATGCGGCGGCTCCGCTCCCTCCGGCGACGGGCAGGTGCCCCGCCACGGCCAGGTCCACCATGCCGACCAGGGGCACGGTCAGGTTGGCCAGGATGCTGGGGATGGCGAGCCGCAGGATTTCTCGGTTCAAAGACTTCATCGACATGCCCAAAGATACGGTTTTTTCCCCAAGAAAAGCGTATCTTTGTCCTGATGAAAACCGGCATGGCGACAGTGGTCAAGAATGCCGGCAGCCACTTCCTGCTGAGCGAGCTGCCGGCGTGGGACCTGTTCCCCGCCGTGCTGAAAGGGAAACTCCGGCTGGAGGCCGGCAGTTCGACCAATCCGGTGGCCGTCGGCGACCGGGTCCGCTACGAATGCGGGGACGAGATCTCCGAACTCCATCCGGCCCTGATCACCGAGGTGCTGGACCGGCGCAACCACGTCATCCGCCGCTCCACCAACCTGTCGCGGCGCAACCACGTGATCGCGGCGAACCTGGACCAGGCGCTGCTGGTGACGACTCTGTATTTCCCCGAGATCAAGCTGCCCTTCCTGGACCGCCAGCTGGTGACCTGCGAGGTTTACGGCATCCCGGCGGTCATCGTGCTGAACAAGATCGACCTGTACGGGACCGAAGCGGCCGACGAGGTGGAGGCCTTCTGCCGCATCTACCGCGGGGCCGGATACCGGGTGCTCGTCACCTCCGCCCGCACCCTCGAGGGCGTGGACGAACTGCGGGAACTGTGCCGCGGACGGCTGAGCCTGCTGTCCGGCGAATCCGGGGTGGGGAAGTCCTCGCTCGTGAAAGCGGTCGATCCCAGCCTGGACCCCAAGACGGCGCGCATCTCGGATGTGCACCTGCAGGGCAGGCATACCACTTCGCTGTACGAAATGTATCCCCTGGGCTGCGGCGGGTATATGATCGATTCGCCGGGGCTGCGCGGATTCGGGCTGGTGGGCCTGGAGAAAGAGGAAATCGCCAAGTATTTCCCCGAGATGCTGCGGGTCGCGGAGGGCTGCCGTTTCATCCCCTGCACCCACACGCACGAACCGGACTGCGCGGTCAAGAAAGCCGTGGAGGACGGCACGATAAGTGCAGAGAGATACAACTCGTATCTGGGCATGCTGGAAGAAGACAAGAAATTCAGATAAGATATGATCAACGAACAGCGTATCAAAGAAACCATCCGCGGTCTTTTCGACGGAATCGCCTTCGAGAACGACCCGGCAGGTCTGTATGACCCTTTGCGTTACATGATCTCGATCGGCGGCAAGCGGATCCGTCCGCAGCTGTGCCTGACCTCCTACGGCCTCTTCCGCAACAAGATCGGCGAAGACATCCTGCAAGCGGCGGCCGCGCTGGAGGTATTCCACTCCTTCACCCTCATCCACGACGACATCATGGACCGTTCCCCGCTGCGCCGGGGCAAAGAGACGGTGTGGAAGAAATGGAACGCGGACACGGCCATCCTGTCCGGGGACGTGATGATGATCGACTCCTACAAGCGTCTCTCCCGCATCCGCTCCCGCGCGCACGGGGCGGTGATGGACCTGTTCAACACGACGGCCGCGCAGGTCTGCGAGGGCCAGCAGTATGACATGGAGTTCGAGACCCGCGACGATGTGACCATGGCCGAATACGAACGGATGATCGGCCTGAAGACCGCCGTCCTGCTGGCGTGCAGCGCCAAGATGGGCGCGCTGGTGGCCGGGGCGCCCGATGCGGTCTGCGACGCGCTGTACAACTACGGTTACCAGCTGGGCATGGCGTTCCAGGTCGCCGACGACTACCTGGACGCGTTCGGGGACGTGAAGGTCTTCGGCAAGCCGATCGGCGGGGACATCGTCAACAACAAGAAGAGCTGGCTGATGATACGCGCCTGCGAAAAGAGCACGGACCGCCCTGCGCTGCAGCAGGCCCTGGCCCTGCCGGCCGGGACGGCGGACGAGCAGGCGGCCAAGATCGACGCGGTCAAGCGGATTTACACCGGCCTCGCGGTGGACGAGGACGCCAAATACGAAATCCTGCGCTACAGTTCCCTGGCCCTGGAGGCCATCCAGGGGACCGGCCTGTCCCCGATCCGGGTCGAGGCCATGCGGCGCTTTGCGGAAAAACTGGTGGGACGTGCTAAGTAAGGAACTGGAAATCATGGCCCCTGCGGGCAATTTCGAATGCCTCCGCGCTGCAATCCAGGGCGGTGCCGATTCCGTGTACTTCGGGGTCGGCCACCTGAACATGCGTGCGCATTCGGCCGGCAATTTCTCGCCCGCGGACCTGCCCGAAGTGGTGCGGATCTGCCGCGAGGCGGGGGTCAGGACCTACCTTACGCTGAACATCGTCCTGTACGACGAGGACCTGGATGCGATGCGCGCCACGCTGGACCGGGCCCGGGAGGCCGGGGTCAGCGCCGTCATCGCCTCCGACATCGCGGCGATCGAATACGCCCGCAGCATCGGGATGGAGGTGCACATCTCCACCCAGCTGAACGTCAGCAACCTTGAGGCGCTGCGTTTCTACGCCCGCTGGGCCGACGTGATCGTGCTGGCGCGCGAACTCAACCTGGACCAGGTGCGGCAGCTGCACGAGCGTATCGTCGCCGAACACATCACCGGTCCCTCCGGCGAACCGGTCCGCATCGAGATGTTCGCCCACGGGGCGCTGTGCATGGCGGTCAGCGGCAAGTGCTACCTCAGCCTGCACGCCACCGGCGACTCCGCCAACCGGGGCGAGTGCCTGCAGATCTGCCGCCGCGGATACGAGGTGACGGACCTGGAGACCGGATACAAGCTGGACATTGACAATCAGTACATTATGTCCCCCAAGGACCTCTGCACCATCGGATTCATGGACCGCATCATCGCCTCCGGCGTACGCGTGTTCAAGATCGAGGGGCGGGCGCGCTCGGCCGAGTATGTGCGGCGCACGGCGTCCTGCTACCGCCGGGCTGCGGATGCGGTCTGTGCGGGGACCTACACCCCGGAACTGGCTGCGGAGCTGAAGCGGCAGCTGGGCGAGGTATTCAACCGGGGATTCTGGGACGGATACTACCAGGGCGCGAAAATGGGCCAGTGGAGTTCCGTGTACGGCTCCCAGGCCACCCGCCGCAAGGTGTATTGCGGCAAGGTTTCCAACTGGTTCGACCGCCTGGGCGTCGCCGAGGTGACCGTCGAGAGCGTGCCGCTGCACCTGGGCGACCGTGTGATGGCCATCGGGTCCACGACGGGCGTCGTCGAGTTCGACGTGACGGACCTGCGCGTGAATTTCGCCCCGGTGGACTGCGCCGCCAAGGGCGAACGCTGCTCGGTCGCCGTCCGGACCGCGGAAAACAACGATCGTCTCCGCAGGGGAGACAAAATCTACATCTGGCAAGAAGTATGAAAAGAAGAACGATCCTCATCGCGGTGATGCTGCTGGGTTTGGCAGCCGCCGCATCGGCCCAGTCCAAGAGCTTCAACCTCGGCAAGTGGGTGGAGATCCACAGCGCGCTGTTGAAGGAGTTGAACCGTTCCTATGTCGATTCCCTTCCGGTGGACCGCATCGAGCGGGCCGGCGTGGATGCGATGCTGGAAAACCTGGACCCGTACACCGAATATGTGCCCCAGGAGGAGGAACAGGACCTGGAAATGCTGATCAACAAGAGCTACGGCGGCATCGGCGCCGTCATCTACAAGCCGGACGTGGACGGGAACGTCATCATCAACGAGCCCTATGCCAACTCGCCCGCCGCGCGCAACAACCTGCAGTGCGGTGACGAGATCACGGCCATCGACGGGGTCAGCGTGGCCGGCCTGACGGCTTCGGACGCCAGTTCCCGGATGAAGGGCGAACCCGGATCGACCGTGGTCTTCACCGTCAAGAAACTCCGCAGCGGCGACACGCTGGACGTGCCGATCGTGCGCGAGCGCATCCACCTGCCTGACATCGAATACGCCGGCATGCTGGACGAAACGACCGGATACATCCTCCAGACCGGGTTCACCGAAGGCGTGGCCCAGGAGATGCGCAAGGCGGTCATCAGCCTGAGGAACAGCGGAATGAAGCGCCTGGTGCTGGACCTGCGCGGGAACCGCGGCGGCATCCTGCAGGAGGCGGTCGGCATCGTGTCGATCTTCGTGCCGCGCGGATCGCTGGTGGTTTCGGCCAAGGGCAAGGACGCCCGCAGCAACTTCTCCTACAAGACGACCCAGGATCCGGTCGATACGCGCCTGCCCCTGATCGTGCTGGTGGATTCCGGCTCGGCGTCGGCATCCGAAATCGTATCCGGCGCCCTGCAGGACCTGGACCGCGCGACCATCATGGGCCGACGGACCTTCGGAAAGGGCCTGGTCCAGAGCTTCCGCCCCCTGCCTTACGGCGGCAAGCTCAAGGTCACCACGGCCAAATACTACACCCCCAGCGGCCGCTGCGTCCAGGCGATCGACTATTCGCAGCGCAACGAGGACGGCAGCGTCGGCGCCATTCCGGATTCCCTCACGCATGAGTTCCGCACCGCCCGCGGCCGTATCGTGCGCGACGGGGGCGGCATCACCCCGGACGAGGAACTGCCGCTCAAGGAATACAGCCGCCTGACCTATTCGCTGGTGGTGAACGGGGTCGTGGAGCAGTACGCGCTGGAATATGTCCGCGCGCATGCCACCATCCCCGCTACGGAGGATTTCCACTTCAGCGATGCCGAATACGAGGATTTCATCGGCTACGCCAAGGGGCGCGAGTTCGACTACCGGTCCAGCGCCAAGACCTATTTCGACCAGATGCTGAAAGAGTTGCGCCGGGATGGCCTGGAGGCCTCGATGCAGGCCGAAGTCGATGCGCTGGGCAAGGCGATCGACATGGAGAAGGAGGACTTCCTGCGGCTGAAGAAGGACGAGATCATCCCCTTCATCGAGGAGGAGATCGTGGTCCGCTACTACTTCCAGTCCGAAGGCGTCAAGATCCGCATCCGCTACGATGACCAGCTGCGCGAAGCCCTGACCCGACCCCTGATATGAAACTGATTTTCGCAACGGCCAACCGCGGCAAGCTCCGCGAAGCTTCGGAGATACTCGGACCGGAATTCGAGCTGGTCACGCCCGCCGACCTGGGCATCACCGAGGACATCCCCGAGACCGGGGAAACCCTGCTGGAGAATTCTGTCCAGAAGGCGGAATACCTGTACGAGAGGACCGGCATGGACTGCTTTGCCGACGATACGGGCCTGGAGGTGGACTGCCTGGGCGGTGCGCCCGGCGTCCGGACGGCCCGTTATGCCGGCGAGGGGCATGATTTCCAGGCCAACATGGACAAGCTGCTGCGGGAAATGGCCGCCTGCGGCGCCGATGCTCCGCGTACGGCCCGCTTCCACAGCGTCGTCACCCTGATCCTGGGCGGCCGCCGGTATTATTTCGACGGCGTGCTGGAGGGGAAGATCGCCCTGCATAAGGCCGGCTGCGGCGGATTCGGATACGATCCGGTCTTCATCGCGGACGACTATCCCGACGTGACCCTGGCGGAGATTACCGAAGAGGAGAAGAATGCCATTTCCCACCGCGGCAAGGCCCTGCGGGCGATGGCTGCCTGGCTGAAAGACCACCAAGCATGATCCAGACGACATCCCTGATTGTCCTGCACTACACCAAACTGGGGGAAACCCGCATCGTGCTGCATGCGCTGACCCCGGACTGGGGCCGGCGGAGTTTTCTCGCTTCGGTCAAGGGCGGTGCGGGGATGTCGCTGTTCCTGCCGCTGAATGTGCTGGAGGCCGAGGTGGTGGAGAATCCGAAGTCCGATCTGTGGCAGCTGCGCTCCGTTACGGCCCGGCATCCGCTGAACGGGATCCGGGGCAATCTGTACAAGAACACGATGACCCTGTTCATGAGCGAGGTGCTGTACCGGACGATCCGGGACGGATCCCGGGAAGAGGGGCTTTTCGACTGGTGTGAGCGCAGCATCCTGACCCTGGATGCCATCGAAACGGATTTCAGCAATTTCCACCTGCGTTTCCTCGTGGAACTGGCCGGGGCCCTGGGCTTCCAGGCCAGTCCGGAGGATCTGCTGCCTTTCGTGGGGGTGTACAAGCGGGAGATCGACGTGATCGCCGGGCCGGATTTCGCCGCGGCGATGCTGCAGCCCCTGAGTGGGGTGTCCCGCAGCGAAATCGCCGAGTCCCTGCTGGACTACCTCCGCTTCCATACCGAATCTTCCATCAACATCCAGTCCCTCAAGGTCTTGCGGGAACTGTACCGCTAGGCCCTCCGTCCCTTGGTTCCGACCTGCCATTAGCGCCGTCATGCCTTTGTTATCGTCATGCCCGACTTGATCGGGCATCCCTTGCGGCCCGTGTTAATGTTCTACAGTGCCGGAAATCTTCAAAAACCCCTGTTACTCGTGTGCATTTGGCCACGAGAAGTGGCACTTTTTGAATACGATCTTAAATTATCCAAATAATACTTAACTTTGTAAAAATCGAAAAAACGTTTCGGATCATTTGTATAATGAAGAGGGCCTGTATTCTTATCCTATTCATCTCCTTGGTTTGTTGCCATACTCCCGATACTATCCCATTCAGGCAATTAGGTGTCGTTGATCGAGTGTCCTCTTTCCCCGATTCGTCCTTTTTCTCGAATCTCAGGCAACTCCAATGTGTCGGGGACAACATTTATGCACTGGATGTTGACCGAAGGCAGGTCATTGCGTTGGATTCCTCGTTTGAGAAGATGGTGGTATATGGATTGGGAGGGCGCGGGCCGGGGGAGTTGCTGATGCCGTATTCTTTCTTCGCTTCATCCGATACGGTTTTTATCCTCGATTTTGCTGACCAAACGGTCAAAAGCTATTCTCGCGACGGATATGTGGGGCAGAGAAAAGTGACGGGTTGCCAGTTGTCAGACGAGCGATTCTTTGTGGAGGACACATTGATGTTTCTCCCCATCAAGTCGGAATCTGCTTTGTTCGTCCGCCTTTCTCCCCATACCTCCCAGGCGATGGGTGATCCAGCATCTTTCCCCAGCATGCGCAAAACAATTACGATGAACCGTGCTGGCATCCTGCCGTATAAAGATAAGGTTGTTGTTGTACCAGGGAGTCTTCCCTATGTGCAGGTTTACGGGCGGGACGGGCATCTGTATGCCCAGATCGATTTGTCCGTCGTGGATTTCTATCAAGAAAATGTGGACGAAGTCCTTGGAAGATCGAAAAACGCCCCGGATAATGCCAGTTTTGTTTTGAATGCGGATGCCGTTGTTTCCGGAGGGAAATTGTACCTGCTTTGTCCTAGGTTCCTGCCATCCTACCGCGTGGACAGGATTCTTGTCATTGATCTTGAGGCATATTCCGTTGAAGAAGTCCTATGTCTGCCGGATGCGGTATACAACAGTATTGCCGTCCACGAAGGTGCCCTGTATGCCTATAATTACCAGGGCTCTCTGGACAAATTGAATTAATCGGCGATCCGAAACAAGGGACTCCCGGTCAAGCCGGGAGTGACGCGTTAGGCCCTCCGGCATCGTCCGGAAGGCTAGATCGACGATCCGTACAGCAGCAGGGCCATGCCGGCGAGGAGGATGGCCAGGTCGACGGCTTTTTCCTTGACGCGGTGCTCGCGGAAGACGATGGCGCCGACCACGAAGGTGACGACGACCGAGCAGCGGCGCATCAGGGAGATGACGGACAGCAGGGCGCCCTCCTGCTTGAGGGCGAAGAAATACAGCATGTCCGCGCCGGTGATGAACACGGCGATCACGACGATCAGCCAGTCCCAGTGGAACTTCTCCCGTTTCTGCCCGTCGACGAGGGCCTTGACGCCCACGCAGATGGCCAGCAGCACGGTGATGTAGAAGTTGCCCCAGCTCTGCAGGAACAGGGGCTCCATGCCGGCGATCATATGCTTGTCGTACAGGGCGCTGGCCACGCCGGCGAGAATCGACACGGCCATGGCCGCAATGCCCTTGCTCTTGGAGAAGGCGATGCCTTCCTTCTTGCTGGAAACGCTCAGCAGCGTCAGCGCCAGCAGGGCCAGGGCGACGCCGCCCCACTGCCAGCCGTTCAGCTGTTCGCCGAAAATCAGGATGGAGAAGACGACGACGAAGAAGGGCCTGGAGGCCTTCAGGGTGCTGACCGTGGTGATCGGCAGGAGTTTCAGGCCGATCATGCCGCTGATCCAGGACGTGGTCACCAGGAAGGCCTTCAGCAAAATCTTGAGGTGCTCCTGCAGCGTCCCGGCCGACAGGAAGGGACTCAGGAACAAGGTGGAAAGGGCGGTGGCGCCCAGCAATACCCACAGGACTCCGTTGCGGCGGAGCGCCTGTTTCTTGAAAACGTCATAAATGCCCAGCAACAGCGCCGAGGCGAGAGTCATCCATAGCCACATAATGCAAGTCGGTTATAAGGTTTGTCCGCCGATGAACTCGCGCATGATCGAGGTCGGGGGGATGGCGGCGATTTCCGCGGGCCGCAGGGCGCGGACCCGCTCGAGGAATCCGAGCAGCTGCTGCGCCTTGGCATAGGCCGGAGAGGCCTCCGTGATGCCGCACAGCAGGGGTTCGGCGTAGTATTTCAGCAGGGGTACGTCGTACAGGGTCGAGGAATTGAAGACGATGTCCGCATTCTCCTCGTAGGGGAAGATGTTCCGCCGTTCGCCGCGCCGGACGCTGGGCCACAGCAGGATGTTCGTCTCCGGCGAGATGCCGCGGGTGCGGTTGTCGCGTACGATCCGGCGCAGCAGGCGCTTGTCCGTCGTGGAACCGTGGTCCTTCTCGCCTCCGGGCAGGGAGGAAAGCGCGGAAATGTACACGCCGAAGATCTCGTTCTGGTCAATCGTCGGGGTCAGGTCGGGGTTCAGGGCGTGGATGCCTTCCATGAACAGGATGTCCCCGTCCTCCAGGCGCATGCGGTTCCCCTCGAAGACCCGGTGCCCGAGCTTGAAGTCGAAGCGCGGGATCTCCACCTCGCGTCCGGCCAGCAGGTCGCCCAGCTGTTCGCACAGGAAGGGGATGTCCATCGCTTCCAGCGCTTCGAAATCCTTTTCGCCCTTCTCATCCACGGGCGTGTGGTCCCGGTCAAGGAAATAATTGTCCAGTTCGATCACCTTCGGCCGCAGCCCCAGGACCCGCGCCTGCTGGGCGATGCGCAGGGACGAACTGGTCTTGCCGCTGGACGAGGGGCCCGACATCATGACGATGTGGCACTTGTGCCGGTTCCAGAAAATCTGGTCGGCGACCTGGGCGTACTGGCGTTCCTGCCGTGCTTCGCACAGGTTGATCAGCTCGATGGCCTTGCCGGCCTCGAGGATTTCGTTGACTTTGTCCAGGGCGTCGATTCCGATGGCCTGGCACCATTCCGTGTACTCAGCACGTGCTGCTTCGATCTTGGTCATAGCATTTCTTTCAGGTAGGGTCCGGTGACGGAAGCGGGGTCCGCGGCCAGCTGCTCCGGGGTTCCGGCCGCAACGACCCGGCCGCCGCGCTCGCCGCCGTCGGGGCCCATGTCAATCAGGTAATCGACGCTTTTCAGTACGTCGAGGTTGTGTTCGATGATGATGACGGTGTTGCCCTGGTCCACCAGTTTCTGCAGGACGTCCATCAGGACCTGGATGTCTTCGAAGTGCAGGCCCGTGGTCGGTTCGTCCAGCATGTACAGGGTGTTGCCGGTCGCCTTGCGGAACAGCTCGGCGGCCAGTTTCATGCGCTGGCTCTCGCCGCCCGACAGGGTGACGGAGGACTGGCCCAGGTGGACATAACCCAGCCCGACGTCCACGAGCGCCTTCAGCTTCGGGGCAATCCGGGGGTGGGCCTTGAAGAATTCGTAGGCCTCGCTGATGGGCATTTCCAGCACGTCGTTGATGTTCTTTCCCTTGTATCGTACGGCCAGGGTGTCCTCCTTGTAGCGGCGCCCGCGGCATTCCTCGCAGACGACGTTGACGGACGGCAGGAAGTTCATCTCGATGACCTTGATGCCGGCGCCCTTGCAGGCTTCGCAGCGTCCGCCGGGGACGTTGAAGGAGAAGCGGCCGGCCTTGAACCCGCGGACCTTGGCGTCGGCGGTCTCCTCGAACAGGGCGCGGATGTCGTTGAACACGCCCGTGAAGGTGGCGGGGTTGGACCGCGGCGTGCGCCCGATGGGGGCCTGGTCGATCTCGATCACCTTGTCGATGTGTTCCAGCCCGCTGATGCTCCCGTAGGGCAGGGGCTTTTCCTTGAAGTGGTACAGCTTGCCTTTCAGGGCGGGCATCAGGGTCTCGTTGATCAGCGACGATTTGCCGCTGCCGCTGACGCCGCTGATGCCGATCAGCATGCCCAGGGGGAAGTCGACGTCGATGTGCTTGAGGTTGTTGCCGGCGGCGCCGTGCAGCACCAGGTGCAGCCCGTTGCCCGTGCGCCGCTGCGTCGGAACGGCGATCTTCTTCTCTCCGCGCAGGTATTCCAACGTGACGGACTTGTCCTGCGGAAGGGCCGCCGGGGTCATCCCGGAATCCTTCCCGGCGGAAGATGCGGGCAGCGGGCCGGAGTAGCAGATGCGGCCGCCGTTTGCGCCGGCGCCGGGCCCGACGTCGACGATCCAGTCGGCGCTGAGCATGGTCTCCAGGTCGTGCTCGACGACGATCACGGTGTTCCCTTCGTCGCGCAGCTTCTTCAGCGACGCGATCAACTTGCGGTTGTCCCGCTGGTGCAGGCCGATAGAGGGCTCGTCCAGGATATAGATGACATTGACCAGCCGGGATCCGATCTGCGTCGCGAGGCGGATACGCTGGCTCTCGCCGCCGGACAGCGAAGCGGTCGGACGGTCCAGGGACAGGTATTCCAGCCCGACGTCGATCAGGAATTCGGCCCGGTCGTTCAGTTCTTTCAGGATGTCGCGGGCGATGGCCCGGCCGCGCTCGGACAATCCGCCGGGCAGTTCCCGCAGCCACGCGGCCAGGCGGGAAATCTCCCAGCTGCACACTTCCGAGATGGTCTTGCCGTCGATGCGGAAGCACTCGGTCTCCGCGCGCAGCCGCGTTCCGTGGCAGACGGGGCAGACGATCTTGTCATCGACGTCCCCGACGATGCCCGGCCAGCTGACCATCTCCGAATTGCTTCCTTCGCCGATGCGGTACAGCTCTTCCGATCCGTAGATCAGCAGGGTGACGGCCTCGTCCGGCAGCGATGCGATGGGCTCGTACAGCGAGAATCCGTGCTTGCGCGCCATCGAACGGATGACTTCGAACTTGCGGCTCTCGCGGACGCGGCCCAGCGGCACGATGCCGCCGTCGGCGATGGAACGCTCCGGATCCGGGATGATGTTCTCGATCTGGACGTCCACGATGGTGCCGAGGCCCTTGCAGTGCGGGCAGTAGCCTTCGGGCGAGTTGAACGAGAAGGTATGCGGAGCCGGTTCCTGCAGGGACAGCCCGCTCTCCGGATCCACGAGGTGCTTGGAGAAGTGGCGCAGCGCGCCGGATTCGATGTCCAGGACGGCCAGGGCGCCCTTTCCGAGGCCCAGGGCGGTGACGACGGAACTGCGGATGCGCCCCTCGTCCCCCTCGCCGGGCTTGAGTTTGTCCACGACCAGCTCGATGAAATGCCCCTTGTAGCGGTCCAGGGACTCGACCTCGTTGAGATCGGTCAGTTCTCCGTCGATGCGGACCTGGGTGTATCCCTTGCGGCGCAGCTGGTCGAAGAGTTCGCGGTAATGGCCCTTGCGGCCCCGGACCAGCGGGGCGAGCAGCAGGCACTTGCGGCCGTGGTATTCCGACAGGATCAGGTCCACGATCTGCGAGTCGGTGTAGCGCACCATTTCGGCGCCCGTCACCGGCGAATAGGCCGTTGAGGCGCGGGCGTACAGCAGGCGCAGGAAGTCGGAGATCTCCGTGATGGTCCCCACCGTCGACCGCGGGTTGCTGCCCGTGGTCTTCTGCTCGATGGCGATGATGGGGCTCAGGCCGGAAATGCTCTCCACTTCGGGCTTCTCCAGGATGCCCATGAAATGCTTGGCATAGGGCGAGAGCGTGTTCATGTAGCGGCGCTGCCCTTCGGCGTACAGGGTGTCGAAGGCCAGCGAGGACTTGCCGCTGCCGCTGATGCCGGTGATGACGACGAAACGCCTGCGCGGAATCTCGAGATCCACGCCTGCGAGGTTGTGGGAACGGGCCCCGCGGATGATGATGCGCTCGTCCTTATTCAAGTTCTTCTTTTTCGTTGAAGGGTTCCAGGAAGGGGTTCCCCGTACGTTCCTTGCCGATGGTGCTGGTCCAGCCGTGTCCGGGGATGATGTCGGTGTCCGGATCCAGCCAGATCAGCTTCTCCATGATGGAGACGATTTCCTGGTCGTAGTCGGAGTACAGCAGGTCCGTGCGGCCGATCGTGCCGGCGAAGAGGGTGTCGCCCGAGAACAGGACCTTTTCGCCCTGCACCAGGAAACAGCAGCTGCCGGGGGAGTGCCCCGGGGTATGGATGACTTCGAAGCGCAGGCCGGCCGTCCCGATGACCTGGCCGTCCCGCATGGGTTCGTATCGGAAATCCGTATCGGGGATCTTCAGTCCCAGTTTTTCGGCGATTTCGCGGTTGTAGTCCCGCAGGGGATCGTCCGCGGGATGCATGTGCACCGGGATGCCGTATTCCCGCTGGAGGGCCGCGACGCCGTAGATGTGGTCGATGTGGCAGTGGGTCAGCAGGATCGCCTCCGGGTGCAGGCCGTTCCCGTCCAGGAAATCCCGGCACATCTGCAGGTCCCCGTCCGAGTAGAAGCCCGGATCGATCAGGACGCAGCTGGCCGATCCTTCCTCCCAGCAGATGACTGCATTTTCCCGGAGGAAATTGACCTCGAATTGTTTGATCTTGACCATATACTTTGGAATATCCCGGCAAAATTACGAAAAGAAATGCTAAATTTGTAAGAAATACCCAAGGACAGATGCATATCGGGATAGCAGGAAATATCGGCTGCGGCAAAACGACGCTCACGCGCATGCTGGCGGCGCACTACGGATGGACGCCCAAATACGAGGCGGTGACCTACAATCCGTACCTGGAAGATTATTACAAGGACATTCCGCGCTGGTCTTACAACCTGGAGACCTATTTCCTGGCCCAGCGTTTCAAGGACGTGCTGGAGATCGCCAAGTCGGACGACGTGATCATCCAGGACCGCACCCTGTTCGAGGGCGTGTACATCTTCGTCGCCAACAACCGGGACCTGGGCAACCTGTCCGAGCGCGACTACGACACCTACATGCAGCTGTTCGAGGTGATGACCTCGATGGTCAAGCTGCCGGACCTGCTGATCTATCTCAAGAGCTCGATCCCGCACCTGGTCTCGCAGATCCAGAAGCGGGGGCGCGACTACGAACAGACCATCAGCCTGGAGTACCTCAGCGGCCTGAACGACCGTTACGAGAAGTGGATCTCTTCGTACAAGGGCAGCCTGCTGGTCATCGATGCCGACAACCTCGATTTCGAGAACCGGCCGGAGGATTTCGCCTCCATTACCGACAAGATCGACGCCCAGTTGTTCGGTCTATTCAAATAATTTGTAACTTTGTAAGTTCTAACAGTCAAAAATATGCACATAGCGATTGCAGGAAATATCGGCAGCGGCAAAACGACGCTCACCCGGATGCTGGCCGCCCATTACGGATGGATACCCAAGTACGAGTCCGTGGACTTCAACCCCTATCTGTCCGATTTCTACGAGGACATGGAGCGCTGGTCGTTCAACCTCCAGATCTATTTCCTGAACAAGCGCTTCAAGGACGTCGTGGACATTTCCAAGACCGACGACATCATCATCCAGGACCGTACCATCTACGAGGATGCCTGCATCTTCGCTCCGAACCTGCATGACATGGGCCTGATGTCCACCCGCGACTTCGAGAACTACACCGACCTGTTCGAACTGATGATGTCCCTGGTCGGCAAGCCCGACCTGATGATCTATCTCCGCTCGTCCATCCCCAACCTGATCTCGCAGATCCAGAAGCGGGGCCGCGAGTACGAGAAGAGCATCCGCATCGATTACCTGACCGGCCTGAACGAGAAATATGAGAACTGGATCAAGGATTACGACGGCAACCTGCTGATCATCGACGCCGACCACATCAAGTTCGGCAACAACCCCGAGGACTTCGAGCAGATCACCAACATGATCGACGCCCAGCTGTTCGGGCTGTTTACCCCCAAGCGGGAAAGCACCCTGTAGCCCATGGAAAGAAAAGTATCCTGTGTAGTAGGCATTGACATCGGCGGCCAGTCTTCCAAGATCGGCATCGTCGATGCCGCGGGCCGGGTGCTGCACCGTACTGTCCTGCAGGCGGACGGCAGCACGGATCCGCAGGTGTTCGTAGGCGGGCTGGCAGCGGCTGTCAAGGCCCTGGTCGCCGGATCCGGCCGCCAGGTGCTGGCCGTGGGCGTCGGTGCGCCCAACGCCAATTACTACACCGGCCACATCGCCCATGCGCCCAACCTGCCCTGGGCCGCGGACCGCAGCGTCCCCTTTGCCTGGATGCTGTCGGAGGCGCTCGGCGGACTGGACGTCACCATCACCAACGACGCCAATGCGGCGGCGATGGGCGAGATGACCTTCGGCGTCGCCCGGGGGATGAAGGATTTCATCATGATCACCCTCGGAACGGGGCTGGGCAGCGGCATCGTCGTGAACGGATCCCTGCTGTACGGCAGCGACGGATTCGCCGGCGAACTGGGGCACACCTGTGCCGTCGCCGAGAACGGAAGGCTGTGCGGCTGCGGCAAGCGCGGTTGTTTGGAAGCCTATGTCTCGTCGAAGGGCGTCGTCCGCACGGCGACGGAATGGCTGGAGGCGGGCGACGAACCGTCCGAGCTCCGGAACTGCCCCCGCATCACGTCCAAGGCCGTTTTCGAAGCGGCCGAGCGCGGGGATGCGCTGGCCCGGCGCGTCTTCGACTATACGGGCGGGATCCTCGGCCGGAAACTGGCCGATTTCGTGCATTTCTCCGCACCCGAGGCCATCGTCCTCTTCGGCGGACTGGCACGGGCCGGAAAATACCTGTATGAACCGGCCTGGCAGGCGATGAACGAACACCTGCTGGCCATCTGGAAAGGAAAAGTCAAACTCCTGTTCTCCTCGCTGCCGGAGTCGGACGCCGCCATCCTGGGGGCTTCCGCGCTGGCCTGGAACAAACTGGAACAAACACAAAAACAATAAAAAAGTTATGAAGACTATCAAAATGATCCTGGCCATCGCTCTTGGCCTCACAGTGGCAGCTTGCACGCCCAAAGCTGCCCTCATCGATGAAAACGGTGACTTCACTTCCGCGTATTACCAGCCGACCAAGGCCCAGGTGGACTCCGCCAGCTACATGTTCGGCCTCTATCTCGGTTCGATGTACAAGAACTACGATTTCGGCGAGATGAACTTCAACGAGATGATGAAGGGTATCAAGGACTTCGCCGGTGCGAAGGGCCAGCCCTACGATCCCGATTTCGGCGAGCAGTTCAAGATCAACCCCGATCTGATGGGTGAGGTGCTGAACGGATTCCTGACCCAGCGCCAGAACTACCTGACCCGCAAGAACGACGAGGACGGAAAGGCTTTCCTGGCTGCCAACGCCAAGAAGGCGGGCGTCGAGACGACCGCTTCCGGTCTGCAGTACAAGATCATCGAGGCGGGTTCCGCCGTGCATCCGGGTCCGCAGGACACCGTCAAGGTGAACTACGAGGGCCGTCTGCTGGACGGTACCGTCTTCGACAAGACCTATTCCGATCCGGTTTCCTTCCCGCTCGACCACGTGATCGCCGGCTGGACCGAAGGCATGCAGCTGATCGGTGAGGGTGGCAAGATCCAGCTCTACATCCCCTCCGACCTGGCTTATGGCCAGAACGGCAACCAGGGCATCGGCCCCAACAGCACGCTGATTTTCGACGTCGAGATCGTCGAGGTCCACCCTGTCGTCGAGGAGGCTGCTGAATAAGGCAGGCGCCGCAATACCTGAAAAAGGGTCCGGAATGTGAGAAAGCATTCCGGACCCTTTTGGTATATGTCGCGCGGGCTTATTCCTCGGCGTCGTAGATGATCTCCTCTTCCTCGACGTCTTCATCCCCGCCGTCCTCGTCGTCATCTTCGTCGTCCAGGTCGTCATCGTCGAGATCCCCCAGGAATCCCGCCAGGGTGCTCTGTTCGCCGGGAATGCGGCGCCGGTCGTCCGGCAGATCCTCGAAGGCCACGTAGCCGTTCTCGAATTCGATCGGCAGCGGCCCCTTGGTCTCGATGATGGTCGGGGATCCGACGCTGCCGGGCAGTTCTCCCTCGAACGTGATGTTGACGCTCTTGCGGGAGGAGACGTCGTAGAAATAGACGAATCTGGCGATGCCCAGCTTGCGGGTCTGCTCCATGGAGATGGTGTCCACGGTCCCGTAGCCCAGGTCGATCAGCGCGTATTTTCCGACCAGGTCGCCCGCTTCGTCGAAGGCCTTGAACAGGATCGGCTGGTCCACGGTGAATTCCAGGTCGGAGCGCAGCTGCTTGTGGAAGGTGTACAGCGAACTGCCGGAGTTGATATGGTAGAGGCGATAGAAGCCTTTAATTCCTTCAAGAGTTACCCGATACTTGTAAATCATGGTGCGAATATAAAAAATAATCACTATATTTGATTACTATGTTCGCGAATTCGGACACATACCGGAGTATCGCCGCGCCCTGCGAAGGCCTGTACAAGGACAATGGCAGCCGTTTTATCGCCCTGGCGTACCCCGTGGAGCGGGAGGAGGAGGTACGGGAGATCGTGTCCGGACTGCGCAGGGAGTACCACGACGCCCGGCATCACTGCTATGCCTACCGGCTGGGCCTGAAGGGCGAGACCTTCCGCTCCAGCGACGACGGCGAGCCT
The DNA here is from genome assembly GCA_017454335.1 of Bacteroidales bacterium. Lineage (GTDB taxonomy): Bacteria > Bacteroidota > Bacteroidia > Bacteroidales > UBA932 > Cryptobacteroides. The sequence goes on along the minus strand of JAFTDE010000019.1, from coordinate 31,101 downwards.
TCCGGAACGGCGGGCCGCCCCATCCTCGGGCAGATCGACTCCGCCGCCCTGAGCGACGTGCTGGTCGTGGTGGTGCGCTATTTCGGCGGGATCAAGCTGGGGGTTCCCGGACTGATCCGCGCGTACAAGACCGCGACGGCGGATGCGCTGGCCCATGCCGGCGTCATCGACAAGGTCGCGGGGGTCTGGTACCGGCTGGAATTCGGCTACGACCGCCTGCCCGCCGTGATGAAACTGCTGAAAGACCTGGGCCTGTCCGGCACGGACCAGGACTTTTCCCTGGAATGCTCGCTGCGGGTACGGGTCCGCCTGACCCTGCAGGAGGCCTTCCTCCAGGGGGTGGAAACCCTGCCGGGGTGTATTTGCACTGAAGGTTAATTATTATCAATACTTGTATTATGAGCAACAAACACGTTTTCAATGCAGGCCCCTGCCTTTTACCGCAGGAAGTCTATGACCGCTCGATCGAAGCCATCCGCGACTTCAAGGGCACCGGTGTCTCCCTTCTGTCCATTTCGCACCGTACCAAAGAGTGGCAGGATTCGATGGACGAGTGCCGCGCCCTCTGGAAAGAGCTCCTGAACATCCCGGACGGATACGAAGTCGTATTCCTGGGCGGCGGTGCCAGCCTGCAGTTCCTCTATGTGGCCATGAACTACCTCGAGCACAAGGCCGGATACCTGGAGACGGGCGTCTGGGCGAAGAAGGCGCTCAAGGAAGCGCAGGGCCTCGGCAATGCCTATGCCGTCGCCAGTTCGGCCGACCGCAACTACTGCTACATCCCGAAAGGATACGATATTCCCGCGGATCTGGATTATTTCCACATCACGACGAACAATACCATCTACGGAACGGAGATCAAGCATGACATCGACTCGCCGGTTCCCCTCATCGCCGACATGTCCTCCGACATCCTCAGCCGTCCCGTCGACGTCAGCAAGTATGCGCTGATCTACGGCGGCGCGCAGAAGAACGCCGGTTCGGCCGGCTGCGCCTTCGCCATCATCCGCAAGGACCTGCTGGGCCGCGTGACCCGCTACCTGCCCACGATGCTGGACTACCGCACCCACATCGACAAGGAGTCGATGTTCAACACCCCGCCCGTCTTCTCCATCTTCACGATGATCGAGACCCTCAAGTGGATCAAGGCCCAGGGCGGCGTCGAAGCCATCCACGCCCAGGACGAGAAGAAGGCCGCGACGCTCTACGCCGAGATCGACCGCAACCCGCTCTTCGTCGGTACGGCCGATGCCGAGGACCGCTCCATCATGAACATCTGCTTCGTCATGGCACCCGGATATGAGGCGCTCCAGGATGAATTCCTCGCCTTCTCCAAGTCCTGCGGCATGGTCGGCATCAAGGGCCACCGCAGCGTCGGCGGTTTCCGCGCATCCGTGTACAACGCCGCTTCGCAGGAAGATGTCGAGGCGCTCGTTGCCTGTATGAAAGAATTTGAAGCCCAGCACAAATGAAAGTTTTAGTCGCCACCCAGAAGCCCTTCGCCCCCGTCGCGGTCAAGGGCATCCAGGAAATCGTCGAAAAGGCGGGGCACAGCTTCGCCCTCCTGGAAAAATATGAACAGGAATCCGAACTCCTCGCGGCCGTCGCCGACGCGGACGCCCTGATCGTCCGCTCGGACAAGGTCACCCCCGCGGTCTTCGACGCGGCCCGGCAGCTGAAGATCGTCGTCCGCGCCGGTGCGGGTTATGACAACCTCGACCTGCCGGCCGCCACGGCCCACGGCGTCGTGGCCATGAACACCCCGGGCCAGAACGCCAACGCCGTCGCCGAACTGGCCATCGCCATGATGATCTACATGTGCCGCTGCCAGTTCACCCCGGCCACCGGCAGCGAGGTCCAGGGCAAGACCCTCGGCATCCAGGCCTTCGGTAACGTCGGCCGCCTGGTCGGCCAGAAGGCCGCCGCGCTGGGCATGAAGGTCAAGGCGGTGGATCCCTTCATCCCCGCTGACGCCATCCGCGCCGCCGGCGCCGAGCCCGTCGCCAGCGTCGAGGAACTCTATGCCGGATGCGACTTCGTCTCCATCCACATCCCCGCCACGCCCCAGACCGTCGGTTCGATCGGCCGCGACCTGATCGCCCGCATGCCCAAGGGTGCGACCCTCGTGAACACCGCCCGCAAGGAGGTGATCGACGAGGCGGGACTGGACGCCGTCCTCGAGGAGCGTCCCGACCTCAAGTACGCCACCGACGTCGCCCCGGACAACATCGAGGCCCTGAAGGAGAAATACGGCCTGCGCGTGTTCGCGACGCCCAAGAAGATGGGCGCCCAGACCAAGGAGGCCAATGTCAACGCCGGCCTGGCTGCGGCCCGCCAGATCGTGGACTTCTTCGCCACCGGCAACACCAAATTCAAACTGAACTAGCCCGATGGTACGTGTCAAACCCTTTGCGGCCATCCGGCCGCCCAAGAACCTGGTCACCGAAGTGGCGGCGCCGCCCTACGACGTGCTGAATTCCGAGGAGGCGCTGAAGATGGCGGGGGAGAAGTCCCTGCTGCACATCACCAAGCCCGAGATCGATTTCGATCCGATCCTGCCCGACCACGACGAGCGCGTGTATGCGCGGGCCGTGGAGAATTTCCGCCGCTGGCAGGAGCGCGGCTGGCTGGTCCGTGACCCCAAGCCCTGCTACTATGTCTATGCCCAGACGATGGATGCCCGCACCCAGTACGGGCTGGTCCTGTGCGCGCATACGGACGATTACGCCAAGGGGCTGATCAAGAAACACGAACTGACCCGCAAGGACAAGGAAGACGACCGCATGATCCACGTGCGCATCCAGAACGCGAACATCGAACCGGTGTTCTTCGCATTCAAGGACAACGCCGGCCTGGCGGAAATCGTCAGCCGCACCGTCGCCGGTCCGTCCGAGTACTGCTTCACCGACGAGAACAAGTTCCGGCACGAACTCTGGGTCATCGACGATGACGCGACGGTCGGGCGCATCACGGAACTCTTCACCACGCAGGTCGAAGCGTTCTACGTGGCCGACGGACACCACCGGACGGCCGCTGCCGCCCGCGTGGGCGCGGAGAAGAAAGCCGCCAATCCCCACCACACCGGGAACGAGGAGTACAACTACTTCATGGCCGTCTGCTTCCCGGAGAGCCAGCTGAAGATCATCGACTACAACCGCGTGGTCCGCGACCTGAACGGACTCAGCCCCGAAGCGTTCTTCGCCCTGCTGCAGGAAGACTTCGACGTGGAATGCAAGTGTGACTGCACCCGGGACGGCGGCAGCTGCGACTGTTCCTATCCCTGCCATTGCAAGTGCTCGGAGATCTATCATCCCAGCGGACTGCACAACTTCTCCATGTATTTCGAGGGGGTATGGTACAGCCTGACCGCCAAGCCCGGCCGGTATGACGACCAGGATCCGATCGGCGTGCTGGATGTCACGATCCTCTCGAAGCTCGTGCTGGACAAGATCCTGGGCATCAAGGACCTGCGTACCGACAAGCGGATCGACTTCGTCGGCGGTATCCGCGGGCTGGACGAGCTCTCCCGCCGTGTGGACAGCGGCGAAATGAAGGTCGCCTTCGCCCTGTACCCTGTTTCGATGCAGCAGCTGACCACGATCGCGGACACCGGCAACATCATGCCGCCCAAGACCACGTGGTTCGAGCCCAAGCTGCGTTCCGGACTGACGATACACACACTTGACTAGAAGACCATAACACGTATGACAGCAGATTCGGCGTTGATTCACCGCACCCTCAAGGAGTTTTTCGGCTATGACGCGTTCAAGAGCGAGCAGGAGTCGATCATCAAACACCTGATCGAAGGAGGTGATGCCTTTGTACTGATGCCCACCGGGGGCGGGAAGTCGCTGTGCTTCCAGCTCCCGGCCCTGATCATGGAAGGTACGGCCGTCGTGATCTCCCCGCTCATCGCCCTGATGAAGAACCAGGTGGACCTGATGCGCGGATACGAATCCGGGGCGGGCGCCGGTACGGTGGCCCACTTCCTGAATTCCTCGCTGAGCCGTTCCCAGGTGGAAGAGGTCCGGCAGGATCTGCTGTCCGGCAAGACCAAGATGCTGTATGTCGCGCCGGAATCCCTGACCAAGGAAGAGAACGTCACCCTGCTCCGCGAGGTCAAGGTGTCGTTCTACGCCGTGGACGAGGCGCACTGCATTTCGGAATGGGGGCATGACTTCCGGCCGGAATACCGCCGCATCCGGGCCCTGATCGACGACATCGGCCGTGCGCCGATCATCGCCCTGACCGCCACGGCGACCCCCAAGGTCCAGAGCGACATCCTCAAGAACCTCGGCATCCAGAACGCCGCCGTGTTCAAGTCCTCGTTCAACCGCCCGAACCTGTATTACGAAATCCGGGACAAGGTGGAACCCGAGCGCGACATCATCCGCTTCATCCGCCAGAACGACGGCAAGTCGGGCATCATCTACTGCCTCAGCCGCAAGAAGGTGGAGGAACTGGCCGAACTGCTGTGCATCAACGGCATCAAGGCGCTGCCGTACCACGCCGGGCTGGACGCCAAGACCCGCGCCGAGAACCAGGACAAGTTCCTGATGGAGGAGGTCAACGTGATCGTCGCGACGATCGCCTTCGGCATGGGCATCGACAAACCCGACGTGCGTTTCGTCATCCACTACGACATCCCCAAGAGCGTCGAGAGCTACTACCAGGAGACCGGACGCGCCGGCCGTGACGGCCAGGAGGGCCAGTGCATCGCCTACTACAGCTACAAGGACATCCAGAAGCTGGAGAAATTCATGCAGGGCAAGCCCGTGGCCGAACAGGAAATCAACCGCCAGCTGCTGTCGGAGGTCGTCGCCTACGCCGAATCCAGCCAGTGCCGGCGCAAGCTGCTCCTGAACTATTTCGGCGAGGATTATCCCGAATCCAACTGCGGCGCCTGCGACAACTGCCTGCACCCCAAACCGACCTTCGACGGACGCGAAGAGATGTGCCTGGTGCTGCGCCTGGTCGAATCCCTGCCGGAACGTTTCCGGGTGGATCACCTGGCCTGCATCCTGGCCGGGCGCGAATCGGCGATCGTCAAGTCCTACAAGCATGACGAACTGCCGCTGTTCGGCGCCGGCAAGGAACACACCGAGCGTTTCTGGTGCACCGTCATCCACCAGGGCATGATCCTGCACCTGCTGGAGAAGGAAATCGAGAGCTACGGCCTGGTGTACGTCACCGACCGGGGCCGGGAGTTCCTGGCCCATCCCTGGGAGCTGATGCTGGTCGAGGACCGGCTGTTCACCGGCGACGGCGGGGACGAGGAGGACGACGAAGAAGTCCCGATGTCCGCCGTCAAGAGCGCCGGCGATCCCCAGCTGCTCTCGATGCTGAAGGACCTGCGCAAGGACCTGGCCCGCCGGCTGGGTCTCCAGCCCTGGATCCTCTTCGGCGATCCCGCCCTGGAGGACATGGCCATCCTGTACCCGCTGACCCTGGAGGAACTCAAGAACTGCCAGGGGGTCGGCGAGGGCAAGGCCCGCAAGTTCGGCATGCGCTTCATCGAGCTGATCCGCAAGTACGTGGAAGAGAACGATATTTCCCGTCCGGACGATTTCGTCGTCAAGTCCGCGCCGACCAAGTCCACCAACAAAATCTTCATCATCCAGAGCATCGACCGCCGGATGTCGCTCGAGGACATCGCCGCGGCCCGCGAGATGGAGATGGGCGACCTGATGACCGAGATCGAGACCATCGTGTCGACCGGCACCAAACTGGACCTGTCCTATTACATCAACAGCACGCTGGACGAGGACATCGTGAACGAAATCTTCGATTATTTCCTCAATGAGGCCGAATCCGATTCGCTCCAGGACGCCATCGAGGCGCTGGGCCCGGATTACGACGAGATGGAGGTCCGGCTGGTCCGGATCAAGTTCCTGTGTGAGGTGGCACAATGATTCCGCAGGAGACAGTCAACCTGATCCTCGATACCGCCCGGATCGAAGACGTCGTCAGCGACTTCGTGGCCCTCAAGCGCCGCGGAGCCAATTTCGTCGCCTGCTGTCCCTTCCACAACGAGAAAACCCCGTCGTTCTACGTCTCCCCGGCCAAGGGCATCTTCAAGTGCTTCGGCTGCGGCAAGGCGGGTTCGGCCGTGGGCTTCGTCATGGAGCATGAGCACTGCTCGTACGTCGAAGCGCTCCGCTACCTGGCGCACAAATACAACATCGAAATCGTCGAGGCGGAAGAGAGCGCCGAGGAGATCGCCCGGCGCCAGCGCAGCGAGAGCCTGCTGCTGGTGTCGGAATTCGCCCAGCAGTTCTTCGCCCGCCAGCTGGAATCCGGCGAGGGCCGCAGCGTCGGATACGCCTATTTCCGCTCCCGCGGCCTGGAGGACGAGACCATCCGCCGTTTCGGCCTGGGCTGGGCCCCTTCGGGACGCACGACTTTTACGGATGCGGCCCTCGCGGCCGGCTACAAGGCCGAGTACCTGCTGGACACGGGCCTGTGCATCCAGTACGAGGACGGGCGCCTGGCGGACCGTTTCCACGAACGTGCGATGTTTCCCATCCGTTCGGTCAGCGGCCGCGTCATCGCGTTCAGCGGCCGGACCCTGCGCAGCGACGGCAACATCGCCAAGTACGTCAATTCGCCCGAAACCGAGATTTACGTCAAGAGCCGCGCCCTGTACGGCATCTACCTGGCGAAGGCCGAGATTTCCCGCCAGGACAAGTGCATCCTGGTCGAGGGCAACGTGGACGTCGTGTCCATGCACCAGCTGGGCGTGACCAACGTCGTCGCGTCCTGCGGCACCTCCCTGACGGTCGAGCAGGTCCGGCTGATCCACAAGTTCACCGAGAACGTCACCATCATGTACGACGGGGACTCCGCCGGCATCCATGCCGCCCTGCGCGGCATCGACCTGGTGCTGCAGGAGGGCCTGAACGTGCGCATCGTCCTGCTGCCCGACGGCGAGGATCCGGATTCCTATGCCCGCAAACACACGCTGGACCAGGTCCGGGACTACATCCGGGACCACGAGCAGGACTTCATCGAGTTCAAGACCGCCCTGCTGCTGGAGCAGGCGGGCGGCGATCCGCTCCGCAAGGCCAACCTGATCAACGACATCGCCGACACCATCGCCGGCATCCCGGACGCGGTCAAGCGTTCGGTCTATGTGGATGCCTGCGCCACGCGCTTCGGACTGGAGTCGGACATTCTCTTCGAACGCATCCGCCAGACCCGCACCAAGCAGATCGAGGACGAACGCCGCCAGCGCCAGCACGCCGCGGCCCGTTCGGGCGTCAGCGGACCCGCCCCCGAGCCGCAGCCCGAGCCCTCCGCCCCCTGGACGGAGGAAAACCGGACCCTGGGCCAGGCCGAGCGGGACCTGCTGTCGTTCCTGCTGCGTTACGGCCGGGACGAGCTGGACTTCGAGAGCGATTCCGAGTATTATTCCGGATCGGAGGAGGAGAAACCCACCGTGACGGATTTCATCCGCGACGCCCTCGAGGCGGACGGAACCCGGATGGCGAATTCTGTGTACCGCGCCATCTATGACAGCTATATCGCCGGCTATGACGCTGGCCAGCCCCAGGACGTCATCGTCCGGGCGCTGCTGAATTCCGAAGACCGCCACGTCGCGGACGTGACCGCCCAGCTGTCCACCGAAAAGTACCAGCTGACCGTCCGGAATTTCGAAGCGGCCCTGACGACGACTTCGTCCTGGCTGGCTTTTTTCGTCCCCAAAGCGATTTTGTTCTATGCCGAACGCCGGATTCAGGACAGAATTGATTATCTTCGCCATTCGCTTGCCGGGGCGGACCCCGCGCAGACGGAGTCGGCCATGCGCGACATCGTCCGTCTGCAGAGAACGCAGCGCAGCATCAAACACAAATTAGGAAGAGAAAAGAAATAGAATATGGACAAGCAATTCAAGAGAACCCTGGTCACCTGTGCCCTGCCTTATGCCAACGGCCCCGTCCACATCGGCCACCTGGCCGGCGTGTATGTCCCTGCCGACATCTACGTGCGTTACCTGCGCATGCGCGGCGAGGATGTGCTGTACGTGTGCGGATCGGACGAACATGGCGTTCCGATCACCATCAAGGCGCGCCAGCAGGGCTGTACGCCCCAGGATATCGTGGATAAATACCACCAGATCATCAAGGATTCCTTCTCGGGTCTGGGCATTAACTTCGACATCTACAGCCGGACCACGTCCGACGTGCATACGGACATCGCATCCGGCTTCTTCCGCAAACTCTACGACGAGGGCAAGTTCATCACCCGCGAGTCCGAGCAGTATTACGACCCCGAGGCGCAGACCTTCCTCGCGGACCGCTACATCGTCGGCACCTGCCCGCGCTGCGGCAACGAAGGCGCTTACGGCGACCAGTGCGAGAAGTGCGGATCGACCCTCAGCCCCGAGGAACTGATCAACCCCAAGTCCAAACTGAGCGGTGCCGTGCCGGTCAAGAAGAAGACCTCGCACTGGTACCTGCCGCTGGACCGCTACGAGGACTGGCTGAAAGAGTGGATCCTGGACGGCCACAAGGAGTGGCGCACCAATGTCTATGGCCAGTGCAAGAGCTGGATCGACGGCGGCCTGCAGCCGCGCGCCGTCAGCCGCGACCTGGACTGGGGCGTCCCCGTTCCCGTCGAAGGAGCCGAGGGCAAGGTGCTGTACGTGTGGTTCGACGCGCCGATCGGATACATCTCCAATTCGAAGGAACTGCTGCCGCAGTCCTGGGAGAAATGGTGGAAGAGCGCCGACACCCGGCTGGTCCATTTCATCGGCAAGGACAACATCGTTTTCCACTGCATCGTCTTCCCGTCCATGCTGAAGGCGCACGGCGATTACATCCTGCCGGACAATGTTCCGGCGAACGAATTCCTGAACCTCGAGGGGGACAAGATCTCGACCTCTCGCGGCTGGGCCGTCTGGGCGCACGAGTACCTCGCGGACTTCCCGGGCAAGGAGGACGTGCTGCGCTACGTGCTGACGGCCAATGCCCCCGAGACCAAGGACAACGATTTCTCCTGGAAGGATTTCCAGACCCGCAACAACAGCGAACTGGTCGCCATCTTCGGCAACTTCGTCAACCGGGCTGTCGTGCTGACGCACAAATACTTCGGCGGCAAGGTGCCCGCGCGCGGCGAACTGCTGGACATCGACCGGGAAGCCCTTGCGGAGATCCCGCAGCTGCGCGCTTCGATGGAGCGCAATCTCGAGGGATACCATTTCCGCGAGGCGCTCAAGGATGCGATGGGCATCGCGCGGGTGGGCAACAAGTACATCTCCGACACCGAGCCCTGGAAACTGGCCAAGACAGACATGGACCGCGTGGCGACCATCCTGAACGTCAGCCTGCAGATCTGCGCGGACCTGGCGGTCGCTTTCGAGCCCTTCACCCCTTTTGCGGCCGAGCGCCTGCGCACGATGCTGGGCGTCGGGCTGGATGCGGGTACGGACCACCGTGCCGGCGAGGCCGTGACCGTCAACACCTACCGTCCCGGCGAGGGAGCCGCGCTGCACACCGGCGTAACGCCCCGGACCGCTGTCGTGCTGCGCTGGGATTCGATCGGCGGCGAAGACCTGCTGCCCGCCGGGCATGCGGTCGGAGCGGCCGAGCTGCTGTTCGCCAAGATCGAGGATGATGCGGTGAACGCCCAGATCGCCCGGCTGGAGAAGATCCGTGCCGAGCGCGAGGCCGCCGCAGCCGCGGAAGCCGCCCGCCAGGTCGCTCCGCCCAAGGACGAGTGCACATTCGAAGACTTCGACAAGATGGACATTCGCACCGCCACCGTGATGGAGGCCGAGCGCGTCCCCAAGACGGACAAGCTGCTGAAACTGACCATCGACACGGGGCTCGACCGCCGTGTCATCGTGTCCGGAATCGCTGAGTTCTACTCGCCCGAGCAGATGCTGGGCAAGCAGATATGCATCCTGGCCAACCTCAAGCCCCGGGTCATCCGCGGCATCGAGTCGCGCGGGATGATCCTCATGGCCAAGCAGGGCGATGGCCAGATGCGCTTTATTACGCCCCAGGAAGTATTAACCAACGGATCCCAAATCGGATAACAGTCATGAAACACCTGATCCCGCTCCTTGCCGCCGCCCTGGTCTGGGCGGGGGTCTGCAGCGCTGACGCCGCTGCGCAGTCCACGGACCTCGTCCACTACACGGGGACCACGATGGCCAACCCCGACTACCACCACGGCCAGCTGCAGCCGGCCATCGGTGTGCACAACCAGCAGATCATGCGCGCCAACCGCGACCTGAAATACGCCCAGGACGGGTACGGATGGACCTACAACCACGCGCCGATGATCGCGTACTGGAAGGGTTCCTTCTATGTCGAGTACCTCAGCGATCCGGTGGGCGAACACGTTCCGCCGGCACAGACCTACCTGATGAGCTCCCGGGATGGGGTCAACTGGACCAACCCGGTGGTCATCTTCCCGCCGTACAAGGTCCCGGAAGGGTTCCGCAAGTCCCCGGACGGCCCCGCCGCCGGTCCGGACCTGATGGCCGTGATGCACCAGCGGGTAGGATTCTATACGGCCAAGAGCGGCCGTTTCTTCGCCCTGGCCTACTACGGCGTGGCCCTCGAGCACCGCGTGGACGGCCCCAATGACGGCAACGGCATCGGGCGCGTGATCCGCGAGATCAAGGAGGACGGGACCTATGGTCCAATCTATTTCCTGCGCTACAACCACGGATTCAACGAGAAGAATACGGACTATCCCTTCTACACCCGCAGCCGGGACAAGGGTTTCAAGGCCGCCTGCGAAGAAATCCTCGCGAACCCCCTGTACACGATGCAGATGGTCGAAGAGGCGGACGCGGACGATCCGCTGATCCCCCTGCACAACCGCTACCAGGCCATGTCCTACTACCACCTGGACGACGGCCGGGTCGTGGCCCTGTGGAAGCATGCCCTCACCTCGGTCAGCGCCGACGGGGGATACACCTGGTCCCAGCCGGTGAACCGGGCGTTCGGATTCGTGAACAGCAATGCCAAGATCTGGGGCCAGCGCACCTCCGACGGACGCTACGCCACCATCTACAACCCCTCCGAGTACCGCTGGCCCCTGGCCATTTCGACTTCGGACGACGGGCTGGAGTACAAGGACCTGATGCTGGTGCACGGCGAGATCACCCCGGAGCGTTACGGCGGCGACTACAAGAACCGCGGCCCGCAGTATGTCCGGGGCATCCAGGAAAACAACGGCGATCCGGGTGACGGCAAGATCTGGCTGACCTACAGCATGAACAAGGAGGACATCTGGGTGTCTTCCGTCCCCGTTCCGGTCGTCTGCAAGGCGGCTGGGCACAGCAGCGATGTCTTCAACGAGATGCCCGCCGGGCACGAGCTGGACTATTGGAATACCTACAACCTGGTCTGGGCGCCGACGCGCATCGAGACGGATGCCGCCGGGGTCCGGGCGCTGACCCTGCGGGACCGGGATCCCTTCGATTACGCCAAGGCGGAGAAGGTCATCCCGGCCGGCGGCAATTTCGCCGTGTCCATGGACATCCAGGCCGGCCAGACGGGATACGGCACGCTGCAGATCGAACTCCAGGACGCCAAGGGGCTGCCCAGCGTGCGCCTGGGCTTCGAATCCGAGGGCATCATCACGGTCAAGAACGGCCAGCGCTACGGCACGGCCGGCCGTTACGAGCCAGGCAAGACCGTCCACATCGAGATTACGGTGGACTGTGCGCACCGCAGCTATACGACCAGCATCGACGGCAGCCGGCCGACCAGCCGCATCTTCTATTCGCCGGCCGCTTCGCTGGAGCGCATCGTGTTCCGCACGGGCGCGCCCAAGACGGAACCGACGCCCGAGTATCCGGCCGAACGCTATACCGACATGGAGAACGCCGATGGCATCGAGCCGCAGGAGGCGGTGTTCCGCATCTACGCGGTCTCGACCAGCGCCACCGGCCCCGGCCATGACGTGCTGCGCGCCGCGGATTACAGGCATTATGTGGATTATTTCAATACGATGGAGCCCGAGCCGGACGTCAAGGCCATCTCGAATGCGGAGTCCTGGGACTGGATGCAGGCCAACGTGCCGCTGTTCTCCTGCCCCCAGCCCAACATCGAGGAGATCTGGTATTTCCGCTGGTGGTCCTGGCGCAAAAGCATACGCCAGACCCCGCAGGGATACATCATCAACGAGTTCCAGGTGGACCGCAGCTATGCGGACAAGTACAACATGATCGCCTGCGCCATCGGGCACCATGTCTTCGAGGGCCGCTGGCTGCGCAATCCGGCCTACATCGACCAGTACCTGGACGTATGGTTCCACGGCAAGGACGGCGGCCCGATGGACCGGCTGCACAATTTCAGCTCCTGGACGCCGTACGCAGTCTGGCAGCGCTATCTGGTGACCGGCGACAAGGCGGGTACCGTGGCCCTGCTGGGCGACCTGGAGGCGGATTTCAAGTACTGGGAGGAGACGCACCAGCATCCCGGCGGCCTGTTCTGGCAGCGGGATGTCAGCGACGGCATGGAGGAATCCATCAGCGGCGGACGCCGGGTCCAGAATGCCCGTCCGACCATCAACAGTTACATGTTCGGCAATGCGCGTGCCCTGTCGAAGATCGCCGCCATGGCGGGTGACCAGGCCAAGGTGGCCTACTATGCCGACAAGGCGGTCCGCTACAAGGCCCAGGTGCAGGACAAGCTTTGGAATCCCGATCACGAGTTCTTCGAGACCTTCCAGATTCCGGGCGATTCGCTGGCCCAGGCCCGGGAGGCGATCGGTTTCATCCCCTGGTACTTCGAGTTGCCGGACGCGGGTTATGAGGCGGCCTGGAAGCAGATTCTGGACGACCAGGGTTTCCACGCCCCGTACGGCCTGACGACGGCCGAGCGGCGCCATCCGGCTTTCCGCTCGCACGGGGTGGGTACCTGCGAGTGGGACGGGGCCGTCTGGCCCTTCGCCACGTCCCAGACGCTGACCGCGCTGGCGAACGTACTGAACGATTACCACCAGGATTATGTGACCCGGGAAGATTACGCGAACGCCGTCAAGCAGTATGCCGAGTCCACCTACCGCCGGGGCCGTCCCTACATCGGGGAGTACCTGGACGAGGTGACGGGTTACTGGCTGAAGGGGGAGGAGAAGCGCAGCGACTACTACAATCACTCGACCTACGCCGATCTGATCATCACGGGTCTGATGGGCCTGCGGCCGCGCGAGGACGAGGTGCTGGAGGTGAATCCCCTGACGCCGGCCGACTGGGACTGGTTCTGCCTGGACGGGGTGGCGTACCGCGGGCACAACGTGACCATCGTCTGGGACCGTGACGGGCATCACTACGGTGTCGGTCCCGGCATGCGTGTCATCGTGGACGGCGTCTGCCGCTCCGCGACCCCCGCCGTCACCAAAGTCGAGATTCCGCTCTGATAACTAAGAGCCCGCCAGACCCCATTGCCGTTTCCGCCTCGGCTTCAATTATTTCTTCCGGGACTTCCTGAAGCGGTAGAGTTCGTGGGTCTCGGCCGAGTAGATCATCTCGTAGGGACCGATGAAAAGGGTGACCAGCGTGGCGGGGTCGGCCTTGCGGATGGCGCGGGCCGAATTGTAGTGTGACAATCCCGCATAAGCGACCTTGTCGCTCTGCATGGCGTCGGTCATATACTGCTGCAGGATGTCGATGAAAGCGCCGAGGCGCTCTTCCTGCACGCCGGTGCTTTCCAGATCGTAGATCGGGATGCGGATGACTTCGAAGCCCTGCTGGAGCTGGTCCTTGTCGTCCTCTTTCCCTCCCTTGTCCAGAATCAGGTAGGCGAGCTGCTCGTCCGTGGCGGTGCGCAGGAAATAGTAGCGCCGGTCGGTCTTCATCGCTTCGTATTCATCCACGGTGCAGAACTCGAAGGCGTTGATGCGCCAGCGGCGGCTCAGTTCGCTCTGCAGCATGGCCTGGTAGATGCCGTCTCCGCTCAGTACGATCTTGGTGGTTTCCTGCGGGAAGTCCGCAAGCTTGAGTTTCTTGGTGTAGACCTTGCCCTGGCTCCATCCTGTCAGGGGCAGGAGCACGAGCATCAGGATCAGCAGATATTTTTTCATTTGGCTTGTCATCGTTGCCGTAAAGTTAACAAATTAATCACTACATTTGTATCTGTATGTCAGATTATATCGTATCAGCACGCAAGTATCGTCCGGATTCATTCGGAACCCTGATCGGTCAGGACAACATCGCCCAGACCCTCAAGAATTCCATCATCCGCGGCCAGCTGGCGCATGCCTACCTGTTCTGCGGCCCGCGCGGCGTCGGCAAGACGACCACGGCGCGGATCTTCGCCAAACTGATCAACTGTGCCCACCCGACGGCGGACATGGAGCCCTGCGGCGAGTGTGAATCCTGCATCTCCTTCCAGGAGGGCCGGTCCTACTGCATCCACGAGCTGGACGCGGCGTCCAACAACGGCGTGGATGACATCAAGGCCCTGATGGACCAGGTCCAGATCCCCCCGCAGGTCGGGCGCTACAGCGTCTACATCATCGACGAGGTCCACATGCTGTCGCAGGCTGCCTTCAACGCCTTCCTGAAGACCCTGGAAGAGCCGCCCGCACACGCCATCTTCATCCTCGCGACGACGGAGAAGCACAAGATCATCCCGACGATCCTCTCCCGCTGCCAGACCTACGACTTCAACCGCATCGGCATCCCGGACATCGTCAGCAATCTTCGGGCCATAGCCGCGAAGGAGTCCGTGCGCATCGACGAAGAGTCCCTGCACGTGATCGCGTCCAAGGCGGACGGGGCCATGCGTGACGCCCTGACGATTTTCGACCAGACGGTGGCTTTCTGCGGCGCGGACATACACTATGCCGACGTCATCCGCAACCTCAATGTGCTGGATTACGAATATGCTTTCCGCCTGACGGACCATTTCCTCGCCGGTGAGTACGGCAGCGCACTGCTGATTTTCGACGAGATCCTTTCGAAAGGATTCAACGCCCTGCACTTCGTCTCGTCGCTGTCTTCGCATTTCCGCGACCTGCTGGTCGCCCGCACGGGCGGGCTGGATTCGCTGCTGGACCTGCCCGATTCGCTCAAGCAGCGCTACCGCGAGCAGGCCGCCCGCTGCAGCGTGAAATTCCTGTATGACGCGCTGGGCGTAACGACCCAGTGCGAGGCCGGGTACCGCGCCAGCGTGAACCAGCGCCTGCACATCGAGTACGCGCTGATGCGCCTGTCCTTCCTGCAGAATGCTCCGGCTGCCGCCGCCGTTGCTCCCGCTCCGGCTCCTGCCGCGAAGCCCGTCACGGCCGCTCCTGCGGCCCCTGCCCCGGCTGCACCCGCTCCCGCTCCCGCTGCCCCGGCTCCGGCCCCCGCTGCTCCCGCTCCGGCTGCTCCTGCTCCCGCTGCTCCCGCTCCCGCGGCCCCTGCGCCGAAACGGCGCGCCTCGGCCCTGTCGCTGTCGGCCCTCATGCAGGAGGACCATGCGGTCGCCGAGGAAGCGGCCCAGGCCGTCGAGACCGGCCTGCCCGACGACGATCTGATCCGCGAGAAGTGGTTGGAACTGGCTGCCCAGACCGCCCAGCCGCGCCTGGCCAGCGCCCTGACCAATTCCCGCCTGGAGATAGCCGAGCGCGAAGGCCAGAAGGTCGTGACCTTCTTCGTCGTGAACGCCGCCCAGCACAAGTGGATCGAAGAAAACATGCTGCGCAAGCTCGAAGGGGATTTCCGCCGGCTGACCGCCTCGTCCGCCGTGCGCCTGGAAGTCGCCGTCCAGCCGGACGAGGGCCCGCAGGAGAAGAAGATATACATGCCTGCCGAGAAAGCGCAGGACCTGATGGAAAAGAACGCAGAGGTCAAGGATCTGGTGATCGACCTCGAATTGGATATCAAATAAGAGATGAAACTCCGCTGCGAAAACCTGGTCAAGAAATACGGCATCCGCACGGTCGTCAAGGGGGTCTCGATGGAGGTCAACCAGGGCGAGATCGTCGGATTCCTGGGTCCGAACGGGGCCGGCAAGACCACCAGTTTCTATATGATCACGGGCCAGATCGTCCCGAACGACGGCCGCATCTTCCTCGATGACGAAGATATCACCAAGCTTCCGATGTACAAGCGTGCGCAGAAGGGGGTGGGCTACCTGCCCCAGGAGGCCTCGGTGTTCCGCAAGATGTCGGTCGAGGACAACATCATGTCCGTGATGGAAATGTCGGACATGACCAAGGAGGCGCGCAAGGAGCGCCTGGAGCAGCTGATTTCCGAATTCAACCTGTCGAAAGTCCGCAAGAGCCTGGGCATCCAGCTGTCCGGCGGCGAGCGGCGCCGTTGCGAGATCGCGCGCGCCCTGGCCATCGACCCGAAGTTCATCCTGCTGGACGAGCCCTTCGCCGGGGTGGACCCCATCGCCGTCGAGGACATCCAGTACATCATCGCCAAGCTGAAATACCGCAACATCGGCGTCATCATCACCGACCACAACGTGGGCGAGACCCTGGCCATCACGGACCGGGCCTACCTGCTGTATGAGGGTGTGATCCTGCAGGAAGGAACGCCCGCGTCGCTGGCGGCGGACGAAGACGTGCGTACGAAGTATCTGGGAGCGGGGTTCGTGCTGAAGCGCTCGGTGGCCGTGGAGCGTGCCCTGGCCGAGGCTACGGCATCACGTAATCCCGAATGTTCTGCGGAGTGATCTCCGCGTCGCCCAGGATCAGCAGCCTTTCCACCACGTTCCGCAGTTCGCGGATGTTTCCCGTCCAGGATTTCTCCTGCAGCTGTTTGATGGCCTCTGCCGTGAAGGATTTGCGTGGCAGGGCGGTCTCGCTGCAGATCTGCCCGACGAAGTAGTCGATCAGCATCGGAATGTCCGATTTGCGCTCGTCCAGCGAGGGGACGGGTATGACGATGACGGACAGGCGGTGGAAGAGGTCCTCGCGGAAACGCCCTTCGGCGATTTCTTTTTTTAGGTTCTTGTTCGTGGCGGCGATCACGCGCACGTCCACTTCGATGTCCTTGTCGGATCCGACACGCGAGATCTTGCGCTCCTGCAGGGCGCGCAGCACCTTGGCCTGGGCCGCCAGGCTCATGTCTCCGATTTCGTCCAGGAACAGCGTGCCGCCGTCGGCCTGCTCGAATTTGCCTTTGTGCTGTTTGATGGCCGAGGTGAAGGAACCCTTCTCATGGCCGAACAGCTCGCTCTCGATCAGTTCCGAGGGGATGGCGGCGCAGTTGACCTCGATGTAGGGCATGGCGGCGCGGGCGCTCTGCTCGTGCAGGCTGCGGGCGACCAGTTCCTTGCCGCTGCCGTTCGGGCCGGTGATCAGCACGCGGGCGTCGGTCGCGGCGACCTTGGCGATCATCTCGCGTATGTGCTGCATCGCCTCGGACTCGCCGATCATCTGCTGGCCGTACACCTTCTTCTTGAGAATCTTGGTCTGGGTGACGAGCGTGGCCTTGTCCGTCGCGTTCTTGATGGTGATCAGGATGCGGTTGAGGTCCAGGGGCTTCTGGATGAAATCGAATGCGCCCTTCTTGATGCAGTCCACCGCGGAGTCGATGTCCCCGTGGCCGGAAATCATGACGACGGCGGCGTCAGTGCCCTCCTTCTCGAGGTTCTCCAGGACTTCCATACCGTCCATGTTGGGCATCTTGATGTCACAGAAAATGACATCGAAATGCTGTTTGCCGGCCATTTCCAGGCCGATGGCGCCGTCTTCGGCCGTTTCTACCTCGTACCCTTCGTCGGAGAGGATTTCCTTGAGCGAATTGCGGATCGCCCTTTCGTCGTCGATGATCAGGATCTTCATAATACAGACCTTAAATTTCGGCATTTGCCGCCAAAAATCAAAATATCTGCGATTTTTCCTATCTTTATCCCGGAATAAAATACGCACGAACATGCAATACAGGCACTTTTTCTGGGTCGCGGCCGTCCTGGTCCTGGCCGCCTGCCAGTCCCGTCCGGTGGATCCGGTCGAGCAGGCGCTCCGCGACAAGGTCACCGAAACGATGAACGGCGATGCGACCCGCATCCGCATCTACGATCTCGAACGCATCGATTCCACCACCTGGCGCGAAGAACTCGAGCGCCGCAGGCACGTCTTCGAACTCCGCTTCAAACAGAACGAGGAGTATTACTGGCAATACCGCAGCCAGGGCCTGCCCAAGAACGCGGCCATCAAGAAGGCGGAAATGGAGAAGGACCGCCGCGTCCTGGACGGCCTGGACGCCATCGGCCGGGAACTGGCCGACAGCCTGGACTGCGTAGCTTATTATGACTATTCCTTCGCCGTATATGCTTCCGGACGCGAGACCACGCTCAATCTGGACCAGGCCTACGCGACCATCACCCCGTACGCCCAGGTCTTCAGCTTGTCGGAGGACAGGCGCGAGCTGCACAAGACCACGGGCCATCTGCTGCCCGGTTATGTGGACCTGGTGGCTTCCGAGACCCTGGAATAGCCGCTAGCGGGGCATCGGATAGCGGATCGTGAAGCAGGCGCCGCCCAGCGAGAACGAGCGGCTGTACGAGATTGTCGCGTTGCAGCGCTCCAGGATGCTGCGCGAAATCGCCAGGCCCAGGCCCGAGCCGCCGTTCTTGGTGGTGAAGTTCGGGGTGAAGAGCTTCTCGACGTTTTCGTCCGAAACGCCCGGACCGTTGTCTTCCACCACGATATCGTAATACCCGTCCGCCGAGGACTTGCGCAGCGACACCACCACACGGGCGTCCGGCGTCTCTTCCACGGCCTGGACGGCGTTGTTGATGATGTTCACGAACACGCGGGTCAGCTGCGGCTTGGGACCGCTGACCACGGTGCCCTTGAGGCCGTAGTAGTCGAATTTGACGTTGTCCTTGTTGTCGAACATGGAAATCTCCTCCTGCAGCACTTTGTCCAGGTCGATCTGCGTCGGTTCCTCGGTGTACAGCTTGGCGAAGGTGGAGAACTCGTTCGCGGTCTCGGTCAGGATGTCGATGTGGTCCAGCAGCACCTTCGAGGCTTCGTCCAGCTTCTCCTGCCAGTTCGGGTCGTTCTTGGCCTTCATGCGGATGATGCGCTGGATCTGCAGCTTCATCGGAGTCAGCGGGTTCTTGATCTCGTGGGCCACCTGGCGGGCCATGCCGCTCCAGGCCTTGTCCCGCTCGGCCTGCGCCAGTTTGCGCGCATTGTCCGAGAGCTCGGCCACCATCCGGTTGTAGGACCGGACCAGCGAGGCGATCTCGTCGTCGCGGTCGTAGCGGATGAATTCCAGGCGGTCGATGTTCGTCTCGGACATCTTGCGGCTGATCTCGCTCAGCGGCTTGAACATGCGGTCCACGATGGTCCCCGTGGCGAAAATCGCCAGGATCAGCAGCAGCAGGAACACGGTCAGGATGGTGACGAAATGCCAGACCGCATCCCGCTCGAAATCGAACAGCCCGCCCGTATAGGGCGAACAGATGATGGAAACGATTTCCCCGTTTTCGTCGATGATCGGCGCGTAGAGGCAGTAGTAGCGTTTCGACCCGGCCTGCTCGGGGTGGATGTAGTAGCGTTTGTGCTGGTTGATGATCTGGTCGAAAGCCTCCTCGTTGATGCGGCTGCCCAGCAGCATCCGGCTGAACACCTCGGGGGTGTTGGACAGGGTCATGCGGCCGTTGGGCGCGTACAGGGTGATGTCGGAGGCGGTGATGTTGCTGATCCGGTCCAGCATGTTCACCATATTCTGCGACCACATCTCGGGGCTGGTGCGCCAGCGGGCCATCTCCTCTTCGGTCATGCCCTGGATGG
Organism: Bacteroidales bacterium; assembly: GCA_017454335.1. Classification (GTDB taxonomy): domain Bacteria; phylum Bacteroidota; class Bacteroidia; order Bacteroidales; family UBA932; genus Cryptobacteroides. Next base: position 11,394 of record JAFTDE010000019.1, on the reverse strand, counting down.
AGTTGATCTTCTCGGACATGCTGCGGCGCATGTTGTCCTCGTTGCGCCGGTATACGAACAGCACGCTGACCGTCGCCATCACGACCAGGGTGAGGATGAGCGAAGTCATCAGCACCCAGGTGATCCGGGAGCGGTAGTAGCTCTTCTCGAAGACGGCCGGCCGCTCGCGCCGGATGGCGGGCAGGGACAGCAGCAGGAAGAACAGCAGGGCGATCAGGATGGTCGCGACGATGTAGTTGAACCAGTTCTGGCGCGGCCGGGACAGGATGACCGCCTCGTCCGCATCGACCAGGTAGAAGAAGTGGTTGTATCCGTCCAGCGTCTCATGGCGCAGCTGCTGGACGTACACGCGGTCGTGCTGGCGCGCATCCATCTGCGTCGGATAAGGGTAGTCTCCGTGGAACAGCTGGATGTCGTCTTCTTTGTAGCGGGCATAGGAGTAGCGGTCGGGCAGGGTGACCCGGCCCGGGGTGTCCAGGCCGAAGATGCTGGCGTATCCCTTGTTCTCGGCGATCGAGCGCGGTTCGACCTCCAGGATCATCCGGGTCATGTTCTGGTCTTCGTCGAGGAAATAGAACAGCGCATCGTAGCGGGAATGGCCGCCTCCGGTGTTGATGTACACGAAACGGGTGTTGTCGGCAATCGGGGTGCCGCCCCGCAGGCGGGCGTTGAACTGCTGCATCATCGCGGCGGACATCTCCGGCGGGAACTGGGGGCCGTTTTCCGACCGGCCCGGCCCGCGGTCCCGGTCGTTGTCTGGCTGCCGGGAACCGCCCCGGCGGTCCTGGCGGGGACCCCTTCCGCGGCCCCAGTCGCCCAGCAGATACACCGAGATGCGGTAATTCTGCGAAACACGCGGCAGGTACAGGTCGGCAATGCGGTTCTGGATGATGCTGGTGGAGTTGTTCAGCGTGCTGAGCGCCGAAATGAACACATCTTCCGCAATCTGCTGTTCCGCCCACAGCAGCTGGAGCTCCAGGGTGATGTCGCGGTCGATGGACAGGCGGTTGGCGGATACCTCCAGCCGGTCGCCCTCCTTGCGGAAGGCCAGCGCCGAGGCCATCACGACGAAGTAGGCCGCGACCAGCACGGCGAAGACCGACCGCGCCGTTACGCTGAACGGGTGCGGCTCCTTCCCCAGCAGGGACTGCAGCGCGGGCCGGATGACTTCCACGAGCATCGGGATGCCGGTCAGCATCGCCAGGAACGAGACGTAGATGACACCGGTATAGGGGGACAGCTCTTCCAGGTTGTACAGTTCCAGCGAAATATTGGAGTTGAGGATGATGCTGCGCAGGGTGAAGTGCGTGTAGGCCAGGATGCCGGCGATGCCCAGCAGGCCGCCTGCGAGCAGGGCCCAGCTGCGGCCCCGTCCGCTGTCCGGCCGGTACAGGCTGTCCCGGATGATGTACAGGCACAGCACGACCAGCAGGATGGCCAGGTTCAGGATGACGACGGCGCCGATCGAATACAGCACCGGACTGCCGGCGTAAATGCCCGGCGAGAAGATTTCGAAATCGCCCTGGGCCGACCGGCCCCAGAAGAACATGGCGGCGCAGGTGGCCAGGATGCCCGGCACGCTGATGGCGAAACGCCGCAGGGTCGGCCTGGCGGCCAGGAACAGGATGGCTGCGCAGAGGAAGAGGCCCAAGGCCATCCACAGCAGGACGGCGTTGACCGCACTGGCGCCTTCGAGCGATTCGTACAGGATGCGGAACTGGGGCTTGCCGTCCACTTCCACGACCGTTCCGCCGTCGTCCGAAATGGGATGGATGGCGAAACGCTTGCCCAGGCGCAGCCGGGGATTGATGCCGTTGAAATTGTTGTCATCCTGGGTGTTCAGGATCTCCAGTCCGGCGATCCGGTGGATGCCGCCTTCGTCGAAGGCCTTCAGCAGGTACCACTTGGGGCCGAGGTTGAAATACCCGGTCTGCGTGCTGACGTCGATCAGCGGGGACTGCAGGTTCAGCGCCGGATTGGTGATGATCTGGAACATCAACCGGGTGTTGATGTCGTCGTTGGTCAGCGGGAACTGGTTGCGCCAGCTGTACAGCGAATCATTGACATAGGTGTAGACAACCATGTCTTCGGGCAGGCGCTTGCTCTCCTGGTGGACAAGGCCCTCCAGTACGGCCATGCGGCGCTCGATGATGCGCCGGGTGTGGTTCGCGGCGGCCCGGGTGTCGCCGGGTGAACGCTGCCCGCCGACCGAGGCGACCAGCAGCACCGCGCTGACGGCTGCCAGTGCGATGGCAAAAAGGTCCCGTATCGAAATCCTGTTCTTCATTCGTGATGGTAGGGTTCGCCCCGGATGATGGTGAACGCCCGGTATAATTGCTCTGCAAAAATCGTTCTCACAATCTGGTGCGAGAAGGTCATCTTCGACAGCGACAGCTGCGCGCCGGCGCGCGCATAGACCTCGGGGCTGAATCCGTAGGCCCCGCCGATGGCGAAAACGAGGTCGTGCCCGCCGCTGCTCATGCGCTTCTCCAGCCATTTCGCGAACTCGACCGAGCGGTATTCCCGTCCGTGCTCGTCCAGCAGGACCAGCTCGTCACCCGGACGCAGGGCCTTGAGGATCAGCGCGCCTTCGCGCTGGCGGATCTGGTCCCGGGACAGGGCGGAGACGTTCCTGAGTTCGGGAATCTCCACCACTTCGAAAGGGACGTAGTGCCGCAGGCGGGCTGTGTAGGTATCCAGTCCGTCCCTGACCCAGGCGATGTCCGTCCTGCCGACGGTGAGCAAGCTGATATGCATCCCTACAAAGATAGTGAGCTGGCGCGATATTTGCAAAGTAAATTGCCGATGCGCAACCTTTTAAAGATTCTTTTTGTTTCGCTGGCCCTGTTCGTGGCCGGCGACACGGTGAAGGCCCAGGACAAGGCCCAGGATATTTTCGTGCCGATCTCCAAGTATTTTTCGCAGGGCAACGTGGAGTCCCTTTCCGCGTGGTTTGACGACAACCTCGAGATCAACATCCTCTCGCAGGGGGCGAATGCCAGCCGCAACCAGGCCCGCCAGATGCTGAAGTCTTTCTTCGACAAATACACGCCCCGTTCCTTTGAAATCACGCATACGGCCGGGCGGGCCAATATGAAATACGCCCTCGGCACGTTGAATGCAGGGGGCGAGAATTTCCTGGTGACGATCTTTATCAGCGCCAAGGACGAATCATTCCACATCCAGCAACTGAAGATCGAGCGGGTCGGGTAGGTCCTAGACGCGCTGGCCGTAGGAACGGTCGACGGTGTTGACCGTGATCTTTTCTCCCGTTTCGATGAACAGGGGAACCATGATCTTGGCACCGGTCTCCAGCGTGACCTCCTTGAGGGCCGAGGTGGAGGCGGTGTTGCCCTTGACGGCGGGCTCGGAATAGGTAACCTCCAGCGTGACGTAGGTCGGAAGCTCGCAGGTCAGGCAGCGCTCTTCATCCCCCGTGACGAACATCATTTCGACATGCTGGCCTTCCTTCATCAGGTCGGAGTTCTCGACGACATCGTGCGGAAGCATGATCTGCTCGTAGGTCTCTTCGTGCATGAAGTTGAAGTTCTCTCCGTCATCGTAGAGGAACTGGTAGGGACGGCGTTCGACCTCGATGGTCTCGATCTTGGCGCCGGCCGTGAAGGTGTTTTCGAGGATGCGGCCGTTTTCCAGGTTGCGGAGTTTGGTCTTGACGAAGGCGGGACCCTTGCCGGGCTTGACGTGCTGGAACCAGACGATCATGCAGGGCTTGTCGTTGAACTTCAGGTAAAGACCGTTCTTAAAATCAGCTGTAGTTGCCATATTGAAAGTGTGTAATTGATTATTCTGACGCGAATTTAGGGAATCTGCTCCACTATTGCAAATTTTCTATCGCCCGGGCCGTTTTTTCCAGCAGCCATTTGGGCGTGGACGTGGCTCCGCACACGCCGACGCGGTCGTCCGGGGTGAACCATCCGGGCTGGATGTCCTCGATGGAACTGATGCTGAACGTGCGGATGTTGTACCGCTTGCACAGGTTGCACAGCACTTCTCCGTTCGAACTCGTCTTGCCGGATACGAAAATAATCACGTCGTGCCCCAGGGCGAACTCCGACAACTCCTTGTGCCGGGTGGCCACCTGGGTGCAGATGGTGTGGTGGACTTTCAGCGGCGCCTTGCCGGCCATCCGCTCCGCGAGTGTCTTGCAGACGCTCCGGTAGGCGTCCGGACTCATCGTGGTCTGCGAGAAGATCTCGACGGGGCGGGCGGGGTCCAGTCCGCCTTCGGCGATCTGCCGCTCCAGTCCGGCGAGATTCTCGATCACCAGCGCGTCGCCGCCGACCTGTCCGACCAGGCCCAGCACCTCCGGGTGGCCGATTTTGCCGAAAATGAGCACCTGGCCGTTCACGCCTTCCGCCCGCATGCGGGCGTGGGCTTCGCGGATGTGCCGCTGGAGTTTCAGTACCACGGGGCAGGTGCAGTCGATGATGCGGAAGCCCTTGTCCCGGGCCAGGGCGTATACCTGCGGCGGTTCGCCGTGTGCCCGGACCAGCAGGTTCTCCCCGTCGACGCCGCCCGCCTGTTCCAGGTCGTCCCGGTCGATGGTTACCAGTCCCTGCTGCTCCAGTCGCAGCAGCTCTTCCTCGTTGTGCACGATCGCACCCAGGGAAAACAGTTTCCCCTCCTGCGCGAGCAGCTCCTCCGCCTTGCCGATGGCGCGGATGACGCCCCCGCAGAATCCCGAATGCGGATCGATTTCAACGCGGATCATAGGATGCCGAATCTGCCTTGGATGAGTCCTTTGATCCAGGCGAGCTCCTCGCCGAAGGACATGTCCGAATTGTCCAGCTCGAAGGCGTCCTCCGCCCGCGAGAGCGGGGAAGTCTCCCGGTGGGAGTCAATGTAATCGCGCTCGCGCAGGTTCTTCAGGACCTCTTCCAGCGTGGGCGTCTCGCCCTTGGCGACCATCTCGTCGTAGCGGCGCTGGGCGCGGACCTCCTCGGAAGCAGTCATGAAGATCTTCAGCTGGGCGTTCGGGAAAACGGTCGTGCCGATGTCCCGCCCGTCCATTACGATCCGTCCCTTCTCGCCGAATTCCCGCAGCCTGCGGTCCACGAAGGCCCGTACATACGGCACGGCGGCGATGGGACTGACCTGCGACGACACCTCCAGGGTGCGGATCTGCGCTTCGATGCAACGCGCGCCGATGTGGGTTCCATCCGTATCGAAATGCAGGTCCAGCCCCGCCAGACGCTCTTCCAGGGCGGGGTCGATCCGGTTGTCCGCATCGATCAGGCCCTGCTCCTGGGCGAACAGGGTGACGCCGCGGTACAGGGCGCCGGAATCCAGGTACAGGAATCCGAATTCTTTCGCTACGAGTTTGGCGAAACTGCTCTTGCCGGTCGAGGAATAGCCGTCGATGGCGATGATGATGTCGGGCACGTTCATGGGATGGGGAAGTGTTATCAGGGGTTATTTCTGGCGGCAGAAGATCTGGACCGGACAGCCGGTCAGGTTGAAATGCCTGCGCAGCTGGTTCTCCAGGAAACGCTTGTACGGATCCTTGATGTACTGCGGCAGGTTGCAGAAGAAGGCGAACGAGGGGAATCGCGTCGGCAGCTGGGTGATGTACTTGATCTTGACGTACTTGCCCTTCCAGGCCGGGGGCGGTGTCTGCTCGATGACGGGCAGCAGGGCTTCGTTGAGGCGCGCCGTGGGGATCTTCTGCGTGTAGTTGGCGGAGACCTCGGTGGCGGCGTTCAGCACGTCCTGGATGCGCTGCATCTTGGGAATGGAAGTGAACACGATGGGCACGTCGTCGAAGGGAGCCAGGCGGCTGCGCAGCGCCTCGGTGTAGTCCCGGAGCGTATTGCTGTCCTTTTCGAAGAGGTCCCATTTGTTTACCACGACCACGCATCCCTTGCGGTTCTTGACGATCAGGTTGAAGATGTTCATGTCCTGGGCTTCCATGCCGGTCGTCGCGTCGATCATCAGGATGCAGACGTCCGCGTGCTCGATGGCCCGGATGGAGCGCATCACGGAATAGAATTCCAGGTCTTCGTGGACCTTGGCCTTGCGCCGGATGCCCGCGGTATCCACTAGCATGAACTCGAAACCGTATTTGTTGTAGTAGGTCGAGATGCTGTCCCGGGTCGTGCCGGCCAGCGGGGTGACGATGTTGCGCTCCTCGCCCAGCAGGGCGTTCGTCAGCGAGGACTTGCCGACGTTGGGCTTGCCGACGATGGCGATGCGCGGCAGGTCCGCATGCGGATCGGATTCGTCCTCCTCGGCGGGCAGGGCGGTGACGACCGCGTCCAGCAGGTCGCCCGTGCCGCTGCCGTTCGCGGCGGAAATGCTGTACAGTTCGCCCAGTCCCAGGCTGTAGAACTGGTAGGCGTCGAACATCTTTTCGCCCGAATCGACCTTGTTGACGCACAGGATCACCGGTTTGCGGCTGCGGCGCAGCACGTCGGCGATGCCGGCGTCGTAGTCGGTGATGCCGGTGGCCGCTTCGACCAGGAACAGCACGAGGTCGGCCTCGTCGATGGCGATTTCGACCTGGCGCCGGATCGCGGACTCGAAGATGTCGTCCGAATTGGTGGTGTATCCGCCCGTATCGACGACGGAGAACTCGCGGCCGCACCATTCGCAGCGGCCGTAGTGGCGGTCGCGGGTGACACCGGCGGTATCATCCACGATGGCCTGCCTCATTCCCACGAGGCGGTTGAACAGGGTGGACTTGCCGACGTTCGGCCGTCCCACGATGGCTACCAGACTCATTGCTTGTACAGGTTACAGTCCCGGCACGCATCGCCGTAACTGCCCTTGCAGCCGCGTGCGTGCAGGGCGGCGTCCTCGTCCTTGAAACAGCGGATGCCGCGTTTTTGCATTTCTTCGTTGGAACCCACATCGTACTGGGGGAAGCGCCCGTCCTTGCGGAAGAACAGGTTCACGCCCAGGCCGACGACACACAGGCCCACCAGGATGAGGGTTGCGACGAAGAGCTTCATATCCTAAAAAATGAACTCGGTGCTGACCGGTTCGTAGTTGTATACTTTCTTGATGATCGCAGCGAACACGGCCGCCATGGAGACGATCTTGATCTTGCTGCCAGGGCCGATCTCGGGGTGGGGGATGGTGTCCGTGATGAACACTTCCTTCAGCACCGAGGCCTCGATCTTCTCCAGGGCATTCCCGGACAGGACGCCGTGGGTCGCGCAGGCGCGCACGCTGACCGCGCCCTGGTCCATCAGGACGCCGGCCGCCTTGCACAGCGTGCCGGCCGTGTCGATCATGTCGTCCACCAGGATGACGTTCTTGCCCTTGACGTCGCCGATGGCGCGGATCTCCGCGACCACGTTGGCCCGTTCGCGGGTCTTGTGGCAGATGATCACCGAACAGCCGCCCTTCTTGTTGAGGGATCCGGCGTAGGCGTTGGCGCGTTTTGCACCGCCCATGTCCGGGGCGGCGATGGCCAGGTTGTCCAGGTGCAGGCGCTCGATAGTCGGGATGAAGACCTTGCTGGCATAGACATGGTCGACGGGGATGTCGAAGAATCCCTGGATCTGGTCGGCGTGCAGGTCGCAGGTCATCACGCGGTCCGCACCGGCCGCCCGCAGCAGGTTCGCCACCAGTTTGGCGCCGATCGCAACACGCGGTTTGTCCTTGCGGTCCTGGCGGGCCCATCCGAAATAGGGGATCACGGCGATGACCTTGTGGGCCGAGGCGCGCTTGGCGGCGTCGATGCTCAGCAGCAACTCCATCAGGTTGTCGGTCGGGGGGAAGGTGGACTGGATGATGAATACGGTCGCACCGCGGACGCTCTCCTCGTAGTGCGGCTGGAACTCGCCGTCGCTGAACTGCGTCACCTCCAGGTTGCCCAGGCGGAGCTTTTCGCCCTCTTCCGGACCGCCCAACTGATTGATGGCCTCAATCACCTTCTGTGCAAAGTCATTGGATGCCCTGCACGAGAACAAACCCATTCTGTGTTCGAATTGCATATTATAGCGTTTTTAGTATATCGTCAATGTAAGCGAGGATTTCTTCCTTGCCCGCGCCCGTCTTGGACGAACTGCAGAACATCGGCGGCAGTTCCTCCCACTGCTCGCCCAGGATCTCGCAGTCGCGCTGGATCTGTGCCTTCGTGACGTTCGGCCCCTGCTTGTCCGCCTTGGTGAAGATGATGGCGAAGGGAATGCCGTTTTCACCCAGTTCCGTGATGAAATCCCGGTCAATCTGCGTGATGTCGTGGCGGGAATCCACCAGCACGAACAGCAGGACCAGCTCTTCGGAATTCAGGATGTAATCCCGGATGACGGCGGCGAGCTGCTCGCGGCCCTTCTGCCCCATCTTGGCGTATCCGTACCCCGGAAGATCCACCAGATACCAGCGGTCGTTGATCAGGAAATGGTTGACCACCTTGGTCTTGCCCGGCGTGGCCGAAGTCATCGCCAGTTTCCCGTTTCCGCACAACATATTGATCAACGAGGACTTGCCGACATTGGAGCGCCCGATGAAGGCGAACTCCGGCAATCTCCGGGCGGGCCGCCCTGCGACCCTTGTACTGCTTCCTGCGAATTTCGCCTCGGAGATTCTCATTTATCACTACCCTATAATACCGAACAAATATAATCATTTTTCGCGGAAAAAGAATCACGGGATCCCTGCTTTTGGAGCAAAATTCCTTGAGGATTTATTGTCCTGGAAAATAACGATTACTCGGGCAGGATAAGGGCCCTTTTCCTGCCCGTTTTTGCAAAGAATCTGTTTTTCCGTAGAAGTACATGAAAATCCGATTATATTTGTAAAAATCATTGATACCATGTCTGATGTGGAGAAAATACAGTTGTTTGAGCAGGAGAAGATTCGAACTGCATGGGATGAGGAGAAACAGGAATGGTTCTTCTCTATTGTGGATGTCTGTGGGGTGTTATCTGGGAGCAAGGATTATAATACCGCCAGAAAGTATTGGAATAAACTAAAAGAGAGGCTTGTGGCTGAGGGAAATGAGTTGGTGACAAAATGTCACCAACTGAAAATGGTATCACCCAAAGATGGAAAACGATATAAAACAGACGTCGCTGATCTGCGTGGTATGTTTCGTATAATTGAGTCCATCCCTTCAAAGAAAGCGGAACCCATTAAAGCCTGGATGGCATCCGTGGCGGCAGAACGGATCAATCAAGCCATTGATCCTGAGCGGAGCATTGATCAGGCGGTGGCAGATTATCGGCGGCTGGGATACTCGGAAGCGTGGATAACCCGTCGAATCAAAACCATCGAGATCCGGAAAGGACTCACCGATGAGTGGAAAAGGGGTGGCGTAACCCGGGAGGTTGACTTTGCTTTCCTGACAGACTTGATGTCCAAGACATGGAGTGGTATGACTACACGGGAGTATAAAAAATACAAAGGCTTGACCAAGGAGAATCTTCGGGATAACATGACCAATATGGAGTTGTTGCTCAATGCGCTGGCGGAGGAAACCGCCACGGAGATCAGCAAACAGCGCAACCCCGGAGGACTATCAGAGAATGCCAGTGTAGCCAAAGAAGGGGCGGAGGTGGCCAAGTCGGCCCGGGAAGATGTTGAAAAGCGCATAGGAAGAAGCGTTATTTCATCAGAGCGAGCCATTGATCATATTCAATCTCCGGAAGAGATACCTTTTCCTAAATTAGACGAACAATGATGCTCAAATATCCTTGAAAGATATGAAAAGCCAGTTTTGTTTTGCAGTAATAGCGTTGTTCTTCTTGTTAAGCTGCAGCGCTGACCCTGAAATGTATTTGGCGTTTCCTCTTAATGAGACACCTAAGCCAAAGGAGACACAATCTATAGTTCCGGAACAAGTCTCTGGGACAGGTGGCCGTTTTTATGCGGCAAGGCGGTTTGACTCGGGTTTTGTGTCTCTAACCCCGGCGACACTGCGCGAGGACGGAACCAGAACTTTTTTGTCTGTCTGTAGTGAGGATGGTGATTTGGAACATCATTTTGTTATCATGGGACGAGGCCCGGCGGAAATGCTGAGTTCGAGCCAGTTCCTTGATGTGTATAATGGATATGCACATCTTTACGATTTGATGACATCGTATTATTACGAGATTGATCTGACCCGAAGTGTCGAATTGGGAGGCACTGTCGTTTCAAAATCAATAAAGATAGATAGTAACCAAGGGGAAAACGGCCTAATCTTTCCAAGTCATTATGACAGAGGCGATAAGCTGCTGGCTTATGATATGGGGGTCACCAAGGCTGGAGGGATAGATTATGTTTATCCTCCCAGATATGATGAATACGATCTTAAAACAGGAAAGATGGTCAAAAGCTATACTCTGTTTCAGTCGGCTGGAACTGGCTCGAAAAAAGAGCTTCCAGAACAACCTGCTTTTTCCTTGAAAGATTGTATGGACGACTCTCGTCAACGATTATGTTTTACCATGTCGAAACAACCTGTACTTGGCTTTATCGATTTGCGGAGCGGAAATGTTTTCGGAGTAAAAGTGTCCGGCTTATATATTAGGGGGAAAAAAGAATTAAACCGTTATTATTTTGGGCCGGTTGCAAGCAAGGGTGAGAATATATACGCAATTTATTATGGGTCATTAGAGACGCAGACACAGCGCATTCCTGATCTATATGTTTTCAATTGGCAAGGGGTGTTGAAGCGAATATATAACCTTGATGCGCATTACAATCAATTATGGTCGGAAGATGATGGCTTGTATTTGACGAAAATGGCTGAAGATAAGAGCGGATTGTTAATATACCGAATACCGTGGAATCTACTTGAGGAGTTGGAATAGGTGTTGGTAGGGGAGACAATGCTCTTAAATACATGTTCTTCCTGCTGACGGGTTGATCGCGAAGGGACTCGATGCCGAGTTCTACTTCGCACGCCCATACCACTCCTGGGAGCGGGGTGCAAACGAAAACACGAACGGGCTGATACGCCAGTACATTCCGAAGGCACGGATTTCAGCGAGCTGACAGATGAGAAGCTTGCAGAGATTGAATGGAAACTGAACCACAGGCCCCGTAAGTCACTGGGTTACAGGACACCGTTGGAATACTACAAACAATTATTTAACTTAGACTTTTGAAGTGTGTTGCACTTCTAAATTGAATTCACCTCAGTATTTTCATATAGACTAGGGCTTGATCATGAAACAGAAACTCCTATTATGGCTTGTGATCCCTTTTCTTTGCTTGTCTTGCAAAGAAAAGGGAATTACGTACAAACAACCTGTTTTCCCGGTTGAGGATACGGCGCGATTTGAATTGCTGACCCCGGAACAATACTGTCCACTAAAAATTCAAGATAGTTCTTTGAAAATATTGTAAGTTAGAAAGTTGCAAGGTTTTTGAGTGCGCAACGATTTGAACTTAACTTTGCGGAAGATACCCTTCCGATATGAACACAGGTTCTTTCGTTTT
>JAFTDE010000018.1 GCA_017454335.1 Bacteroidales bacterium | reverse complement strand
CCCACCGCCACGCTGCCGCTTGCGGTCTTCAACTGGATTACGATGCCCGATCCGTTCCCCGACAGGGCATATGCGGCGGCCCTGGTGCTGACCGTCATCGTGCTGCTCCTGAGCCTCGGGAGCCGCCACATCACCCGCCGTCTGACCCGGCACAACCGTTAACCGTTTATGCAAGAGACAAATCCATCCAACGCACTGGTCGTCGAAGGACTCGACGTGCATATCGAAGGCGATCACATCCTCAAGCATGTGGATGTCACCTTCCCGGCCCATCGCATCACCTGCATCGTGGGGCCGTCCGGCTGCGGCAAGAGCACGCTCCTGCGTTCGCTGAACCGCCTGACGGAAAACATCGACAATTTCCAGATCACGGGCCGGATCCTGATAGGCGGACAGGACATCGTCCAGGCCCGTGATGCCGAACTGATTGAACTGCGACGCCGCGTGGGGCTCGTCCCCCAGCGGCCCTGCCCGCTGCCCATGTCCATTTTCGACAACGTCGCCTACGGCTGCCGCATCCACGGGATGCACCGCCGTAAGGCCGAATTGGCTGAGACCGTCGAACGCTACCTCACAGAAGTGGGACTCTGGGACGAAGTCAAGGACAGGCTGAACAAGTCCGCCCAGAAGCTGTCCATTGGCCAGCAGCAGCGGCTCTGCCTGGCGCGGAGCCTGGCCGTGGAGCCGGAATTCATCCTGGCGGACGAGGCCACGAGCGCGCTCGATCCCGTGTCCAGCAAGACAGTCGAAGACCTGTTCGTGCGCCTCAAGGAGAAATACACCATCATTATGGTCACCCACACCCTGCGGCAGGCGCAGCGCATCGCAGACAACGCCGTGTTCCTCTATTTGGGAGAAGTCATCGAGTGCGGCGACGCCACGCAGGTCTTCCAACATCCGCTCGAGGATCTGACCCGCAACTATCTGTCCGGAACCATCAGTTGACAACAAACTATGAGTCACCATCTTACTCATCTCAAAGAACTCGAGGCAGAGTCCATCCACATCCTACGGGAAGTGGCCGCCCAGTTCGAGAAACCCTGTATCCTCTTCTCGGGCGGCAAAGACTCTATCGTATTGACCTACCTGGCTTGGAAAGCCTTTTATCCCGCTCGCCTCCCCTTCCCGCTGGTCCATATCGACACAGGGCATAATTTCCCCGAGACCCTTACCTACCGCGATGCCCTGGCGGAACGCCTTGGCGCCTCTCTGGTAATCGGGTTCGTCCAGCAGTCCATCGACGAGGGCAAGGTCCGCGAGGAGACAGGCTACAATGCCTCCCGCAACAAATTACAGACGACCACCCTGCTGGATACGCTCGCCGCACACAAGTTCGACTGCGCATGCGGCGGGGCGCGCCGCGACGAGGAGAAGGCGCGCGCCAAAGAGCGCATCTTCTCGCACCGCGACGAATTCGGGCAGTGGAACCCCAAGAACCAACGCCCTGAACTCTGGAACATCTACAACGCCAAGAAGGATGTCGGCGAGCATTTCCGGGCGTTCCCGATCAGCAACTGGACCGAGATG
>JAFTDE010000017.1 GCA_017454335.1 Bacteroidales bacterium | reverse complement strand
CTGTCTATTATTCTTCTACAAAAATGTAACAAATTTAGGTAATATCCAATACCTATACCTGCATTTCTTCAGCGTAGAATAGTGATTTGTAGAGGCCTGTAGGGCTGAATGCAGTGTCGATACGATTCCGACTACCTCCACGGAAATCACCTTCCAGTTCACGCTGGAAGGTTTTTTGTTTCTCTGATTTTCCCTATCTTTACAATCTGAAAACCGTGTCAGTATGTACCATTTTTCCAAATACCTGTTCCGTTTCCTGTTTGCGGCCGTTCTGGCAGCCGGGATGTCCGCCTGCGAGTCCCGCGCCGAACTGGACGTGCGGATGGACGAGATCGTCGGAACATACCGCCTGATCAGCCTGACCAGCGTCTCGTCGGTCGACCGGATCGCTGAAATTCCCCAGGAAGAATGGGAGATCGCCACGACGGCCCGGATCTTCCCGGTCCGGGAGGGATGGATTTTCGAATATACGCTTCCCCTGTTCGCGTCGGACCAATCCGGCTTGATCTGCCACCGGATCCGGCAGCGTGTCCTCTGGGATCCGCAGTTTGCCCAATACTGCTTCTTACAACTGGAAGCATCCGATTTCGCGGGAATCGGAATCGATCCGGCCCTCATAACCATGTACATCGAGAACGGGGAGATTTTCTTCACGCACAACCTCGGCAGGTACGCCTGCCGCTGGCAGAAAGTCAAATAAAGCCGCGCCATGAAAAGAATCTTCCTGCTGTTCCTGCTGCTCCTCTCCGCCCTCCTGCCCGGCCGGGCGCAGGACCTTCGCCGCTGGAGCGAGGGGATTCCGGACTGGTCCGGATTCCGCGTGGCAGATGAGGCGGATTCCGCCTCGTCCTACGCTTCCTTCACCCTGATCCAGGAGAAAAAGACCGTCCGGATCCAGGGTGTGACGTATCATTACCGCGACGTTACCAGTGCCTTGATTCCCGATAACTCCTGGGTGAAGGCGGATGCCATGAATGCAGCCGAACTCTCTGCGGTCCAGCGGGATTTCGACCTGATGGAATATTTCGCCCGTGCCTACCGGGACGAGCTCCTCTTCACCAACGACAAAGGCAGGGAACTGGAGCGGGCGTATGTCGCACGCTTCCGCGTCGCCCAGGAAGAAGCCCGGGCGACGGGAGATTATTCGAAATATGCGCTTTCGCCCGATCCGTTCGATGTCTCGCAGGTCCTGTATGACGTGTCGGAAAGGCATTTGAGCGAGAGCATCGGCCTGTTCTCCAACATCCCCTTCGGCAGTCAGGGCCGGCTGGTCTATCCCAGCGTCGGGCTCAGCATGACCCTGGATTTCGGCCGCGGGCGGAACGGATTCCAGGTGGAGGCGGGCGTCGGGGCCAGCCTGTTCCGGAACCGCTATGTGGGGCTGCAGCGCAATGTCGTCCCCTACATCGGGGTCTTTGCCATGTACCGCCGGGAACTGTACCGCGAGGGGCCCTGGAGCTTCTCCGTGTACGGGGGACCGGGGTACAGCACCCGCCTGTTCGACGGGACGCGGCTCACGGTCGGGGGCGTGTCGCTGTGTGAAGGAGTCTGTGCGGACCTCTATCTGGGGCGTTCGGTGATCCTGAGCACCCAGCATCCGGAGCAGAACGACCGTTTCCTGCAGCTCAAGCTGTCCTTGAACCAGATGTACAATGCAGCCCAGCGGAAGATGGTTCCGTCCGTCAACCTGACTGCGGCCATTCTGTTCCAGGGTTCGGGCATCAAAAGGAGGCAGCCATGAAAAGATTCCTGATCCTCATCCTCTGCCTGATCCTGGCGTCCTGCCAGAAAGAACTGCCCGCCCGGCTGGAGGTGGGCCAGGCGAGCCTTTCGGCGGAGAGTGCCGCCGGGGGCGTCTCCCTGGATCTCGTCTCCACGCGTTCCTGGACCGTCCGCACCGACGTCCCCTGGTGCAAGGTCATTCCCGCTTCCGGCAACGGCGGAACCGACGCTTCCACGGTGCTGCGCGTCCTGTGTGAAGAGAATACCGGCCGGGACGTGCGGAACTGCACGATCACCATCGAGTCCGGCGGCCTGTCCCGGACCGTTACGCTGACCCAGTTGCACAAGGAAGGCGTGCTGGCCCCGGTCAAGGACTTTGACCTGGGGCCGGGGGCCACGTCCCTGGAGGTCCAGGTCTGGAATACGCTCGATTTCACGGCCGAGGTCGATGCCTCCTGCCAGGACTGGCTGCACATTGTCAAGAGCAAAGCCATGGCCGAGACCCTCCTGGTCGTGGAAATCGGCGAAAATCCTTCCGTCGCCCGGGAAGGCACGATCCACCTGCGCTGCAACGGCCAGCAGGAGGAGATCACCATCCGGCAGAGCAGCGGATTCGTCAAGTTCGCCGATCCCAGATTCGAGCGGGCCTGCCTGGGAAGGTGCGACTGGGACCAGGACGGAAAGGTGTCGGTGGACGAAGCCCGGACGCTGGAATCCCTGGATCTGTACAACGTCGCTGCCTTCCAGGGACTGGAACATTTTGCGAACCTGAAACACCTGTGGGTCTACGTATCCGGAGACGCTGTGCTGGACGTCACGCCGCTGGCCGCATTGCAGTCGCTGTCCGTATACAATGCCCGGAACCTGATCGTCCGGGGGAATCCGAAGCTGCAGCGCCTGGATGTCTCCGATTACGGGAACAATCCCCTCGAGGTCCGGGACTGCCCGGCCCTGGCGTATTTGAGCGTCATCACGTCGGAGACACCCCGGATTACGATCGACGCCTGCCCGTCCCTGGCCGAACTGAACCTCTCGTCCCTGAACGGACTCGGGTCCCTGGACCTGACGGGGCTGCCGGCGCTTCAGCGCTGCTACGTTGTCAACTGCGGGATCCTTTCGCAGATCACCGCGGCGGACCTGCCCCGCCTGGAATCGCTGGAAGTCCAGCAGAACCCGTCCCTGACGGAGCTCAGCCTGTCAGCCTGTCCGGCCCTGGCCCAGCTCGTCTGCTTCGACAGCGCCCTGCAGCATCTCGACCTGTCTGCGGTGCCCGGCCTCGAAACGTTCCGCTGCAGCAATACGCCGCTGAAGGCGCTGGACCTGTCCGGCAGCCGGAATCTCCGTTACTTCTCGCTCATGACGACCGGCGTGGAGGCGCTGGACCTGTCCGGCACGCCCGCCCTGGAGATCTTCGAGTGCTATGATACCCCCGTCCTGGAAATGGATTTCACGGGCATGCAGCACCTGAACTCGATCCAGATGACGGGCTGTGCGCTCGTCTCCCTGACCGCGAAGGACAATCCGGAACTCTGGTTCCTCGAATGTCCTTCCAACAAACTGGAAAGCCTGGAGGTCGAAGACTGCGGGAAACTGCATACGCTTCGTTTCAACAACAACCAGGTGCATTCCCTGACGGGATTCGTCCGGGTCGGCGCTTTGGAAGAGCTGTACTGTGACTACAACCTGCTGACGGAACTCCCTGTCGGCGGAATGCCGCAGCTCAGGGACCTGTTCTGCACGTACAACCAGCTGTCTTCACTGGACCTGCGGGGCAACCTGAACCTGAGCCAGGTCAGTACGTACGGCAATCCCGGCCTCACGGACATTTACCTCAGGACAGGCCAGGAGATCTATTACCTGGGCTATGACGAAACGGTGACGACCCTGCATTATACGGACTGATGGCATACGAACAGATACTCGTCCGGATTACCGGCAAGGACCGGATCGGACTCACGGCCTCCATCATGGCCATACTCGCAAAATACGATGCCCAGATCCTGGACATGGGCCAGGCGGACATCCATTCCACGCTCTCGCTGGGCATCCTGATGCGGATAGACGACCAGCACTCGGGCCAGGTCATGAAGGAATTGCTGTTCAAGACCACCGAACTGGGCGTGCAGATCGGCTTCGAGGCAGTCCAGGACGACGAGTATGAAGAGTGGGCTGGCCGGCAGGGACGCAAACGCTTCATCCTCACCATCATCGGGCGCAGCCTGTCGGCCCGCCAGATCGAGGCGGCCGCCCGGGTCGTGGCCGACCAGGGGCTGGACATCGATTCGATCAAACGGCTCACCGGCCGCCAGAGCATCGCCCATCCGGAACGGAACACCCGAGCGTGCATCGAATTCTCGCTGCGCGGCGTCCCGAAGGACAAGGAGGCCATGCAGGCGTGCCTGATGCAGCTGTCCACGGACATGGGCATCGATTTCTCGCTGCAGCGGGACGACATGTACCGGCGCATGCGGCGCCTCATCTGCTTCGATATGGACTCTACGCTCATCCAGACCGAGTGCATCGACGAACTGGCCGAGCGGGCCGGCGTCGGGGCCGAGGTGAAAGCCATCACCGAGTCTGCGATGCGCGGCGAGATCGATTTCCGGGAGAGCTTCACACGCCGCGTCGCCCTGCTCAAGGGGCTGGACGTCAGCGTCATGCAGGACATCGCCGAGCACCTGCCCATCACCGAAGGGACGGACCGCCTGATGTCCGTGCTGAAGACCTGCGGATACAAGATCGCCATCCTCAGCGGCGGTTTCACCTATTTCGGCGAGTACCTGCGCCGGCGCTACGGCATCGACTATGTCTATGCCAACGAGCTGGAGGTCGGCGAGGACGGGAAACTCACCGGCCGCTACGTGGGCGAGATCGTCGACGGCCGCCGCAAGGCCGACCTGCTGAAGCTGATCGCGCAGACCGAACACGTGAATCTGGCGCAGACGATCGCCGTGGGTGACGGCGCCAACGACCTGCCGATGCTGGCCGAGGCCGGACTGGGCATCGCCTTCCACGCCAAACCGCGCGTGGTCGCGAACGCCAGGCAGTCGCTCAGCACCATCGGCCTGGACGGCGTGCTGTATTTCCTGGGATTCAAGGACAGCAATCTGGGCGAGCAGGGGAAGATGTAAGGATGCCTGCAAGCGCCGGAAAACAAGAAACCCCCGTTTCACAACGGGGGTTCATTGCATTCTAACCTTTAAATTCAACCTATGAAAAACTATTCTGACTTCTCTTTATTCAAGAGGCGTGCCAGAATTGAGTTTCGGGTCCAATTTAACGGAAATAATTTTCACATCGGACAGGGGGCAGTCGCGCTGGTCGGTCGGGACGGCGGCGATCTTGTCGATCACGTCCAGCCCCTCGACGGTCTCACCGAACACGGTGTAGGCCCCGTCCAGCTGGGCGCAGGACTGCTCGTTCTGCACGAGATAGAACTGTGATCCGGAGGACTCCCGCTTGGGATTGGCGGCGTCGCCGCGGCGTGCGGCGGCCAGGGCGCCCTTCTTGTGCGTGAGTTCAGGCAGGATCTCGGCTTCGACGGTGTATCCAGGGCCGCCGGTGCCGAACTTGGACTTGTTCTCGGGATCCTTGCTGAGCGGGTCGCCGCCCTGGATCATGAATCCGTTGATCACGCGGTGGAACAGCATGCCGTCGAAATATCCGGTCAGGGCCAGCTTGGCGAAGTTCTCGCGGTGCTTGGGGGTCTTGCTGTACAGTTTGACCTTGATCGTGCCGAGGTTCGTGTTCAGGTCGAAGACGGGCTCGTCCGGCAGCTTGGCCAGCTGCTCGATGGCGGCCTGCTCTTTGCGGGCGGCCTCGATCGCGGCCTCTTCAGCCTGCTTGGCTTCGTCTTCTGCAGCCTTCTTGGCCGCGTTGTTGCCGCATCCGCCCATCATCGTGAGCGCGCCGATGCAGCAGAGAGAGATTGATAAGATGCGTTTCATATGGCTTTGGTAGTTTTGATTTCTTTCCAGGCGGCGAGGCCGTAGACCCCCAGCATCAGGGTGCCGAGCGTCATCTGCAGCCATGCGGGCAGCGTGCGCAGCCAGAACCAGTAGACCGCGAACATCGCTCCCGCGATCAGCACGAACAGGCCGATCGCCTTGAGGTTGTAGTGGATGGGGTATTTCTTCTGCCCGAGGAAGTAGCTGATCAGCATTGCGATGCCATATCCGGCGAAGCCGCCCCACGCGCAGGCCCAGTAGCCGATTTTCGGCACGAAGAGGACGTTGATCCCGATCATCACCGCCACGCTGATGGTGCTGATGATCGCCCCCCACCAGTTCTGGTCGGTCAGTTTGTACCAGAAGGACAGGTTGAAGTACACGCCCATGAAGATCTCCGCCATCATCACGATCGGGATGACCCCGAGCCCCTCCCGGTAGTCCCCGCCGATGAAGTGCTGCAGAATCGGCAGGTAGATCATCACGGCCAGGAAGGCCAGGAGCGTGAAGATGATGAAGTATTTGGTCCCGTCGGCCAGCGTCGCGGGGCTGTTCTTGTCCTTGTTGTCCGCGAAGACGATGGGCTCGTAGGCATAGCGGAAGGCCTGCGTGAGCAGGGCCATGATCATCGCCACCTTGACGCAGGCGCCGTAGATGCCCAGCTGGACCATTCCTTCCTCGCCCGGCATCAGTTTCGGCAGCAGGATCTTGTCGGCCACCTGGTTGAGCACGCCCACCAGGCTCAGGATCAGCAGCGGCCAGGCATAGCCCAGCATCTGCCGGGCCAGCCCCTTGTCAAAGCCGTACGCGATGCCCCGTATCTCCGGGATGAAGAGCAGCGAGACCAGCGTCGTGCACACCAGGTTCGCCAGGAAGATCAGGCCCACGCCGTAGTTGAAGTATTCAAAGATGCCCCTCAGGGACGGGATGCGCGGCATCGCGAGGAAGATGAAGAGGTTGAGCAGGATGCTCGGGATGATGAAGGCGAACTTCAGCGCGACGAAGCGTATCGGCCGCTTCAGCTGCCGCAGGCGGCTGAACATCACGGCCTGGAACGCGTCCTGCACGGTGATCAGCGCGAACATGCCGACGTATTCGGGGTGGGCCGCATAGCCCAGTGCCCCGGAGATCGGGCGCAGCAGCAGGAAGACGACGGCCAGGAAAGCGATTCCCACGCCGCCTACCATCCGGAGGGCATTGCTGTAAACCATCCTGTCATCCACGCCGGGCTTGCTGCCATAGCGGAACAGGGTCGTCTCCATGCCGAAGGTCAGCAGCGCGAAGAACAGCGCCGTGTAGGCATACAGGTTCGAGACGATGCCGTAGCCGCCGCTCTCCGCCGGGATCACATGGGTATGGAGAATGACCAGCAGGTAGTTCAGGAACCTGCCCACGATACTGCTCAATCCGTAGATGGCGGTGTCCTTGACGAGCGATTTGAGATTCATCAGTACAAAGATAACATAAAACTTGCGAAGATTTTGCGTATTTTTACACTACGAAAAAGCAAGAACCATGAAAAGGACTTTGATCACCCTCCTCGTTTCCCTGATGCTGTGCAGCGTGTTCAGCGCCCGCTCGCAGGAGCGCTACTTTACGGAAGAACAGCTGCCCGACCTGGTCAACTGCCTGCCTGCACCGCCGGACACCCAGTCTGTCGCCTTCGCGTACGATATCACGCAATACATGTGGGGCAAGACCCAGCGTCTCGATCCCGAACGTGCCGACATGGCCAAGCGCGATGCCGTCTGGTCCTACAAAGCCCTGCTGGACGAGTACATCGACGCTTTCGGCCTGGCCGTTTCGGAGGAGGCCACGCCGGCCATCTGGACCCTGATGGTCAATTCGCTGTCCACGCTGGACCGGATCGGCCACGGCCCCAAGGCCTATTTCCACCGCCGCCGGCCCTTCGAGCGTTTCGACGAAGCGATGCTGACCGGCGAAGAGGATGACCTGCGCGGCAACGGCAGCTACCCCTCCGGCCATACGATCCGGGGCTGGGGCGCCGCCCTGCTGCTCGCCGAGATCAATCCGGGTGCCGCCGAAGCCATTTTCGCCCGCGGCTGGGCCTACGGGCAGAGCCGCGTCATCGCCGGGGCGCACTGGCAGAGCGACGTGGACGCCGGACGCTATGCGGCCAGCATCGGATACGCCCGGCTGCAGACCAGCCCGGACTTCCGCGCGCAGATGGCCCTGGCCAAGGACGAATTCCGCCGGGTCACCAGCGCTACCGGCCAGAACGGCCGGGAGTACTTCGTCTCACTGACCGAAGCCGTGCCGGACGCCATCCTGGAGATCCGCTATTTCAGCACCTACAATTTTGTGGGCACGCGTGTGGACGGATACCTCGCCCCCACGGCCCTGATGACCCGTGTCGCGGCCGACAGCCTGCGCGCCGTCAGCGACGACCTGATGCGGCAGGGTTACCGGCTGAAGATTTACGATGCCTACCGGCCCCAGAAGGCGGTGGACCACTTCGTCCGCTGGGCCGCCGACCTCAAGGACACCCGGATGAAGACGTATTTCTATCCGGACCTGAACAAGAACGTGCTGTTCAAGCAGGACTACATCATGGAGAAGAGCGGCCACACGCGCGGATCGACGGTGGACCTGACGCTCTTCGACATGCGCACGGAGAAAGAGGTGGACATGGGCGGCACCTTCGACTGGTTCGGCCACGAGAGCCATCCCGACTTCTGCGGCAACCCGGACACGGGTGCGTACGATGCCGCCGCGGCCCGGCGCGAACGCAGGGGCATCACCGAACAGCAGTTCCGCAACCGCATGATCCTGCGCGAGGCGATGCTGCGCCACGGCTTCAAGCCCCTCGACTCCGAATGGTGGCACTTCACCCTGCGCGACGAACCCTTCCCCGACACCTACTTCACCTTCCCGGTGGAATAATAACGTTCCCCCTCTTGCGGTGCAGGGGCGCCAGGGGGTCTGAGCGGGAATAAAAAAGACTGCCGGTGATTTGATTACCGGCAGTCCGTTTTTCAGGTGAATCCAGGTTTTAGTCGTTGAGCGAGAAACGCTTGAAGACAACCACCTTGGCTTCCTTGTCCTCGGCGGCGATGGCGGCCTTGACCGTGATCTTGTCGTCGGACATCTGGTACTCCTGCTCCTCGAGGGTCTGCTCTTTGAGGAACTTCTGGACGCGGCCGTTGGCGATGTTCTCGACCATCTGCATGTTCAGGCTGGCAGCCTTCTCCTCACCGACGGTCTTGATGATCTCGCGGGCCTGTGCGGCCTGGGCCGGGGTCAGCCAACCCTTGGCGGTGTTGGACTCGATGTGATCCTCGGAATCGACGTGGGCCGGGTTGATACCGACTTTCTTGAGGGCGTTGTCGACAGCCTTCTGGACCAGTTCTTCCTTGGTCTTCTGGATGGCGACGTTCTTCTCCTCGTCCAGCACGGACTGCGGGCAGTCGGCGACACCGATGGAAACCGGGTTCATCGACGCGACCTGCATCACGACACCCTTGGCCAGCGCGGCGGAAACCGGCTTGTTGAATCCGACCAGGGCGCCCAGCTTGCCGTTGATCTTGTGGATGTACTCCACGACGAACGGAGCCTCGACCAGGGCGTATCCAACGAGGACGTGCTTCTCACCGGTCTTGCCGGTCTGGGCCTCGACAGCCTCTTCCACGGTGTAACCGTCAGCCATCTTGCAGGCCTTCAGGCCTTCCAGGTCAGCCGGGCAGTTGGCGATCGCCACATCGGCGATAGCCTCGGCGAGGTTCTGGAAATCAGCATTGCGGGAGACGAAGTCGGTCTCGCAACCCAGGCAGACGAGGATACCCTTGCCACCGTTGATGCGGGCCTTGACGGCGCCTTCGCTGGTCTCGCGGTCGGCGCGCTTGGCGGCGACCATCTTGCCCTTCTCGCGGATGATACCGACAGCCTTCTCGAAATCGCCGTTGGCCTCTTCGAGGGCCTTCTTGCAATCCATCATGCCGGCGGACGTCATCTTGCGGAGCTTCATTACGTCTTGTGCGGTAATAGCCATAGCTTTATCTTTTTTAAGCGTTTAACGGAACATTACTCAGCCTGGGCTGCTTCGACATCGACAGGCTTGGCACCTCTGCGGGCGCGGAGCTTCTTGGCGGGCGTCTTGGCGCCTTCGCCTTCCTCTTCCGCGGGAACCTCTTTGTCCTTCTCGAGCTTGCGCTCGTCGAGACCTTCCTGGATCGCTGCGCACAGCACGTTCAGGACGCACTCGATGGACTTGGTCGCATCATCGTTGGCCGGTATTACGTAGTCAATCGGGGTGGGATCGCAGCAAGTATCAACCATTGCGAATACCGGAATGTTGAGGCGGTTGGCCTCCTTGACGGCGTTGGCTTCCTTCTGGATGTCAACGACGAACAGGGCGGACGGCAGGCGGCTCATGTCGCGGATGGACCCGAGGTTCTTCTCGAGTTTGGCGCGCTGGCGGTCGACCTGGAGGCGCTCACGCTTGGCGAGCTTCTCGAACGTTCCGTCCTCTTTCATTTTGTCGATGGTGCCCATCTTCTTGATGGCCTTGCGGATGGTGGGGAAGTTGGTAAGCATACCGCCTGCCCATCTCTCGGTGACGGAAGGCATGTTGACAGCGGTGGCTTTCTCGCTGACAATCTCCTTCGCCTGTTTCTTGGTGGCGACGAAGAGGATCTTGCGGCCGGACTTGGCCAGCATCTTCATTTCTTCAGCAGCCTCTTCGAGCTTGATCGCCGTCTTGTGCAGGTCGATGATGTGGATGCCGTTCTTCTGGTCGAAGATGTACGGAGCCATCTTGTGGTTCCACTTGCGGGCGAGATGTCCGAAGTGAACGCCTGCATCAAGCAGTTCTTGGAAATTTGTACGTGACATTGTGTCTGATAAATTCTAATTGTTTCTTGTTTTTTCCCGCGGGTCTCTCGGGGCCCGTCAGGCTCTTTTCATCAAGGCGGAGTAACTCATCGAGGTCTCCGGCCTTTTCCGCAGTGTGGCAACCGTCCATGCGGGGCGGTTTAACAACCGCACTGTGCCGGTAAAACAGGATAATAACTAACGTTTGCTGAACTGGAAGCGTCTGCGGGCACCAGGCTGGCCGGGTTTCTTGCGCTCCACCTCGCGGGCGTCGCGGGTGAGGAAACCGGCTGCCTTGAGGGCGCCGCGGTAGGCCTCTCTGTCCAGTTCGCTCAGCGCACGGGAGATGCCCAGACGGATGGCTTCGGCCTGACCTTTGGTACCACCACCGACGATGGTGATCTTGGCGTCAAACTGACCTTCCGTGCCGGTCACCTGGAAAGGCTGGTTCACGACATAACGGAGGGTGTCCTCGGCGAAGTAGTTCTCGAGGGGACGGTCGTTGATCGTGATGTTGCCTTTTCCGGCTGAGAGATAAACGCGAGCTACAGCTGCTTTACGTCTTCCAAGGGCGTGTGTCTGTTCCATTTGCTCTGTTTAAATTTCGTTCAACTTGATTTCTTTGGGGTTCTGAGCCTGGTGCTTGTGCTCGGGGCCTGCGTAAACGTACAGGTTGCCGATGAGCTTGTCGCCCAGACGGGTCTTGGGGAGCATACCCTTTACCGCTCTCCGGACCAGTTCAGCGGGACGCTTGGCAAGGATCTCCTTGGGGGTGGTGAAACGCTGTCCCCCCGGATATCCGGTGTAACGGGCGTAGATGCGGTTGGTCATCTTGTTGCCCTTCAGCGCCACCTTCTCGGCGTTGATCACGATGACGTTGTCACCGCAGTCCACGTGGGGGGTGTAGCCGGGCTTGGTCTTGCCGCGGAGGACAAGAGCGACCCGGGAGGCCAGACGACCAAGTGCAAGATCCGTTGCGTCAATGACGACCCACTTCTTGTCTACAGTCGCTTTGTTAAGCGATACGGTTTTGTAGCTTTGTGTGTCCACTGTCTTGATCTTTAATAAGTTAATACAAAAATGCGATCCCTACACAAAATAGGGGTCGCAAAGGTAGGAAAAAAACTTGGAAAAACAAAGGATGCCGGACCTAGACGGTCAGGATCTCCTTCTCTTTGGCGGCGACGATCTCGTCGATGGACTTGATGTTCTTGTCGGTCACTTTCTGGACTTCGCCCTCGCCTTCCTTCTCGGTGTCCTCGGACATGCCTTCGTTCTTCTGGGCTTTCTTCAGCAGTTCGACGGCATCGCGGCGGGCGTTGCGGATGACGATCTTGGCATTCTCGCCGGCGGTCTTGGCCTTCTTGATCAGTTCGCGGCGGCGCTCTTCGGTCAGGGCGGGCACGGTGCAGCGGATGATCTCGCCGTTGTTCTGCGGGGTAAAGCCGAGGTTGGCGTCGAGGATGGCCTTCTCGATGGCCGGGATGAGGTTCTTCTCCCAGGGCTGGATCGCCAGGGTCTTGGCATCCGGGGCCGCGATGGAGGATACCTGGGCCAGCGGGGTCATCGTTCCGTAATAGCTGACGAGAACGCTGTTGAAGATGGAGGGGTTGGCCTTGCCGACGCGGTAGGTCTTCAGATCCTCCTCGAGGAAGTTCACCGTCTCCTTCATCTTGGAGTCGGCTCCGTTGACGATTTCTTTTGCTCTGTCTGTTAACATATCCTTGTCTTTATTGATTACGCGTGTACGGTCGTACCGATGTTCTCGCCGGCAAGTACCCGGGCCAGCGCTTCCGGGGCGTTGATGTCGAAGACGACGATGGGCACGGGGCCCTGCTCGCACAGCGCGAACGCCGTCTGGTCCATCACCTTCAGGCGGCGGGAGAGCGCTTCGTCGAAGGTCAGCGTATCGTACTTGACCGCCGTGGGGTCCTTCTCCGGGTCGGCGGTGTACACGCCGTCCACGCGGGTCGCCTTCAGCAGCGCTTCCGCACCGATCTCCAGGGCGCGCAGGGCGGCGCCGGAGTCCGTCGAGAAGAAGGGGTTGCCGGTTCCGCCCGCAATCAGGGCGACGCCGCCTTCCTCCAGGACCTGGATGGCCTGCTCGCTGGCGTAGTGCCGGGCGATGGGGGCCATCGGGGTGGCGGTGAAGACCTCCGCACGGACGCCTTCGCTGCGCAGCGCGGACGAAAGGGCCAGCGAATTGATCACGGTGGCCAGCATACCCATCCGGTCGCCCGTGACCCGATCAAAACCCTTGCCAACTCCCTGCAGGCCGCGGAAAATGTTGCCGCCTCCGTTGACGATGGCGATCTGGTGACCGGCCTTGACGCAGGCTGCGATCTGGGCCGCGAATTTCATCAGGCTGGTTTCGTCGATGCCTTTGCCGGCGGGCCCGCCGAGGCTCTCGCCGCTGAGTTTAAGTAGGACTCTCTTGTACATTTCGTTCAGCTTGGTTTTACAAGGAAACAAAAGTACGTAAAATTATGGAAATTTCAAGATTCGGCCTATCTTTGCAAAAGAAAAACAAGCACGATTACACCGATGTTCATCTTCAATTCATCCATTGGCAAAAAGTTCATTCAGGCCATCAGCGGTGCGTTCCTGATCCTGTTCCTGCTGTTGCACGGCACCATCAATTTCTTCTCGGTCATCGATTCCTTCACCGGCAAATACGGTGTCGTGGCTGACGACGAGGCCCTGTTCTCCGCCGGAGACGGCCTGTTCAAGCTGGGCTGTGACTTCATGTCCACGCCGGTCATCGACATCATGGTCCCGATCCTGGCCCTGGGGTTCGTCGTGCACATCGTCTATGGATGCTGGCTGACCGTACAGAACATCCGTGCCCGCGGCGGGCTGAAGCGTTACGAAGTGGCGAACAAGGCCGCCGTCGATTCCTGGTCCGCGAAGAACATGGTGATCCTGGGTGTGTTGATCCTGGGCGGCATCGGCCTTCACCTCCAGGATTTCTGGGCCCACATGCAGCTGCCCGAGATGTTCGGCATCGGATCCTTCGAGAACAATCCCTACCTGCTGCTAAACCTGACCTTCGGCCGCTGGTGGCTGCTGGCCCTGTACCTGATGTGGTTCGTCTTTGTATGGCTGCACATGGTGCACGGATTCTGGAGCATGTTCCAGACCGTCGGCTGGAACGGTCAGACCTGGTTCAAGCGGCTGAAAGTGATCGGCGTGATCGTCGCCACCCTGATCGTGCTGCTGTTTGTCGCAACGGGGGTGAACGCCTTCGTCCAGGCGAATTTCCTGATGGCGTAAGCGCTAGCGCAAGGCGCGCAGACGGGCTTGGAACAGCGCCGTTTCCTGATCCGAAAGGAACGCCGATTCGATCGGGATGTAGAACATACGGTCGCGCAAACGTTCCGGAATGCTATGGATGTCCAGCACGCGCTGGGCATCTTTTTCCGTGGTCAGCACGGCGGCGGTGGGACAGCTGTCCACTTCGCGCAGGATCTTCCGGAAGTCCCCGTCCGTGAAGCGGTGGTGGTCCGGGAAGGCGAAGCGCGCGGCGATTTTGTATGTGTCGCTGAGGTAGTAGCGCAGCGGGGTGTCGTTGGCGATGGCGGAGAACAGGATGACGCGCTTGGAGTAGATGTAGCGCGGGTCGGAGGCGGCGTACATCGGCGTGACGGGCAGGTAGCGCGTGCAGGAGAACAGCACCAGCTGGTGCCGGCCGCTGCGGTTGACGGCGTCGCAGTGCGCGGGGTCGAAGCCGCTGAATCCCATTTCGTCCAGGAATGCGCTCTTCTCCGCATCTTCCAGCTGGTACGGGCACTTCGTGACGATCAGGATGTCCGCCTCGTCCAGGCGGGAGGGCAGGTCGCGCAGGCGGCCCAGGGGCAGCAGGCGGTCCTTGTGCGGCGGGCGGTTGTAGTCCACCAGCACGATGTTCAGGCTGGCTTTCAGCTTGCGGTACTGGAAGGCGTCGTCCAGCACGATCAGGTCCGCGGCGGGCCATTCGCGGTTGCGGCAGCTGCGGGCGACCTTCCGGTCGGCCATCTTCTCGGGATGGCACAGCAGCTCGCACCCCCGGATGCGGTCCTTGTCCACGGCGACTGTCACGCTGGGAAACTTGCGCTTGATCTGCAGGGGCTCGTCCCCGGCCAGGCGCGAATTGCTCTCGCGGCTGACCTGCTGGAACCCGCGGCTGGTGCGCTTGTATCCCCGGGACAGCACGGCGATATTCCGGGCTCCCCATTCGTCGCTCTCCAGCAGCATCCGCAGGATCATCTCGGTGTGCGGGGTCTTGCCGGTGCCGCCGGCGGTGACGTTGCCCACGCAGATGGTCGGGACCTCGGCGCTCTGGCTGTGGCGTCCCTTGGCGTAGCGGGCGTTGCGCGCGCTCAGCCACAGGTAATAGGGGAACAGGAGTATCTTGTCAATCATATCTTGTACAAATATAGTCAAGAATTGCGAAAAGTTCGTCGGGATCCGTCGTCGTGACCATTTTCAGGCGGGTTTCCTTGAAGTCGGGAAGGCCTTTGAAGTAGCAGCTGAGGTGGCGGCGCATCTCGTAGATGCCCCGCACCGGTCCCTTGTGCTCCAGCGACAGGGCCAGGTGGCGTTTGGCCAGTTCGACCCGCTCGCGCGTGCCCATCGGCGGCAGCTCCTCGCCCGTGTCCAGGTAGTGGCGGATCTCGCGGAAGATCCAGGGGTGCCCGAAGGTCGCCCGGCCGATCATGATGCCGTCCACGCCGTAGCGCTCGAAGGCTTCGCGCGCCTTCTGCGGGGTGGTGATGTCGCCGTTGCCGATGATGGGGATGTGCATGCGCGGGTTGGCCTTGACCGCTCCGATCAGGGACCAGTCGGCCTCGCCCTTGTACATCTGGCAGCGCGTGCGGCCGTGGATGGTCAGGGCCTGGATGCCGACGTCCTGCAGGCGTTCGGCCAGTTCCACGATGATCTTGGAATGCTCGTCCCAGCCCAGCCGGGTCTTGACGGTGACGGGTTTGTGCACAGCCTCGACGATGGCCTTGGTGATGGCGACCATCTTGTCGGGCTCGCGCATCATCCCGGACCCGGCGCCGCGGCCGGCGATCTTGGTGACGGGACAGCCGAAATTGATGTCGATCACCTCGCAGCCGTGCCCGCCCGCGATCTCGGCGGCGCGGTCCGCCATCCGGGCGGCCTCGACCATGGACTCGGGGATGTGCCCGTAGATCTGGATGCCGACGGGGGCTTCCTCCTCCAGGGTGCGCATCTTGGCGATGGCCTTGACCGCATCACGGATCAGCCCGTCCGAGGGGACGAACTCGGTATACACCATGTCCGCACCCCACTCCCGGCACAGGATGCGGAAGGAGGCGTCGGTGACGTCTTCCATCGGTGCCAGCAGCAGCGGGCGTCCGCCCAGATCCAAGTTTCCGATTTTCATCGCTACAAAGATAAGAATTCCTATATTTGTATGTATGGAAAATTTGTATGCAGACAGGATTGAGGCGCTGCGCGAAATGATGCGCGGCCGCGGCTGGGACGCCGTGGTCTTCTCCGGTTCGGACCCGCACGGCAGCGAGTACCCCGCCGAGCGCTGGAAACAGGTCGAATGGCTGACCGGGTTCACCGGCGAGGCGGGCGACGTGGTCGTTACGCTGGACCACGCCGGGCTGTGGACGGACACGCGCTATTTCATCCAGGCGAACCGCCAGCTGGCCGGGACGGGGGTGGAGCTGCACAAGACCCGCGTGCCGGAGCAGGTGCTGATCCCCGCGTGGCTGCGCGCGCACTTCGACGCCGATGCCGTGATCGCCGTGGACGGGCTGTGCCAGAGTGCCGGGGCCATCGCCGAACTGGCGGAAGCTTTCACCGTGCTCAGCGTGCCGAACCTGCTGGACGCGTTCTGGGAGGACCGGCCGGGCGTGCCGCAGACGCCCGTCTTCACGGTCGAAACGGGGGAGAGCCGTGCGGAGAAACTCGCCTGGCTGCGTGCTTACCTGGAGGAACGGGACTGCGATGAGATCCTGCTGACCGCGCTGGACGAGATCGCCTGGATCCTGAATGTCCGCGCTTCCGACATCGAATACAACCCCTACGTCATTTCCTATCTGCTGGTCTCCCGCGATGATGCGCGCTGGTTCGTGCTGAAGGAGGCGGTCGAGGATCCGGAGACGGAGGCCGCCTTCCGGGCGGTGGAGGAAGACGGCGTGACGCTGTGCCGCTACGACGAGATCGCCCTGGCGCTGGACGACCGGGACGGAAGGCTGCTGATCGACGAGGGGACGCTGAACTATCACCTCTTTTCGCTGCTGGACCGGCCGGTCCTGTCCGGGACCAGCCCGGTGGGCCTCCGCAAGGCGGTCAAGAACCCCGTCGAGATCGCGCGGATGCGTTCGGTCCATGTCCGGGACGGCGTCGCGATGGAGCGCTTCCTGTACTGGCTGGAGCGTTCGCTCTCTTCCGACCGGCGGGTGACCGAGTGGGACGCAGCCCTGCAACTGGGCCGCTACCGTGCGGAAATCCCCGGGTACCAGGGGGACAGTTTCGAGACCATTTCCGCCTGGGGTGAAGGAGCCGCCCTGCCGCATTACATCACCCCGCACACGGACGCGCCGGTGCTGGAGCCCCGCGGGCTGTACCTGGTCGATTCGGGCGGGCAGTTCCTGGACGGGACGACGGACATTACGCGTACCGTGCCGCTGGGGCCGTGTACCGACCTGGAACGGGAAGACTATACCCTGGTCCTGAAGGGACACATCGGCCTGGCGACGGCCGTGTTCCCGGAGGGGACCGCCGGATGCCAGATCGACGCCCTGGCGCGGATCCCGCTCTGGCGGGCCCTGCGCAATTTCGGTCACGGAACCGGTCACGGCGTGGGTTTCTTCCTGGGCGTGCATGAGGGCCCGCAGGACATCCGCCAGAACTTCAACCGCCAGCCCCTGATGCCCGGGATGATCACCTCGAACGAGCCCGGCATCTACCGCGAGGGCCTGCACGGGGTCCGGCACGAGAACCTGGTCCTCTGCGTGGACGGAGGACAGAACGCCTTCGGGCACTGGCTGCGCTTCGAGACCCTGACCCTGTGCCACTTCGACACCTCCGCGGTGATCCCGGAACTGCTGACCGACGACGAACGCGCCTGGCTGAATGCCTACAACGCCCGTGTCCGGGACGAACTCTCGCCCCTCCTCCCGCCCGACGTCGCCGCCTGGCTCGCCGAAAAGACCCTGCCGTTGTAGCGCCTGGGGTGGTGCGCGCGTCGTTTTTTTTTCTCGTCGCGGGGGCGATGTGCCCGGGGAGGCGTGCCCGGCAGTCATTCGGGAGAACGATTCGGGACCGGGGCGGCCGGGGGCAGCTTCCGCGCGGAGAATGCAATACAAAACGCTCCCGCGTTTCAAGCATTCCCGCTGCGGAAGCCGCCCCCGGCCTGGGCTTCCTCCCGGACTGACACGCCCAGTGGTATGACTTTCCGTTCGTTCCGAAGAAGGCGCGAACCGTAATTCCGCCAGGCCCGGATCTCCGCGTTATCCCCAAGTGCCGACACGCTCCGGAACAGGCAGCGTAACGGCGGTACCGGGTTGCGGCGAAGGCAGGAAGGGGTCTGGCGGGCTCTCCCGAGACCTCCTCCTCCCGCCCAGACCCCTCCTGCCCCGCCCCGAGTCATGGTTTTGCAGAATTTCCGATGATTTTTCCGCAAAATGGCCTCCGAGTCATGATTTTGCAGAATTTCTGATGATTTTTCCGCAAAATGGTTTCCGAGTCATGGTTTTGCAGAATTTTCGAAGTTTTTTCTGCAAAATGGTCCTTCGGGACATGGTTTTGCAGAATTTTCGAAGATTTTTCTGCAGAATGACCTTCCCGGGTTGGGTTTGTGCGTTCCGGATTTGTGTTGACCCCATACCTGCCACCCCCCGACGAAAAACACACAAACCCCTGGCTGAAGACAGCCAGGGGTCGGGTATGCGGTCACTCCGCCGGGGAACCCGCCGGAAAATCCGCCGGTCACTCCGCCGGGGAATCCGACGGGGCTAGTAATCGTTGCGGTCCTGCGGGAAGACGGCGCCGGTGTCGGCGTTGATCAGTTTGACTTCCCCGTTGCCGCTGTAGGCGTAGTACCAGAAGTCGCTGAAGCGTCCGATGGACCAGGAATACGTATCCTTGGTGTAGGTTGCGGTCTTGACATAGTAATTCGCTTCGCTCTTGTTCTTGAGGTTGAAGAACATGCTGTAGGTTCCGGTGTGGTTCTCCACGTTCTCGTACGCGTGGTTCAGGACGAATCCGAACTTTCGGAAGGCCTGCACGTCCCAGCGCGACAGGTCGCGTCCGTCGGTGACCAGCGGCTCTCCCGCGTTCGAAATCACGTACAGGGATCCGGACGCGTAGGTCGATCCGAGGGAGAGATACTGCGGCACGTCGCCTACCTTGTAGCTAATCCGGTAGTCCGTGCTGCCGTCGATCCGCTTGAACGTGAATGCCCTGACGTATTCCGTATTCGCGAAGTCCAGATTCTTGTCTCCGTCGTAGGCCACCTGGGCGGCGAAGACGTTGTTGCTGTTCGACGGATTGACCGCGGCGGCGAACCACGGGTATTTCCCGTTGTCCAAGGTGCCGCTCCAGGTATTCTCCACGGCGATGTAGTAGTCTCCGTCCGGCAGCATCGGGAAACGCACGATGTTGACGGTCATGTATTTGTCGTCCGGATATTTGGGGTCCCGGATGTAGACGGGCACGACGGTGATGGCGTCCGTTACGTTCTCTCCGGCGGTGAAGTTGACCGTGCAGGTATCGTTCTGGCGGGTGACCTGCCAGCTGATGCTGTCTTCGACGGCCGTCGGGCAGTCGATCACCGGATCGAAGTTGCAGCTCACCGTGCCGGCGGCCGACCCGCCGTACCAGACGAACATGCTCTTCCGGGTCCTTCCGGCCTCATTGAAGAAGCGCGTCTGCTGGTAGATCGTGGCGGCGGATTCGACGCCCTGCTCCGTGGAATAGAGCCGGATGCCGTTGGCGTAGCGGTAGGTGTCGTAAGCGCCGTTTTTGTAAGGCGCCGCCTGATAGCTGATGGTGAACTTCATGGTGGAGGGGTCGAAGTCGGCGTCCACCCAGTCGTAGTAGTCCGCGTCGGTCAGCAGGCCGGTGGGGTCGATGTTGGTCTCGACGTCCAGCACGACCTGTCCGGCATCGCAGGGCAGGCGGTACATGTCCCCGATGACCAGGTTGCCGTACTGGTCCGAGACGTCCGTCTGTTCGTCCCCTTCCTGGTCCGTATAGGTGTAGGAGAGCCTGATATAAGGGAGCGGCATCTCCGTGGTGGCCACCGAGAAGGTGGTCATCCGGCCGTTCGAGAAGCTCAGGCTGCGGCTCAGCGCCGCGAGGTCCACGTCCTTGCCGTAGCGATGGATGTCTCCCGCGGGGGATCCCTGGTCGTATGCGCAGGTCCAGACCCGGAGGGAGAAGGAATCGCTGACCACTCCTGCGGGCAGGCGCAGCCAGATGTCGGCGCGGCCGTCCCCGTCCGCGTACACTTCCTCGGGCGTGAACTGGACGGCGGAAGCGGATTCCAGGCGCCAGAGTTCCATGTAGGTGCTGGGGTTGTAGTCCGACATCGAGATGGCCTCTCCCGCCTCGAAGCGGGCGTCCCCGATCTCGGGATCATATTCCAGCGCACCGTTCACCTTGTAGGAGTTTCCGAACAGGAGGTATCCGCTGATGATCTTCTCTTCGGGAGCCAGCCCCGTCAGGGAGACCTTCACGATGGCCCCGAGACGGGTGTAACTCAGGTTGATGCTGCCTTCCGCCCGCGTATCCTGCACGACGGGCCGGGACACCATGAGGTCCGCACTCGGATCGAAAGTGCCGGCCTTCGGTTGTTGCTGGTAGGGGAAAGCGGTACTCAGCACGGCGTGGGGTGCGAGCCCCGCGGCGCCCGGGTGGTCGCCCCACAGGCTGTCGTAGTGGTCCTGGCGGTCCGCAGACCAGTAGGACTGGAAATAGGTCGGAGCTGTGCCCACGTAGCGGTACTGCCCGCTGTTCGGGTTGGCCAGCGTGGTGTTGAGGTCCACCGTAAAGGACGCCGCCGGCGCGTCCTGCTCCAGCCCCTCGGACCAGAAAAAGTCGCTCCAGGTGGCGTTGGGTGTCGACTCCCCGAAATTCTCGTAAACGAGTTCATACAGCTGGATGGCATCGCCCTGGTCCCAGGTGAAGCTGTACCCGCCTTCCTGGCGGGGTGCGATGGAGGAGCGGGTGCCTTCCACCGTGTTGACGGTGATTACGCGTCCTTTGTCCAAGACGGGTGCGGGGGCTTCCGTCTCCGTGCGCTGACAAGCGCAGAGGGCGGCTGCAGCCGCCAGGATGATCCAATATCTTTTCATCAGAAACCTCCTTCGTCGTTGATGTCTTCGGGTTTGATGTTGTCTCCCGCACTGTTGGGATTGTAGAACTGGAGCGGGCTCTGGCAGAGGACGCTCTCCGTGTGGATGTCCACCAGGAGGACATCCGGGGCCGTGTAACGATCCTGTCGATTCATCATAGTTCCTTTTTAAATTTCAGCAAAGATCGGAAATGGGATTTGGACGGATATGGTTATTTTTCATCAATCTCGCGTATCTTTGCATAAAAACAGACCGATGTCCGGAAAACGATCCATACTTTTCCTCTTTGTCCTGGCCGCCTGCCTCTCCGCCTGCCGCCCCGGGGTTTCCGGGCGGACGGACGGGGCCGAAGCGACTGTCGCCGGCCTGATCGGACAGGCCGGATCCGATGTGGAGAACCAGCGCCTGGACGACGCGATGCAGAAAGCCTTCTCCGCCCTCGACCTCGCCATCCAGGCGGATTCGCCCCTGCTGCGGGTGCGCTCGCTCGCCTGTATCACCGGCATCGACATCATGGCCAGCCGGGATGAGGACGCCTGGCAGAAAGCCCTCGAGGCCGAGTCCATCGCCCGGCAGCACGGCTTCCGGCCGGAGCTCGCCGGCATCCTGATCTCCAAGGCCAAGCTCTGTTCCTATGCCGAGATTTCCCCGGAGACCGGCCGCAACGACGAGGGGCTGGAATATGCCCGGGAGGCGCTTGCGCTCGCGGAAGAGACCGGGAACTACGAACAGCAGGCCGAAGCC
Source organism: Bacteroidales bacterium (assembly GCA_017454335.1). GTDB lineage: Bacteria > Bacteroidota > Bacteroidia > Bacteroidales > UBA932 > Cryptobacteroides. Next base: position 44,207 of record JAFTDE010000017.1, on the reverse strand, counting down.
TGCTACGTGATCGGGTCGCTGTATATCAACAAGAACCGCTGGAACGATCCGATCGAGCCGGACCTGTACCGCACGGCGGGGGAGTACCTCGACCGGGGGCAGGCGCTCGCTGACCAGCATGACATCCCGCGCCTGCGCCGCAACGGCATCCTCTTCCGTTCCCGCTGGTTCCAGCAGGGCGACCGGAACGAAGAAGCCATCCGCTATTTCTCGCAGGTGCTGGGGACGCTCCCGGAAACGGATCACCTGACGGCTTCCAGCCTGGACGACCGCCTGGTGCGGCTCTACATGCGCGAAGGCGAATACGACCAGGCGCTTGCCGCCCACGACGACTATGTCTATCATTCCCAGCAATACCTCCGCCAGAAGGCGGACGAGACCCTGCAGGAGATGGAAACCCGTTTCGACGTCCGGGAGAAGGAGCGCCAGATCGAACTGCGCAACTACCAGATCTCCCTGCTGGTCCTGCTCGGCGGTGTGGGTATCGTCCTGCTGGCCGGACACTTGCGGAAGGTCCGCCGCCGCAACGAAGAACTGCAGCATAGCAACGATACGAAGGAACAGCTGATCAACTTCCTGGCCCGGGACCTCCGGAACCCGGCCCGCGCTTTCTCATCGGCCCTGGAAGAACTGTCGGCCGAAGCGCCGGAACTGTCCGTGGACCAGATCCGCCGGCGCTGCGGCGAACTGGCCGCCGGGGTCCAGTCCATCAACGAGGACATGGCCGGATATGTCGGGGACGTGCTGGTCGAACGGAACCGCCGGATCTCCGGTCTGGGCCTGACGCACCGGGAACTCGAGATTATCCGGCTCAGCGCCCAGGGCCTCACGGCCGCCGAGATCGCGGAAAAGCTCTACCTGAGCGTCCACACGGTCAACAACCACCGCCAGCGCATCTACGCCAAGATGGACGTGCGCAATGTCTCTGAGATGACCCGCAAGGCCACCGACCTGGGCATCCTCCCGGATTGACGCTTACACCAGGTCTGCGATGATGGCGTCGGAGACGAACCAGTGGTCTTCGGGGATGCGGATGAAGCCGCCGGGGAGTTCCGTCAGGGCGCCGGAGCCCAGCAGGCGTTCCACGGCGCCGGCGGGAAGCTCCACCCGGCCGACGCCCCGGTCTGTGCGCAGGCCCAGCATGATGCGTTCGGTCCGCTGCGCCGCATCGTCCAGTGTCTCCGATTCCGCCGTCCAGCCGCTGAGCGTCTGGCTGTTCCAGCTGCGCCGTCCCTGCCCGTCGAAGGAGTGGGCGCCGGGCCCGAGGCCGACGTAGGCCGCCCGGCTCCAGTAGGCGCTGTTGTGGATGGCTTCGCGGCCCGGCCGCGCCCAGTTGGATATTTCGTAATGGCGGAACCCGGCCGCGGCGAGCCTCTCGCACAGCAGCCCGTACTGCGCGCTGCACTGCCCGTCCGATGCCGGCACGTACGCGCCCCGGGCATACAACTGCCCCAGCGCGCTCTTCGGTTCGATGGTCAACTGGTAGGCCGACACGTGCTCCGGACCCCAGTCCAACAGCTCCGAGACGGTCCGCTCCAGGACCTCGTCCGTCAGCTGCGAAATCCCGAAAATCACATCCACGCTCAGGTTCTCCACCCCGGCTTGGCGCAGCAGGCGGAAAGCCCGCCGGGCCCCCGCTGCGTCGTGCCGCCGCTTCATCCAGCGCAGCATCCCCTCGTCCAGGGACTGGACCCCCATGCTGACGCGGTTCACGCCCAGGTCCAGCAGGCCGCGGACATAATCCAGGCCTCCCTGCACGATGTCCTCGGGATTGACTTCCACCGTGAATTCGTCCAGGGGACCCGCATCCACCGCGCGCACGATGCGCTCCAAAGAAGAAAGAGGCAACACCGACGGTGTGCCTCCTCCGAAATACAGGGTGCGGACTGCGGACGAACGGCGGATTTCCTCCTGCCTGCGCGTCGCTTCCGCACAGATGTCATTAACATAGCGGTCCCGGACCCCGGCGCTGCGGGCGATTTCCGAATAGAAATCGCAGTAGATGCAGAAACTGCCGCAGAACGGGACGTGGACGTAGATCACGTTACCTGAGCAACAGTTCCGCGCCGCCCAGACGGCCTTGGGCCGTAAAGACCTCGACCATATAGATGCCCTTGGTGAAGGACGGGATGTTGTTCACGTAGATGCTCATCTCGATGTCGCGTCCCTCATAGTCGATCTCGCGGGAGGCGGTGGCCTTCATTTCCTCTTCGCCCAGCATGAACGTAGCGCCGGTGCCGTCTTCCAGCACGTTCCCCTCCGGGTCATAGACGCGCACATAGACGCGCAGCGGGCCCTTGGGGGCGATGTCGTTCTCGACCAGGCTGAGCGTGACCAGCATGCGCGCGACGCGCGTGCTGCGGTCCGTCGTCTTGTCCGCCGAGGTGTAGGCGTCCAGCCGGATGCCCCGGGCCTTGATGACCGAACCGGCGGCCACCTGTCCGGCCAGATCTTCGACCTGGGCGGTCAGTTCCTTGTTGCGGGCCTGGCTCTCGGCGGCTTCGCGCCGGGCCGAGGCGGCGGCCAGGGTCAGTTCGTGGTTGAGGTTGTTCAGCGAATCGATCTGGACGATGTAGTTGCGCATGATGCTGCGCAGGGTACCCAGTTCCTTTTCATACTGGCGCATCTTGGCGCGGTTGGTCGCGTCCGTCTGCTTGATGCGGTCCACCAGCTGGGCTACTTCCTCACGCGAGGAGTCCAGCTGCATGTTGATGCTCTCATAGTCCGAAGACAGGCTCTCGTAGTCTGCCTGCAGCGCTACGATCTGTTCGGTCAGGTCCTCCTTCTCGACACGGAGTTCGTTGACCAGGCGGGACTTGCCGGTCCAGACATAGGCCAGGGCCGCGGCCAGCGCAATCGCCACCGCGATCATGACGTACATCACGGCCCGGAGTCCTCCGTTCTGTTTCTTTTCACGTTCTTTCCGCTCTATTCTCTCCAGCGGGTCTTCTCTTTCCATGACAGTGTTTTTTTGAATCCGTGACAAAAATAACAAAAAACGCACCACTTTCTGCATTTTCTCCTATCTTTGCCATAGTTAACAACACGGCTGTACCATGAAATATTTCGTCCGATCGCTCAAATACTTCCTCTATATCACAGTCATCCTGTTCCTGATCATCGGTGTGCTGTACCTGGTCGGCTGGGTGGAAGGAGACTTCCTTTCCATCTTCCGCAGCGGGTTGGAATCCCTGCTGATGATGCTGGGAATGATGGCCATCTTCGCGCTGATCTATCCCCGTTTCGGATACAGCACGCAGCGGGCGCGGGTACTGGGCGAATACGAGGAAATCCGCCAGGACGTCATCGCCCTGATGGAAGAGCGCGGATACCGCTACGAGAAGGAAGAAGGCCAGATCATGAGCTTCCGGATCCGTTCCGTGGCGGCGCGCGTCACCCGGATCTGGGAAGACCGCATCACCCTGACGCATACGCTGACCGGATTCGAGGTGGAAGGCCTGACCCGCGACGCCGTCCGGGTCAAGACCGCCCTGGAGAACCGCTTCAGTCTTCCTGAGGCTGATTGACGTGGTCGGCGGCGGCGCACAGGGCCGCATAGAATTCCTCGCCGAAGTGCTCGGTCAGCACATTCTTCAAGAACTGATACACCCGTATTCCCTCGCGGCGCCCCTTTTCGAAGGCGTCCGCGCAGATGTCCCAGTGGTGGACGTTGAGGGCCTGGCCGCCGCCCGTCAGCTTCGTGATGCGGATGGGGTAGAGGCTGCAGGAAACGGGCTTGCGCCAGCGGCACAGCCCGGCTTCGAAGCATTTCTCGATCGCGCACAGCGCCGCCCCGTCCGGGGTGAAATGGGTGAAGGCGCATTCGCAGGTCCCTTCCGACAGGGGCGTGACCATGTCCCCGTCCCGGTCCAGCATGAAAAAGCCGGTGCGCCGCACCGCCTCCCGGCCCGCTTCGCTCATCAGGGGTGAATAGCGCTCGTACCAGCGCTCCAGCTGCTCCGGTTCGCTCTCGTCCAGCGGCGCCCCGCTGTCCCCGGCGATGCAGCAGCGTCCCTTGCAGGCCGCATAGTCGCAGGCGAAATATTCCGCGACGACATCCTCGGAAACCAGGATGTCGCCGATCTGGATGATGGTGCCGAACGCGCTTCCCTTCATCGGACGATGTATTCGAGTTTGCCGCCGCTGTCCAGTCCGCCCAGCATCCGGGTCACCTGGTCCGCGCTGACCCCGTTGATGCGGTCCCGGTATCCGCTGCCGACGTCCTTGCCCATCGACTGGCGCATGGCGGCGATCTCCACCAGGTAGGCCGGATCGTTCTGCAGGGCAGTGACATGGGACAGCAGCAGGTCCTTGTATGCTTTCAGCCGGGCGGGGCTGAGCTGCAGCGAGCCCAGCGATCCCAGCACCTCCCGGGCGGCCGCTGCGACCGTTTCCGGATCCGCCGGAACCATTCCTTCCGGGAGTCCCTCCGCCGGGCAGGGGAGGCAGCTGATGTGGATGGTGAAGCGTTCGACCGGGATGATTTCCGGGTGCAGGCGCACGTCCACGCTGGCCCCGGCCTCGGCGAGCCGCCGGACCAGTTCCTCCCGGATCATCATGCAGGCGATGCGGGCCGCGATGTAGCTGTCCAGGCTGAACGGCATCTGGGCGGCCAGCACGAAATGCGCGCCGGCCTGTCCGGGACCGGCGGGCAGCGTGCCCAGGGACTCGCTGGCGGAGAACCAGCCGCTGGGCAGGGGATCGTAGTCGTTGTTGCGCAGGGAAGAGCCGGAGCTGACCGCGAAATTCCCCAGGTAGGCGCAGAGACTCTGCTGGACCGTGGTGGCGTCCAGGTCGCCGATCAGCACGATCAGGCCGTCGTTGACCTTGGCGAACTGCCGGGCGAAATAATGTTCGGTGCGCTGCGGGAAGTCGTCGCTGAGCGCGGCAGGTCCCTTTGCCGGTCCCGTGCGGGCCAGCTGGCGCTGCAGCCGTGCATCCAGGGCGGCCATGCCGTGCGCGGCCTGTTCGACGCGCAGGGCGCTGCTGCGGCGGTAGTAATCCCAGGCGGCCGGATCGACCTGGCGGTCATTGGACAGGGCGGTCAGGGATTTCAGCAGCAGCTGCAGCCTGCCGCTGGGGGCGTGGCCGTAGATGCGCAGGTCCGCGGCGTTGGCTTCCGCCTGGATCGTGATGCCGTTCGCGGCCAGCATGTCCTGGAAATCCTCCCCGCTGCGGCCGGCGATCCGGGACAGCAGCAGCATGTCCCCGACATAGGGGCTCTCGTCGGTCTTCAGGTCCCGGACCCCCGCAACGCCGCCGTACAGCAGCATCATGTAGTCGAACTGGCCCTCGAAACGTTTGTTCTGCTTGTACAGCACGCGGATGCCGTTCGGGAAGGTCCAGAATTCGCCGCCCGTGACCGGGTCGCTGACCGGCTGGGCGCGCAGTTTGAGTTTCCGGGCGCCCTTGCCCAGGCGCAGGCTGTCGGCGGAACTGGTGCGGTAGCGGAACGGTATCGGCTCGCCGTCCGTCGCCCAGCCCTTGCGGAAGGCGTCGAAAGCGGGCTTCGGATCCACTTCCGTCCGCGGCTGCAGGACGGTGAACGAGAGGTTGCGGACCGGATCCAGCAGGGCGGAAACATAGCGGTTGAAGAAGTCGAGTTCCTGCCTGGCACCCAGCGACCGGCCCAGCACGGAGGCGTAGATGTCCGTGGCGCTGGCCAGGGTTTCGCCGTACAGGAAGGCGCGGATGCAGCGGTCGGTGGAGGCCTGCCGGTCTTCGCGGACGACGCTCGCGCGGCGCTCTTCGGCGGCGATCCGGCTGCGGGCGTCCTGGTATTCGGCCGGCAGCACGCCCAGCGAATCCAGTGCGTACAGGGTACGGCCCAGCAGGGTGGCGGCCGCTTCCATATCATAGGTAGAGGTGTTGACCTGCAGGGTCATGTGCTCGTCTCCGGGGGTCATGGCGCTGTCCTCGTAGTGGAAATCCAGCGAGGCGAACGGCAGTCCGGCCGCCCGGAAGGCGTTGCGCAGCCGCTTCTCCAGCACCAGCGACAGGATGTCAGCGTACAGCCGGGTCAGGGCGGGCTGGGCGGTGTTCATCAGTTCGCGCGCCGTGCGCGGCAGGTCGTAGGAAACGCGGATGGAACCCAGCACGTTGGCGGGCCGGGTCTCGCCGGTGATCCGGATGAAGTCCGAACTCTGCCAGGCATAGCTGTCTTCCGCCGCGGAAGCGGTGCGGGCCGGGACCGACAGGGACAGCACGTAGAAGCGCTCGGGCAGTTTCGACGCGTCGATGTCGCCGCTGACGACCAGCGCCTGGTCGCCCGGATAGCTGCGCATCAGGTCGAAGACCAGCAGCATCACCGAATCCGCGACGGCCGTTTCGTGGACGGGGACGTCGTCGAAGCGGAAGATGGTCGCGTCGCCCGTATGGAGGATGTACCCTTCCGGCCCGCAGCCGACGCCGTGGGCCGCCAGGAAGCGGTACGGAGCCTGGTTCGTGAAGTTCGGAAGGTCCTGCAAGGCGCGTCTCGGCGCCTCGAAGGAAGTCTGTCCCTGCTGGACCAGAGCAAAGTTGGCATAACCTTTGTCAGTAGGGTTGGTGACCAGGTAATACCGGATCCCGTTCGGGAGGGTGCTCACGGTGATGTCCGGAGCGTTTTTGAACGAGGGGAGAGCCTGGGCAGGTGACAGCAAGGGCCACAAAAGGCCGCAGAGAATGAGGATATGAAGGGAAAGATTGCGCATATCACTTAGCTTCCGGTACACAAAAGTAAAACATTTTTACTACTTTTGCATTTCGTGAAATGATAATAATGTAAAACTAAATAAAACCAACAGAAGATTATGAAAAGAATTTTTGCCATCATCGTAGTCGCCGCGCTCAGCGCGGGAACGCTGTTCGCCCAGGATCTTGCATCCGCCACTGAAACCTACAACAACGGTGCCGCTGCGCTCAGCGAGAAGAACTACACAGCCGCTCTCAGCAGCTTCCAGGAGGCCCTCAAGGTCGCCCAGGGACTCGGCGAGGACGGTGCGGAGATCGTGGAGAACTGCAAGGGCATCATTCCTTCCATCGTTTTCTCCATCGCCCGCGATTACATCAACGCCAAGGATTACCCCAAGGCCATCGCCGGTCTCGAGGAGGCCGTCAAGGTAGCCGCGGAGTATGGCAAGGAGGATGTTGCGGACAAGGCCAAGGACCTGATTCCCCAGGTGTACATGCAGCAGGGCAACACGCAGCTGCAGGCCAAGGATTATGCCGCCGCTGCGGAGGCCTACAAGGCCATCCTCGCCCTGGTGCCGACCAACGGCCAGGCTGCGGTCCGTCTGGGCCAGGCCCTGAACGCCGCCGGTGACGTCGAGGGTGCCGTCGAGGCCTTCAAGACCGCCGCCGCCAACGGACAGGAGTCCGTCGCCAACGGCCAGCTGGCCAACATCGTCCTCAAGGAAGCTTCGAACCTGCTGAAGGAGAAGAAGTTCGAGGAGGCCATCGAGCAGGCGCTCAAGTCCGCCGAATACAAGGAGTCCGCCAACGCCTACAAGATCGCCGGTACCGCCGCCAACTCCCTCCAGAAGAAGGATCTGGCCATCGAGTACCTCGGCAAGTATGTCGAGCTGGCTCCGACCGCCGCGGATGTCGCCCAGATCAAGGCCGCCATCGAGGCGCTTAAGAAGCAGTAATGTTCCCGCTGGAACTGCTGGCTCCGGCCAGGAATGCTGACATCGGTATCGCAGCCGTCGACTGCGGTGCCGATGCCGTTTATATCGCTGCCGGCAAGTTCGGGGCGCGCAAGGATGCGGGAAACGATCTCGCGGACGTGGCGCGCTTGTGCGCGTATGCGCACCGTTTCGGGGTCCGCATCTTCCTGACGGTCAACACGATCCTTTCCGATGAGGAATTGGAGGAGGCGCACGCCCTGATGCTGGAGGCCCAGCAGGCCGGGGTGGATGCGTTCATCATCCGGGACCTGCGCCTCTGCGCGTTCCCGGACATCCGCGTGCCCCTGCACGCATCGACCCAGTGCGCGATCCGCGATGCCGAAAGCGCGCGCCGCTATGAGGCGGCCGGTTGCACGCGCATCGTGCTGGAGCGCCAGCTGTCCCTGGAAGAGATCCGCCGGATCCGGGAATCGGTCCGCTGCGAAATCGAGTGCTTCGTGCACGGAGCGCTCTGTGTGGGTTACAGCGGGGAGTGCCGCCTGTCGGAGTTCCTGGACGGGCGCAGTGCGGACCGCGGCGCCTGCATCCAGGCCTGCCGCTCGCTCTATGACCTGGTGGACGCGGACGGCCGCGTGCTGGTCCGCAACAAGGCCCTGCTGTCCCTGAAGGATTTCAATCTGAAGGCGCGGCTGGAGGACCTGGCCGAAGCGGGCGTCTGTTCGTTCAAGATCGAGGGGCGGCTGAAGAACGCCTCGTATGTCAAGAATGTCGTCCGGGACTATTCCCTGGCCCTGGACGCGCTGGTCTCCCGCTACCCCGACCGCTATTGCCGGGCCTCCTGGGGGGAGGTGAGCGGCGGTTTCGAGCCGGATGCCGACAAGACTTTCAACCGGGGGTACACGGAACTTTTCCTGGACGGCCGGCGCGGACGCTGGTCCTCGATGGATGCGCCCAAGTCGATGGGTGAGGCCGTCGGGACCGTCCGCCAGCTGCGGCGCGAGGCGTCCCGCGGCATGCAGTTCACCGTCCAGCCGCTGCGGCGCGGCCTGGAACTGCACAACGGCGACGGATTCGCCATCGCGACCGCCGACGGGGTGACCGGTTTCCGGGGCGACGTCTGCGAGGGCCTGCAGGTCCGCTGCAAGGACGTTCCGGACCTGCGGGAGGGGATGACCCTGTACCGCAACATCAATACGGCTTTCGAGAAGGCCCTGGAAACGCAGGCCTGCCGTCGGGAGATTCCGGTGTCCCTGTCCGTGCGGGTCCACGGGAAATATGTGCTGGAGCTGCGCGCCCGTACGCAGGACGGCCGCGAGCTGTGCAGTCCCTTCCATGCGGATGTGGAGACGGCCCAGAACCGCGAGCGCGCCGAGGCGATGCTGCGCGAGCAACTCTCCAAGCGCAGCGGGGTCTATCGCTTTTCGGTGGACGAGCTGGTCGTGGAGACGGCCGGCGGGTCGCTGCCGCTGCTGAGCGCTTCGACCATCAACAGCCTGCGGCGGCTGGTTGCAGAAGATCTGGACGGTTTTTCGGCTGCGGGTTACCCCGGGAGGGCAGCTGATTCGTCCTCGCTCCGCTGCGGAAAGCCCTCCCGGGGCAATCCCGCCGCCGAAGACACCTTGCAACCAAACCCGCTGCAACCCGCTGCCGAACCGGATGAACTGCTTCGCTCGAAGTACTGCATCCGCTACGAACTGGGCCTGTGCCCGCGCTGGCAGGGCGCAGCGCCGACCGGCCCCCTGTTCCTGGTGAACAACGGCCGCCGGCTGGCCCTGAGCTTCGACTGCCAGGCCTGTGAAATGAGCGTGAGCGCTGCCGCGTGATCCCTTGTAATCATTCCAGCGCAAAAGCGAGCTGCACGTCGCCGAAGCGGCCGCGCACGACGTCTTCCTGCTGGAAGTAGCTGGTGTGCAGCGGACCGCGCCAGACGATGTCGTCCCGCTGGTTGAGGGGCAGCCCGATCTCCACCCCGTAACTCTTCGAATTGTATTTGACCGTCATCTCGGCCTTCCAGGTGGTGCGGGTTCCGCCGTCGTCTTCGGTGATCATCAGGACGAAGGTCTCGTCGCTGCCCAGGTCCCCCATCAGGATCGTCTCGAGGGGCAGGCAGACCCCGACCTGCTTCCGCCTGGCCACGATGGTGAACGTGGTGATGGCCGGATCGAAGTGATAGGTGTTCATATCCTCGTCGGCCTTGAAGTTTTTGGCCCGTCCCATGGTGATGATGAACTCGCTCGCCCCGCCGAACCAGCTGTCGTAGTTCCGCAGCATCGTGAAATCCTTGAGGACCAGCCGGCGGTGACTCACGCCTGCACGCGTGTCAGCGGCGTCCCGGAGGTAGAAGTCCATCGGGGTGAAGCCGCTGTCGTCGTTGTGGTTGACGACCCAGACGGGACGCGTGCGGGCGAGGGCCTCGTCCACGACGACCGAATCGACGACCCGCGCCCCGCTGTCATCGATGCGGAGCTCGTAGGCATAGTTCGATTCGGCGCTGTAGCCCGGATCGTAGGTGACCAGGGGCATCGTTTTTCCGTCCCAGTCCTCGCTGTACGGCCAGTAGATCTGCATGCCGGAGTCGATCAGGGCGTTGACATAATCCTCGACCTGCCGGCCCGATCCGTCCCGGGTGAGGGCGCTGCTGAAATAATCCGCCAGCAGTTCGCGCAGCGGATGCCGGTAGGTCGTCGCGCCGGCACGGGCCGCCGCGTCCCCCACGCCGCTTCCGGGCTGGGTGAACAGGCGTTCCATCGTGTATTCCTCGTCGTATCCGTTGCCGGAAGACGCATCCACGGCATCGTGGACCTCGCCGACCTGCTCCGCCCCGATGGGCAGTTGCGACAGCACCCGGGCCATTCCGCGCGGCGTGACGGTCTGTTCGAGGTTCTGCGGCAGCTCCGCCGGACCCGCAGGGGTCGGGTCCGGACCGGGCTGCCGGTCGCAGACGCTGCCCATCAGGCACAGCGCTGCGAGGGCGGTAAGTGCATTCGTTCTCATGATCCTTTCTTTTTCTGCAAAGGGAACAAGAAAGATCCATTTTCCCCGAATTGCACATGCTTATTTGCAAAAAACGCCCTCCGGGGCCATCCGGAGGGCATTCTGGAAAAGGCGTTTCGCAGCGAAATCCTAGGTGCGGGAGAAGGACAGGGGCAGTTCCAGCCCGTTGGCCTCCAGCAGTTCCCGGTTGCGAAGCACCTCCTGCGTCGGCCCGAAGAATGCGGCCTTGCCGCCGGACAGCAGGAGGGTCCGGGGGCAGGTGTCGTAGATGAAATCGAGGTCGTGGCTGGCGATCAGCTTGGCGCAAGGCAGGGAATTGACGATGCCCATGAGCGTGCGCCGGTTGCGCGGATCCAGTGCCACGGTGGGCTCGTCCATCAGGATGATCCGGCTGTCGACCGCCAGCACGGTGGCGATGCTGGCGAGCTTCTTCTCTCCGCCCGAGAGGCGGTACACCGGACGGTCCTTCAGCGCCTCCAGGCGGACGGCCTGCAGGGCGCGGTCCACGGCGGCTTCCGTCTCGGCCGGGCTGTACCCGTAGTTGCGGGGTGCGAAGGCCACGTCGTCGTGGACGGTGGCGGTGAACAGCTGGTTGTCGGCGTCCTGGAACACGTATCCCAGTTCTTTCCGGACAGCGCCCAGCGTGTCTTTCCGCACCGGGATGCCGGATACGAAGATGCGCCCGCCGGAGGGCTCCAGCAGGCCGCAGATCAGCTTGAGCAGCGTGGATTTTCCAGCGCCGTTGGCTCCGGCCAGCCCGACGCTCTCCCCCTCCCGGATGCTGAAACTCAGGCCGGAGAGCACCGGATGCGGCGTCTCGCCTTTCCGGCCGCCGCCATAGGAGAAACTGAGGTCTTCGATGTCAAGTATGTTCATAGGTAACGGATGATCAGGGGCACCGCGATGCCCAGTAAAACGTAAACCAGGTCCCGGCGGGAGAACGGCCGGTCCGTCCCGAAGGGGAACTCGCCCCGGAAGCCCCGCAGGCTCATGCTCTGGTAGACGGCCTCGGAGCGGTCCATGCTGCGCAGCAGGAGCATCCCGGCCAGCGGGCCCCACTGCTTGAAATGGATGCCTTTCCGGCCCGGGGCGCGCATCGCATAGGCGGTCCGGATCCGGGCCACTTCCTCCAGGAAGACGGTCAGGTAACGGTATATCAGCAGGATGACGGTCACGAGTATCGCCGGAACCCGGAGCTTGCGGAGCGCCCTGCACAGGTCGTCCATCGGCGTCGTGACCATCAGCAGGTACGTGGCGCTGACCGCGAACAGGCCCTTCAGCAAGAGGGTGACCATCGAGACCATCCCGCCGGTCAGCGGGCTGCCGGGCGAAACGGGCAGGCGGTCAAAGAAGGGGTTGGCGATGCCGATCAGGCAGACGGGAATGAGGATCAGCCGCATCCGCCCCCACATGGGACGCAGCGGGATCCGGCCCAGCGTGAACAGGAGGACGGGATACACCCCCATCAACAGGACCCCGGCCAGGTCGTAACGGTGGAAAGAGAGCAGGATGACCAGGTAGAAGACGGTGACGAGCAGCTTGGAGAGGGGATTCAGGGACTGGACCAGCCCTGCTTCCCGCGCCTCCGCCTCCATGGAACGGAAGGAGGATATGGCCCGGTCAAGCCGCTCCATCGAAACCGGTCTTTTCCGCCTTCCGGGCGGGTCTGCGCAGCAGCAGCCCCAGCCCCAGGCAAATGGTCAACACCACCAGCGCACCCGCGATGCCCGAGAAGGAAGTGCCTTTCTCACTGTCCTTGAAGGCATAGTCGGGCAGGAGTGCGATCTGTTCCTGCACGCCGGCCGCCCACGCGCCGGCCTCACTGTCCCGGACCAGTTCCGTCGAACCGGTCACTTTCCCGACGGACCATTCGAGGCCGTCCGGGCTGGAGGAAGCCAGGTGCGAGAGCAGACCGCCCGTCACCAGCGCGACCGCCGCGAGGATGCCGAGAACCGTAGTAGCCTTCATCTGCCGGCCCGCTTCCCGGCTGCCGGAACCCTCCTGCAGCAGCTCCGGCCGGGCCTGGAAAACGAAGACCAGCACGGCCGCGGTGATCAGGCCCTCTACGAGGCCGATCACCAGGTGGATGGGCAGCATGAAGCGTACGAACACGGCGAAGGGCAGCTCGGTCACCCCGGAGGCCAGGGTCTCGAGCGTAACGGAGAACGCCCCCAGCAGCAGCGAAACGACGCTGCCCAGGACGGAGGCCGCGATGATGCGCCCCCGGGTCGGGCCCTTCCGCATGAAGGCCTGCCAGATCAGCAGTCCGCCCACGAAGCACCCGTAGAATCCCATGTTCCAGACATTGCATCCCAGGGCCATCAGCCCGCCGTCGGCGAACAGCAGACACTGGACCAGCAGGATGGCGGTCATGGTCAGGAAACCGGCATACGGACCCAGCAGGGCGCTCAGCAGCATGCCTCCGCACAGGTGCCCGGACGACCCGGTCCCCGGAATGGAAAAATTAATCATCTGGGCGGCAAAGACAAAAGCCCCCATGACTCCCATCAGCGGAACCTTGCGGTTCATGTCCCCGCCCCGGAGCTTGCGGATGGAAAATCCGGCCGTGGAGGCGCTGCAGACATACAGGATGCCGGCAACGACGGGGGAAACCAATGCGTCAGACATGTGCATGATCAGCCCTCCTTTTCAATATGAATATCCATGCTTCCCGAGCGGAAACCCTCCAGGTCGAGGGTGACGTACGGGAATCCTTTCTTTTTCAGTTCGGCGACCACTTCCCCGCGGAGCGCCAGGAGGCGTTCCAGGTCGGCGGCGTCCGTCTCGATCCGGGCGATGTCACCGTGCACGCGGACGCGCACGTTGGCAAAGCCCCGGGACCGGATCCACCCCTCGGCTTCGTCGACGCGGCGCATCCGTTCGTAGCTGAGCGCCGTCCCGTAGGGAAAGCGCGTGGCCATGCAGGGGGAGGAGGGGCGGCTGGCGATGGCCAGTCCCCTGGCCGCGGCCAGCGTGCGGACTTCCTCCTTGCCGAGGTGGAATTCGGCGAGGGGACTGAGGATCCCCAGTTCGCGGAGCGCCCGGAGTCCGGGCCGGTAGACATGCAGGTCGTCCTCGTTGGTCCCGTCCAGCACATGGCGGATGCCCAGATCCGCGGCCCGCTGCCGGATCTTGCCGAAGAGAGCGGCCTTGCAGCGGTAGCAGCGGTCCGGGGGATTGTTTCCGATCCCTGCTTCGCGCAGCTCGTCCACGTGGATCTCGTGGAAGGGGACGCCCGCATCCTCCGCCATCTTCCGGGCATGCCCGATATCGCCCAGCGGATGCATGTCGGAATGCACCGTGAAGGCGTGTACGCGGGTCCCGTGCCGGGCGGCCGCATCACAGCACAGGGCCAGCAGCAGGCCCGAATCCACCCCGCCGGAGAAGGCGATGGCGACGTCTTCCTGCAGCAGGTCGGAAAGGCGGGCTTCCAGTGCCCGGGATTTGGCTTGCAGGTCCATCTCAGTCGTTGGATTCGGAGAAGACGGTGTGGTAGACATCCGGGAACAGCCTGCCCGTGTCGCGGCACAGCGCTGCGATGTCGTCGTATTCGGGATAGCTGCGCGTCCCCCCGTCCGGCAGGGTGACGGTCTTGACCCGCACCGTTCCCAGGCTGGTGCGGACCTGTCGGATCTCCCGCGGCAGGACGGCGCGCTCCATGTGCAGGATGCGGACGCCGATGGTCGAGGTCTGCCCGAAGATGATCCGCAGCAGTGCGTCCTTCCGGTCTTCGGTGCAGATGACGTTCAGCTGGTACCCCGGCCGGTTCTTCTTCATGAAGACCGGGAAGTAGTGCACGTCGCGGGCGCCCGCGTCGAACAGCAGCTCCATCACCAGCCCGAGCTGCTCGCCCGTGCAGTCGTCGATGTTGCTCTCCAGCTTGACGATGCGGTCTTCCCGGGCCCGGTCGTCCGGCGCCGTATCGATGAGCATCGCGCGCAGCAGGCTGGGCCGCTCGTACGTGCGTTTCCCGGCTCCGATGCCCGTTTTCAGGATCCTGAACTCCTCGGGGAGGCTGTCCCCGGTGCGGAGGGCCGCGACGATGGCGGCGCCGGTCGGCGTGACGAATTCCCCGTGGGTCTGCGTCATGTGCAGGTTCAGCCGGTGCGCCTGGGCGATGTTGGCCACGGCCGGGACCGGAATGGGCAGGATGCCGTGCTGGCAGCGGACCGTGCCCGTGCCCTCGTACAGGACAGGTACGATGACTTCTTCGATGCCGAGCGCGTCGATGCAGAAACTCACGGCCGCGATGTCGACGATGGAGTCGACGGCACCGACTTCGTGGAAGTGGACCTGATCGACCGGCAGGCCGTGCGCCTTGGACTCCGCCTCGGCGATGATGCGGAAGATCCGGATCGCCAGATCCTTTGCCCTGTCGCTCAGGGCGCTGTGCTCCAGGATGTCCACGATCTCGGCCAGGCCGCGGTGCTCGTGGTGGTGATGCTCATGTTCATGTTCATGCCCGTGGAGGTATTCCATGTCATGGTCGTGGTTGTCTTCTTCCAGGACGACATTGAAATCACAGGCGTCGATGCCGGCTTTCTGGACGCGGCTGATGCGCGTGGAAAAACCGCTGAGGGGAAGGCTCGCGAGCGCTGTCCGCAGCTTGTCCGGATCCACGCCCAGATCGAGGAGCGCCGCGACGGTCATGTCGCCGCTGATTCCGGAGTAACATTCGAGGTAGAGTGTATTTTTCATCATCCGTTGGTTTATTGGCTGGCGTTGCAGATGGAAAGGTTGATCTGGGAGGCGATGTATCCGGCGCCGAAGCCGTTGTCGATGTTGACGGTGGCGACGCCGTTGGAGCAGGAGTTGACCATGGTCAGCAGGGCGGACAGGCCCTGGAACGAGGCGCCGTATCCGACGGAGGTGGGCACGGCGATGACCGGTTTGTCCACCAGTCCGCCGATGACGCTGGCCAGCGCGCCCTCCATTCCGGCGACGGCGACGACGCAGTTGGCCTGCTGGATGTCTTCCAGGTGCGATAGCAGGCGGTGGAGGCCGCTCACGCCCACGTCGAATATCCGCTCCACGCGGTTCCCGAGGAATTCCGCCGTCCGGGCGGCCTCTTCGGCCACCGGGATGTCCGAGGTCCCGGCCGTGCACACGGCGATGCGTCCGCGCCGCGGCTTGTCCGGCTTTTCGATGGACAGGATCCGGGACTGCGTATCGTAGGCCGCATCGGGGAAACGCTCCCGGATGAGTTCGGCCTGCCGGGCGGAGGCGCGTGTGCCCAGCACTTCGCCCTCGCTGGTGATCAGACGGCTGAAAATGGCCAGCAGCTGTTCGTCTGACTTGCCCTGGCAGTACACGACCTCGGCTGCGCCGGAGCGCTGGCGCCGGTGGCTGTCCAGCTTGGCGAAGCCCAGGTCTTCAAAGGGTTTTCTGCGGAAATACGCTTCCGCCTCGGAAACGGACAAGGCGCCGCTCCGTACTTTTTCGAGGATTTCGTTGGTTGTCATGGTATCGGGTTGCTGGTCGGGACATTTATTTTCCTGCTGGGGTAGAGGCCTGGTCGTCTTCTTCCAGGACCTGCCGGGAGAGGTCGCGCCAGGGGCTCTCCATCCAGTCCAGTTCCGCGTCCGTGTTCCGGATGTGTCCAGCCAGGGCGGGGATCTGCGCCCGGATGGCCGTGGCCATGCGGCGGGCCAGCTCGAAGGCGCCGAAGGGGTTGAAGTGCGTGTTGTCCGCAACGGCCCCGAAGATGCCCCGGTAGGCGCCTTCCGGATAGTGGACGAAAGCGCGCTTGGATCCCTCCGGCCCGAGGGACTCATAGAATTCGGCGGACATGTCATGCAGGTCGATCAGGGTCGCTTCGCGGGTGGCCGCGACGTGGCGCATGCCGTCCGGATAGTCCAGGTGGGTCTCTATGATGTGGCCCTGCTCGTCGAAGTTGCGCCGGTGCGTGGGGGTCACCAGCACGGGGATGGCGTCATGCTCGCGGATCCGGTCGATGAAGATGTTCAGCTGGTCGGCGAAGAATCCGAATCCGTTCTTGTCCGGCCCGGTCAGCTTCATGTCGTTGTGACCGAATTCCACGAAGACGTAGTCGCCCGGGCGGACCTGGGTCAGGATCTTGTCCAGCCGGCCCGCGCCGATGAAACTGTCCGTGCGCTCGCCGCTCTCGCCGTAGTTCGCCACGGCCACCTTCGTGTCCAGGAAGAAGGGGAACATCTGCCCCCAGCTGGCCCAGGGCTCGTTGTCCTGGTCCACCACGGTGGAGTCGCCGCAGAGGAAGACGGTGACGACGTCCGCGTCGGCGGGCCGGATGACGATCCGGGATACGGCCGGGTCCCCGAGGATCTCGAGGGTCAGGAAGTCATCCCAGTCCAGCTTGTGGTTCTCGCGGAATTTCAGGCGCACGTCCCGGTCGGCGTCGATGTGGAAATTGCGCTTGTTCACCAGGAACGAGAGCGTCTTGCGCTGTCCCTTCGCCGTGGGCTCCTGCATGAGGCAGAGGCGGCGCGATTCGGCCTTGACGGTCGTCTGTGCTTCCCGCGCGCGGTCTCCCAGGGTCACGGTGACCAGGTAGTTGCCGTCTGGAACCGGGACGCTGATCTCGAAGGGCTGCTGGTCCTGGGTGTCGAATTTCTGGTCGTACAGGGCTTTCGGTCCGCAGGCGCAGAGGGCCAGGACCGCAGCAATCAGGATAAAGTATCTTCTCATGGTTCGTTGTGATTGAATTCCGAAAAAAGGACGAAGCGCGGCTTGCCGCTGAAATCCTCCAGCGGATGTACGTGGCGGAATCCCGCCTCGCGGAACACGGCCGCAGTCTGCGGGGCCAGGTCTTCGTTGATCTCCACGATGCCCGTTCCGTCCGGGCGCAGGAAACGCCGGGCCCAGCGGGCGATGGCGCGGTAGAACAGCAGCGCATCCCCGTCCGGAACGAAGAGGGCCAGGGGCGGCTCGTAGTCCAGCACGTTCGGCCGCATCCGCGCCTTCTCGCTCTCCCGGATGTACGGGGGATTGGCCAGGATCAGGTCGAAGGGCCCGTAGGGGAAGTCCTGCGCGGTGTCCAGCACGTCCGCCTGCAGGAACAGCGGTGCGCGCCCCGGGAACTGCGTGCGCGCCAGGTCCAGCGCGTCCGCGGACACGTCCACGGCCACGACCTCGGCGTCCGGTATGTCCAGCAGCACGCTCCAGGCGATGCAGCCCGATCCGGTGCACAGGTCCAGCACCCGGGCCGGCCGGTCCAGGCGCAGCGCCCGCACCACGGCCTCGCGCACCAGTTCTTCCGTCTCG
This sequence comes from Bacteroidales bacterium, assembly GCA_017454335.1. Lineage (GTDB taxonomy): Bacteria > Bacteroidota > Bacteroidia > Bacteroidales > UBA932 > Cryptobacteroides. The sequence continues at coordinate 26,364 of JAFTDE010000017.1, read as the reverse complement.
GGACGGGGGATCAGCACGCTGCGGTTCACCTGGAAGCGGTGGCCGCAGAAATCCGTGTATCCCAGGACATACTGGACGGGCTCGCCCCGGCCCAGCCGGGCGACGGCGTCGTCGAGTTCGGCCTGCCGGGTGGCCGGGACTTCGTATCCCGGATCGACGATGTGGGTATAGCTGCAAGTACCGAGGCGTTCCTCGCAGAGCAGGTGGATGATGCTCCGGGCCTCTTCCACGGGGTACAGTGGCGCGAGTGCCGCCACGCTCCCTCGTATGAAGTCCGCCAGCAGCACTAGTTGTTCTCGATGAGGGTCGTCAGGAAATCGGTGATGTCGATCCCCGCGGTCCTGAGCATTTTCGGGACGAGCGAGGCGCTGGTCATGCCGGGGATCGTATTCACTTCCAGGAAGTACAGTCCCTCGGCGGTGTAGATGTAGTCCATGCGGACGATGCCGGCGCAGCCCAGGAAGCTGTACAGCGCCGCGGTGGTGCGGGAGACTTCTTCCGAGACGGCTTCGTCGACCGGGGCGGGGCAGAGCTCCTGGCTGTGCCCGTTGTACTTGGCGTCGTAGTCGAAGTATTCGTTCTCCGTGACGATCTCGATCAGCGGCAGGGTGCGTACGAGGCTGCCGTCAAAATAGGCGGCGCAGGTCAGTTCGCGGCCCTTGAGGCCCTGTTCGATCAGGACCCCCGGGTTCTCCCGGAAGGCGACCCGGATGGCTTCGGTGAGGTCTTTCGGGTCCGTGACGCGGGTCACGCCGAAGCTCGATCCCGCCTGCGTGGGCTTGACGAACACCGGGAACTGCAGTTCCGCGGCGCACTTGGCCGCCGCGGCGTAGATGTCCCCGCCCTCGCGCACGTACACGTCCGGGGCGGTATGCACGATGCCCGCTCCGTGCACGAGGCACTTGCAGGCGAACTTGTCGAAAGCGATGGTGCTGACATACGAACTGCAGGTGCTGAACGGGATGCCCAGCATCTCGAGATAGCCTTCCAGCTGGCCGTTCTCGCCGGGGGCGCCGTGCTGCATGACGAAGGCGAAGTCGAATTTGATCTTCTCGCCCAGCACCTTGACCGAGAAGTCGGTCTTGTCGATCTGCGGCTGAGCCCCTTCGGGGAAGGTGACCCGCATCGAGTCTTTCTTGCGGCAGGCGACCAGGGACCACTGCCCGAAGCGGGCGAAGATCTCATAGACGCTGTAGGCGTTCTGGTCAATGCGGGAGGCGACGAACTCGCCGCTGCGGCAGGAGACCTCCCATTCGGAGGAGTCGCTGCCATAGATCACTGCGATGGACTGGTATTTTGCCATGGTGCTAGTTGAAATAATAGTCTTCTTCGTTGGTGTCCCCTTCGGAAGGCGAAGCGGTATCCTCGATGTCCCCGCCCGAGCAGCTCAGGTTCAGCCGGATGTCCGCCGGGGCGATGAAGCGGTCGTCTTCGCTGATGCCCACGGTTCCGTCCGCGAGGCACTTGCGCATGAAGATGCCCCAGATCGGCAGGGCCATGTTGGCGCCGCTGCCCTGGGCAAGGGCCTGGAAGTGGACCTGGCGGTCTTCGGCGCCGACCCAGACGCCGGCGGTGATGCTGGGCGTGTATCCGATGAACCAGCCGTCGGAGTTGTCGTTGGTCGTACCGGTCTTGCCGGCGATCTCGCCCTTCAGCTGGTAGGTGGAACGCAGGCGGGCGCCCGTGCCCTGGTTGATGACGCCCTGCATCAGGTTGACCATCAGGTAGGCCGTCTCGGCGCTGATCGCCTCGGTCTTGCGGTTGGTGAACTCGGACAGGACGTTGCCCTGGTTGTCTTCGATGCGCGTGACGATCAGCGGCGTGGTGTAGATGCCGTGGGACGGGAAGGTGTTGTAGGCGGCGACCATCTCATAGACGGACAGGTCGGCCGGGCCGACGCACAGCGAATACACCTCGTCCAGGTGGCTGCGGATGCCCATCTTGCGCATCATCTCGGCCATGGCGTGCGGGCCGAAAATGCCCATCAGGTAGGCGGAGATGTTGTTCGAACTGTGGGTCAGGCCCCACTTGAGGGTAACGGTCTTGCCGATCCACTCGTCTTTGTCCGTGCTGCGCGGGGTCCAGGTTTCCTCCCCGCCGTCCGCCGTCTTGTTGCCGGTCAGGAAGGTCTGCGAACGGTTCACCACCTTGTCGCAGGGCGACATGCCCTCCTGCATCGCGAGGGTGTAGAGGAAGGGCTTGATGGTCGAACCGACCTGGCGCTTGCCCTGGCCGATGTTGTCGAACTTGAAGTAGCGGTAGTTCGGACCGCCGACATAGGCCTTGACGTGGCCCGTCGAGGGCTCGATGGCCATGAAGGCGGCGCGCAGGATGCCCTTGTAGTAGCGGATGGAATCGTCCGGGGTCATCGTGGTGTCGATGTGGCCCTTCTCGTTCCAGGCGAAGACGCGCATCTTGACCGGCTTGCTGAACTGGGCGAGGATCTCCGCGTCGGGGACGCCGGCCTCTTTCTGCAGGCGGTAGCGGTCGCTCCAGCGGCGCGCCTGGTTCATCACGATGTCACGTGTGCGCTGGTCCACGTCGTTCGAGAACGGCTTGTTGACCTTGTTCCGCAGGTCGCGCTGGAAGTCCGGCTGGAGGGTCTTGCCCAGGTGCTCGGCGACCGCCTCTTCGGCGAAGCGCTGCATCTTGTAGTTGATGGTGGTATAGATCTTCAGCCCGTCCTTGTCCAGGTTGTAGGACTCGCCGCCGGGTTTTTTATTCTTGTTCAGCCAGCCGTACAGGTCGTCCTGGACCCAGCGCAGGCTGTCCGCCGAGAAGTCCTCGGGATTCGAGTAGGACGAGCGCTTGGGCTTGGTGGCGTTCATGTCCCGGCGCAGCCGGTCGCGGAAATACGGGGCCAGGCCGGCGTTGTGGTCCTGGACCTGGTAGGACAGCGTGATGGGGATCTGCTGGATGGAATCGCGCTCGGCCGGCGTAATGTATCCCGCCTTGGCCATGCGGCCGATGACGAAATTGCGGCGCGCCAGTGCTCCGTCGGGGTTCAGGGCGGGGTTGTAGCGCGTGGTCTTGTTCAGCATGCCGATCAGCGTCGCGCTCTCCTCGATCGTCAGGTTGATCGGCTCCTTGGCAAAGAAGGTCTCGGCTGCGGCGCGGACGCCGAAGGCATTGCTGCCGAATTCAACCGAGTTCAGGTACATGTCAATGATTTCGTTCTTGGTGTAGTCCCGCTCCAGCTTGGCCGCCGTGATCCACTCCTTCGGTTTGATCCACAGCATCGAGATCTTGGACCAGCCGGGAATCTTGCTGTTGGACACGCGGCGCGGGTACAGGGTCTTGGCCAGCTGCTGGGTGATGGTGGATCCGCCGCCCTGGCTGGTATCCCGCATCAGCAGGGTTTTGAAGAACACGCGGGCGAGTCCCTTGAGGTCGATGCCGGAGTGCTTGTAGAAGCGGACGTCCTCGGTGGCGACGGCGGCATGGACGAGGTGCGGGGACAGCTCGTCGTAACTGACATAGGTCCGGTTCTCGATGTGGAAGGTCGTCAAAATTTCACCATTTTCCGCAATGACCTGCGTAGCGAGCTTGTTATCAGGATGTTCCAATTCCTCGAAAGAAGGAATCTTGGCGAAGAGACCCACCAGCAGCAGAATGATCATAATCAGGGCAAAAGGGGCCGTGAGGATGATCCAGAACCATTTTATGATGTTTTTGCGCGTCTTGTCTTTCATTGCTTATAAATAAGTCGTCAAAATACAAAATTAGCCATAAAATTTGGAAAAATACCGAGATTGTGTTTTTCTTTGTAGTCCGAAACGAAAATTTGAACAAAGATATGGAGGGTAATTTAGTCATCGTCGAGTCGCCGGCGAAAGCCAAGACGATTCAGAAATTCCTGGGAAAAGACTATACGGTCATGCCCAGTTTCGGTCACATCCGCGACCTGCAGGAGAAAAAGCTCAGCATAGACATCGAGGGCGGGTTCAAACCCGAATACGTCGTCCCCGCGGACAAGAAGAAAGTCGTCGCCTCCCTGGGCGCCGCAGCCGCCAAGGCCTCGACGGTCTGGCTGGCCTCCGATGAGGACCGCGAGGGGGAAGCCATCTCCTGGCACCTGGTCGAGACGCTGGGCCTGGACCCGAAACAGGTCCGCCGCATCGCCTTCCATGAAATCACCAAGGACGCCATCCTGGACGCCGTCCAGCACCCGCGCCAGATCGACATGAACCTGGTCAACGCCCAGCAGGCGCGCCGCGTCCTGGACCGCCTGGTCGGTTTCGAACTGTCCCCGATCCTGTGGCGCAAGGTCCAGCGGGGCCTCTCCGCCGGACGCGTGCAGTCCGTCGCGCTCCGCCTGGTCGTGGACCGCGAGCGTGAGATCTTGGCCTTCGTCCCGGAGGCGTTCTACAAGGTCGAGGCGACCTTCGCCGTCGGCGGCACCAAGGTGAAAGGCACGCTGGACACGCGTTTCTCCGGCATCGAGGCCGCCCGCAGCTTCCTCGAGGACAGCATCGGCGCCCGGTATACGGTCGAGAACATCGAGCGCAAGGAAGGCGTCCGCGTCCCCGCCGCCCCGTTCACCACGTCCACGCTCCAGCAGGAAGCGGCCCGCAAGCTGCACCTGCCCGTCAGCGTGACGATGCGCGTCGCGCAGAGCCTCTACGAACGCGGTCTGATCACCTACATGCGTACCGACTCGACCAACCTGTCGCAGCTGGCGATCGGCACGGCCAAATCCTATATCACCGAGCATTTCGGCGCCGAGTATGCGCGCCCGCGCCAGTTCCGCACCCACTCCAAGGGGGCCCAGGAGGCGCACGAGGCCATCCGCCCGACCTTCATCGCCCATGCGGAGATCGAAGGGACCGCGCAGGAGCAGAAGCTGTACGCGCTGATCTGGAAGCGCACCGTCGCCTCGCAGATGGCCGAGGCCAAGGTGATGAACACCAGCGTCCGGATCGCCTCCGACCGCCGCAGCGAGCGCTACGGCATCCAGGCTTCCGAAGTACTGTTCGACGGATTCCTGCGCCTGTATTCCGAAGGGACGGACGATGCCGATGCCGAAGAAGGCAGCGTCATCCTGCCCGGCCTGAACATCGGGGACGTGCTGACCTGCAAGGGCGTGAATGCCGAATGCAAGTACACCCAGCCGCCTTTCCGCTATTCCGAGGCCACCCTCGTCAAGAAACTCGAGGAACTGGGCATCGGACGGCCTTCAACCTATGCGCCGACCATCAGCACCCTGACCACCGGACGCGGATACCTGATCAAGGGCGACCGCGAGGGCCGCAAGGTCCCCGTGACCAACCTCGCCCTGCGGGGCAGCAACATCTCTTCGACGGAAAAGACCGAGCTGATCGGTGCGGAGAAGGGAAAACTCCTGCCGCAGGAGATCGGCCTGATCGTGACGGACTACCTCGTCGCCAATTTCAACGAGATCATGAACTACGACTTCACGGCCAACGTGGAGAAGGAATTCGACCAGGTCGCGGACGGCGAGCGGGTCTGGAACGAGGTGATCGGGCGCTTCTACGAGCCTTTCCACCACAAGGTGGACGAAACCATCCACGACGGCCAGTTCAGCCACGTTTCGCGTGAACTCGGCGTGGATCCCGCGGACGGCCAGACGGTCGTGGCGCGTTTCGGCCAGTACGGCCCCTATGTGCAGAAAGGCGAGGGCGAGAACCGCCAGTTCGCCAGCCTGGGCCGCGGCCAGCTGATCGAGACCCTGACCCTGGAAGAGGCGCTCAAGCTGTTCGAGCTGCCGCGGACCGTCGGCCAGCTGGACGGCGAGGACGTCGTCGCGATGAAGGGCAAGTTCGGTCCCTACCTGCGCCATGCAGGCAAGAACTACTCGCTGCCGCGCGGCACGGATCCCCTGAAAGTGACGCTGGAAGAATGCACGCGCATCATTGCGCAGGAGGCGGCCGGCGCCCAGGCCCAGACGGCCCCGCTGCTGAGCTTTGCCGACGGCGCGATCACCGTGCTGCAGGGCCGCTACGGACCCTACATCAAGAGTGACGGATCCAACTACAAGATCCCGAAGGGGACGGATCCCGCCACCCTGACCGAGCAGGCCTGCCGCGACATCATCGCGGGGACCCAGCCCACGGCCTCGCGCTTCCGCCGCTTCAAGAAGAAAACCAAATAAGCAAGGATATGCCCAACTATCAAATCAACGACATCGATCGCAAGATTCTGTCCGCCCTGGTGAACGACGCCCGCAAGCCCTTCCTGGAGATCGCCCGCGACTGCGGCGTCTCCGGCGCGGCCATCCACCAGCGGGTCCGCAAGCTGGAGGAGAACGGTGTCATCACCGGATCCCGCCTGCTGGTCAAGCCCGCCGCCCTGGGCCTGAACGTATGCGCCTACATCAGCGTCTTCCTGGCCGAGGACAACAAGTATCCCGAGGTCATCAGCGCGCTCAAGCACGTCCCTGAAATCGTGGAATGCCATTTCGTGACGGGCAAGGCGGCCCTCTTCCTGAAGGTGTACTGCCTGGACAACGAGCACCTCATGGAAATCCTGCTGAACACCATCCAGCGCATCCCGTACGTCCAGTCCACCGACACGATGATCTCGCTCGACGAAGCCTTCGAGCGCCAGGTCTGGGTGAACGATTACAAGAATACCAGCTTCAAGTCACTGGGCAAGTGAGCACAGGGCCTCCGCCAGACGGAGGTCTTCGGGCGTAGTGATTTTCAGGTTGTACCTCTCTCCTTCGACATAGGAGAGGGGTATTCCTTTTCTGCGCGCGACGCTCGCATCGTCCGTGAAGGAGGTCTCGTAGGCCAGGCGGTAGGCGGCGCGGATGTCCTCGGAGCGGAAGACCTGCGGGGTCTGGACGGCGCGCAGGCGGCTGCGGTCCACGCCCTCGCCGCTGTCCGTGACGATGGTGTCCGTGAGCGGAACGACGGGCACCAGGGCGCGCTGGCTGCGGGCCTGGTCGGCGAGGCGGCGCAGGAAGGACACGCTGGCCAGCGGACGCACGCCGTCGTGGATGAAGACGATCGCCCCGTCCGGGACGGCCTCCAGGGCGTTCCGGACCGAGTGGAAGCGGGTGATGCCGCCGGCGACGAGCTGCTGCGGGCAGTCCAGGTGGTGCAGGGTGCACAGGTCCTTCCAGGTCTGGAAGTGCTCCCGGGGCAGCACGGTCACGATCCGCGCCTGCGGAAGGGCTTCGCGGAAGCGCTCGATGGTGCGCTGCAGGATCGGGACGCCGCCCAGCGGCAGGAATTGCTTGGGCGTTCCGGCCCCCATCCGGGTCCCGCTGCCGGCTGCCATGATGATTGCGAAAATCTGATCTGCCATAATTTGTTTGATACGACAAAAATACGTATTTTTGTTCACTTTCACAGTAAGCACGTTTTTTCGGAATATTATGGCATTCTCATTTCTGAATCAAGAGCTGGCAGTCGACCTCGGAACCGCCAACACCGTGATCTACCAGAACGGTCAGATCGTGTTGGACGAACCGTCGATCGTCGCCTTCGACAACAATACGGGCAAGTGCATCGCCTACGGAACCAAGGCCAAACTGATGCACGAGAAGGTGAATCCGGGCATCCGCACCATCCGCCCCCTGAAGGACGGCGTCATCGCCGACTTCAATGCGGCGGAGATGATGATCCGCGGCTTCATCAAGCAGGTGAACAGCAAGCACCACAGCCTTTTCACCCCGAACCTCAAGATGGTCGTCGGCATCCCTTCCGGCAGTACGGAAGTGGAGATCCGGGCCGTCCGCGACTCGTCCGAACATGCGGGCGGGCGCGACGTGTACCTGATCTTCGAACCGATGGCGGCGGCGCTGGGCATCGGCCTGGACGTCGAGGCGCCCAAGGGCAACATGGTGGTGGACATCGGCGGCGGTACGACCGAGATCGCGGTCATCTCGCTGGGCGGTCTGGTCCAGCAGGAGAGCATCCGCACGGCCGGCGACGTGTTCACGAGCGACATCCAGTACTACATGCGCCAGCAGCACAACATCAAGGTCGGTGAAATCACCGCCGAGCGGATCAAGATCAACGTCGGCGCCGTGCTGCCCGACCTGGACGACGAACCCGAACCGATGGTCGTCCGCGGCCCGAACCTGATGACGGCCCACCCGGTCGAAGCGGTGGTGACCCACCAGGAGATCGCGCATTGCCTGGACAAGTCCATCGCCAAGATCGAGACTTCCATCCTGCACGTGCTGGAACTGACCCCGCCCGAACTGTATGCGGACATCGTCGAGAACGGCATCTACCTGTCCGGCGGCGGCGCCCTGCTGCGCGGCCTGGCCAAGCGCCTGACCGACAAGGTCAACATTCAGTTCTATGTATCGGAGGACCCGCTCCACGCCGTGGGGCGCGGTGCCTGCGAAGCACTCAAGAATACGGACCGTTATTCCTTCCTGATGCGTTAGCGCGATGGCCGGTCCGTCCAAGACTTCTCCCTGGATCCTGTCGGCAGCAATCTTCCTTTTGTTGGAGATTGCTGCTCTTGCATTGGTGGGACAGAGTTCCAGTCTGCAGAATGTCTGGATCAACCGCTTCTCGCACCGGGTCAAGGGGGCGCTGTGGACGGGCGGCGAACGGGCCCGCAACTTCGTCCGGCTGGACGTCCAGAACCGGGAACTCGCCGAAGAGAACGCCATGCTGCGCGAAAAGCTGCGCCGTTTCCAGCTGGCCCAGGCCGACTCGATGCAGCAGGCCCAGGTCGCGGCGCTGGGACCCCGGGACAATTTCCGCTTCGTCCCGGCCGAGATCATGAAGGTCAGCCGCAACACCCAGCACAACTACATCATCCTGGACAAAGGGTCCGAGGACGGGATCGTTCCCGGCGCCGGGATCATTTCCGGCCGGGGCGTCATCGGCCTGGTCGGGGCCGTCAGCCGGCATTACAGCTACGGGATGACCCTGATGAACAACCGGGTCAGCGTCAGCGCCCGCATCGGGGCGGACGGCGTCGCCGCACCCCTGGTCTGGGACGGGATCCACAAGGACAGGGCCCTGCTGCTGGACCTGCCGCTCCATTATGAGGTGACGCCCGGCGATACGGTCTGGACCAGCGGCCATTCCTCCGTCTTTCCCGCGGGCATCCCCCTGGGGACGACGGACCGCATGCGCATCGTCGCCGGCGCATCCAGCGAGGTGGACGTGCATCTGTTCGAAAACTTCTCGGCGGTCCGCTACGTGACCGTCGCCATCAATACCGGCTGGGCGGAAATCGAAACCCTGGAAGAGCCATGAGAGGAAGCCGGTTCATATGGATATGCATCGCCCTGGTTGCTGGGCAGGTTCTGATCGGAAACTTCCTGAACCTGTCGCAGTTCGTGCTGCTGACCTTCCTCCCGGCGATCATCCTGTGCCTGCCGCAGTCGGTCGGAACGCCCTGGGCCCTGGGCATCGCCTTCGCCCTGGGACTGGTCGTGGATTTCTTCTCCGGCAGCGTGCTGGGCCCGACCTGCGTGGCGCTGCTGCCGGTGGCGCTGCTGCGTTTCCCGCTGCTGCGCCTGGTGTTCGGCAGCGAAATGTTCGACCGGCGGGAGAACCTCTCCGTCAAGCGCCACGGCCTGCCGGGCCTGCTGCTGGTGATGCTGGCCGCGAACGCGCTGTTCCTGCTGGTGTACATCATCGTGGACAGCGCCGGGACGCGCCCCTTCTGGTTCAACCTGGTCCGCTTCCTGGTTTCCCTCGTGCTGGCGGTCATCGTCTCCCTGCCGCTGATGTCCCTGCTGCTGGATCCTGAAAACAACTGAGTATGGAAATCAGCAGGAGCAACAGGTTGGTCATCGGTCTGGGCGTCGCCGTCCTGGTGCTGCTGGGCAAGCTGTTCTATATCCAGATCATCAACGACAAGTACAAGCGGGACGCCTCGAACAACTCGATGGTGTACAGCACGATCTACCCGCCGCGCGGCATCATCTACGACCGCAACGGCAAGATCCTCGTCGGAAACAAGGTCAACTACGACCTGATGGTGACCCCGCGCCTGGTCGAACCCTTCGACACCGTCGCGCTGGCGGCCCTGCTGGACACCACGGCCGACTTCATCCGCGAACGGATGGCTTATTACCGGGAATTCCGTTCCCGCATCGGATACCAGACCCTGACCTTTATCCGCCAGATGCCCGCGGAACGCTTCCTGCGTTTCGCCGAGCAGGAATACCGTTTCCCGGGATTCTCCGGCCAGGTACGCAGCGTGCGCGAGTACCCCTTCGACGCCGGCGGCAACCTGCTGGGATACGTCTCCGAGGTGGACGCCGACTACCTGCGCCGCCATCCGGATGAGTACAAGGCGGGGGACTATGTCGGCCGCACCGGCATCGAGGCGGCCCGCGAGGAGGACCTGCGGGGCGAGAAGGGATACCGGATCTACCTGCGCGACTCCCGCAACCGGGTGCAGGATTCCTACAAGGACGGCGAATTCGACAAGGACGCCGTCCCGGGCAAGGACATCATCACCACCATCGACGCCGAACTCCAGCAGTACGGCCAGCAGCTGATGGCCGGCAAGGTGGGCAGTGTCGTGGCGCTGGAACCCGCGACCGGGGAGATCCTGGCGATGGTGTCCAGCCCCGGTATCAGCGTGCACCAGCTGGAGGACATCGGCCGCTACTACAACGAGATCGCCAGCGATCCGAACAAGCCGATGTTCAACCGCACGGTCCAGGCCTCGTACCCGCCGGGATCCGTGTTCAAGCTGATCAACGGCCTGATCGGGCTGGAAGAGGGCGTCGTCGAGCCGGGGACCCAGTACCCCTGCCGGCAGGGATACTACTATACCAAGACGCGGCGCCTGGGCTGCCACAACCACCGTTCCCCGATCAACCTGGGCGAGGCCATCATGATGTCCTGCAACGCCTATTTCTGCTATGTCTTCAAGTCCATTCTCGAGAACCGCAGGTACCAGGATACCGAAGAGGCCTACAATCGCTGGCGGGACTGCGTGACCAGTTTCGGCTTCGGCGACAAGCTGGGCAGCGACTTCCCCTCCGAGCTGGGCGGGAACATCCCGACGAGCGCCTACTACGACCGGATCTACGGCCGCCGGCGCTGGAGTTTCTCCACCATCGTCTCGCTGTCCATCGGACAGGGCGAGATCGGGGCGACGCCGCTGCAGATCGCGAACCTGGCGGCGACGGTGGCCAACCGGGGATACTACTACATCCCGCACCTGGTCAAGGACTCCGAACACGTGCAGATCGATGAGAAATACCGCCGGCGCAACTATACGCTGGTGGATACGACCGAATTCGCCAAAGTCATTCCGGGCATGTACATGGCCGTGAACTGCAAGCCCGGCGAGGGCGGCACCGCGACCGTGGCGGCCGTGCCCGGGCTGGACATCTGCGGCAAGACCGGAACGGCGCAGAACCCGCACGGGAAGGACAATTCCGTGTTCATCTGCTTCGCGCCCAAGGACGATCCGCAGATCGCCATCGTGGCCTATGTGGAGAACGCCGGTTTCGGCGCCACCTGGGCCTGCCCGATCGCGTCGCTGATGGTGGAGCGTTACCTGTGCGGGGAGACCAGCCGCCCGGCGCTGGAAGACCGGATCATGAATACCCGACTGATCAAATGAGAGAGCAGGGGGACAATATATCGCGCGGATTGCTGTACACGATCGACTGGAAGCTGGTCATCTGCTTCCTGGTGCTGGTGCTGGTCGGCTGGCTGAACATCTACGCCTCCATCCATTCGACCGATCCCGAGTCCGCCATCGCCTGGTCGGCGCGCAGCGGCAAGCAGTTCGTCTGGATCCTGTCGGCGCTGGCCCTGGCGGGCCTCATCCTCTTCGTCATCAATTCGCGGCTGTGGGAGGTCCTTTCGACCCCGGCCTATTTCGGCGTGCTGGTCCTGCTGGTCGCCGTGATATTCCTGGGGTCTGAGGTCAAGGGATCGCATTCCTGGTTCAACCTGGGGCCGGTCAGTTTCCAGCCGGCGGAGGTGTCGAAGATCACCACCTCCCTGTTCTTGTCGATGATGATGAGCCGGTCCGGATTCAAGATCAGCAATTTCCGGGACTTCCTGACGGCGGCGCTGATCATCGGCATCCCGATGCTGATTATCGTCGCGGAGAGCGAGACCGGATCCGCCCTGGTGTACTTGGGATTCATCTTCGTGCTGTACCGCGAAGGGATGACGGGCTGGGTGCTGTTCTTCATCGGCATGGTGATCCTGCTGTTCGTGCTGACCCTGACGGCCGGGCCGCTGGTCTCCGTCATCGTCCTGACGGTGATCGTCGGGGGCAGTTTCTTCCTGCTGATGCGTCCCCTGCGGCGCAAGTCCGTCGAGGCGCGTGTCGTCCGGCTGTCGACGCTGGCCGCTGCCGTGGCGGGTCTGCTGCTGATCTTTTCGACCCAGTTCGTTTTCGAGCACGTCCTGCAGGACCACCAGCGCAAGCGCATCGAAGTACTGCTGGGCATGGCCGAGGACCCGACGGGCATCGGTTACAACGTCCGGCAGTCGATGATCGCCATCGGGTCGGGCGGCTTCTTCGGCAAGGGTTACCTGAACGGGACGCAGACCACCTACGGTTTCGTCCCCGAGCAGAGCACGGATTTCATTTTCTGCACCGTCGGCGAGGAATGGGGCTTCCTGGGCTGCCTGGCCGTGATCGTCCTGTATGCGCTGATGATCGTCTGGATCGTCCGCGACGCCGAGCAGAGCCGCGAGTCCTTCACCCGGATCTACGGGTACTGCGTGGCCAGCATCATCTTCATGCACCTGTTCATCAACATCGGCATGACCATCGGCCTGATGCCGGTCATCGGCATCCCGCTGCCTTTCCTGAGTTACGGCGGTTCCTCCCTGTGGTCGTTCACGACGATGCTGTTCATATTCATTGCCCTGAACGGACGGGAGAAAAAGTATTTCTGAGATGGACAGGACACGGAGAATCACGCGTGTGACGGGCCTGGGTCTGGCCGTGAACCTGCTGCTGACGGCGGGGAAAATGGTTGCGGGCGTGCTGGGACGGAGCGCTGCGATGCTGGCGGACGGGATGCATTCGCTGTCCGATCTGGCCGGCGACGTGGTCTTGCTGGCTTTCCTGCGGGTCTCCGCGCGGGACCGGGACAAGAGCCATGATTTCGGCCACGGCAAGTTCGAGACCTTTGCGACCCTGGTCGTGGCGGTGCTGTTGTGCGTCGTGGCGGCCGGCATCGGCCGGGACGGGGCGGAGCGGATCGTGCGGCTGGTCCGGGGCGAAACCCTGCCCCAGCCGGGGATGATCGCGCTGTGGGCCGCGGTGGTTTCGATCCTGGTCAAGGAAGCCCTGTACCGCATTACGGTGCGGGTGGGGAAGGCGGAGCAGTCGCCGGCCGTGGTGGCCAACGCCTGGCACCACCGCACGGACGCGCTGTCCTCGGTGGGGTCGCTCCTGGGTATCGGCGGGGCGCTGCTGCTGGGCGAGAAGTGGACGGTGCTGGATCCGGTCGCGGCGCTGGTGATCGCCTGCTTCATCCTGGTGACAGGGATCAAGATGGCGCTTCCTGCGGTGCGCGAACTGCTGGACGCATCGCTGCCCGACGACGAAGAGGAGGAGGTCCTGCAGATCATGGGCAGTGTTCCCGGGGTGCGGGACGTGCACGGGCTGAAGACCCTGCGGGCCGGGAGGTCGGTCGTCATCGAGGCCCACATCGTGGTGGATCCGCAGATGAGCGTGGCGGCCGCGCACGACATCTGCGACGAGATCGAACGGCGCCTGCGCGGCCGCCTGGGTCCCCAGACCCAGATCTCCCTGCACATCGAACCCGCCGTCGATGCACTTTGACGCTTTTTTATTACCTTTGTGCGTCCATCCGGACGCCTTGGTGGTGGAATGGTAGACACGAGGGACTTAAAATCCCTTGGGCAGTAATGTCCGTGTGAGTTCGAGTCTCATCCGAGGCACGAAAAAAGACAGCCGCAAAAGCTGTCTTTTTTCATGCCTTGTCTTTTTTGGTCACATTTTAAAGCGATAAACAGGAATAGAGTTACTGTCGCCAATCATCTACAACATATAACTCCCCATTGTAAGTAAAGCAGATTTTGCTGTCCTTCCCGGTAAGATAGAGGAACATCTTCTGCCCGGTTTTTGTGTTCTTGAAGTGGCCATAGTTGGTTTTGCCGAGGCTCATGCCGTTGGTCCTGATCAGATGGCTCAACAGGCCCTCTGGCATTTCGATGATGGAAATGTCATCAAGAGGAATAAGACGCGGCTTGCCCAGGTATGTGCTCAACTGGATTTCGTCGTTCTCGCCAACCGAGACGCCCTTGGGCCAATAGGCCAGGATTACACCCACCACGATAAGGAAAGTGACAGCGACAATACCGATAGTAACTATCATAGCAGTACGAGGAGATTTAAGAGCCATTGTATAAAGTTCGATTTATCTATCAGCAAAGGTACTAATTTCCGTTCATTATTTGAATACACGATAGCCACCAGTTATTTAGCTCTCATCCGAAACTTTTATTCTTCGGCGAAGAAGGCGGCCATGCGGTCACGGATTTCGTAGAAGCGTTCGGTGTACTGTCCTTCGTCATCGATGTGGAGGCGGTGGCGCGCTTCCGGGCAGGCGTGGTGCTCGGCTCGGAGGCCCAGTTCCAGCGCGCGCTCGTGGATGGCATGGGTACCGTACATCACATCCGAGAACCACTGTGTGGGGGGCTGAAGACCGTTCCGCCTGGTCCGGAAGGGGTAGCCGCGGCCGTAGGGCATGACGGGATCGGCGGGGGACTGGAAAGAGAGAATGGCGGTGCGGGCCTGCTCCAGCACGCCCAGGTCGTGCACGGCGCCCCAGCAGTTGCAGACGGCGCGGATGCGGGGCCCGTCCGGGCGGAAAGCCAGGCGCAGCGAGAGCATGGCCCCCGCGCTGGTCCCGGCAGCGAAGATGCGGTCCGGATCGATGCGCAAATCCTCCCGGGCCAGCAAGTACTGCAGGGCGGCATCGGCGTCCTCGAAGGCGCGATCTTCCGCGGCGGCCAGGTCCTTGCGCGATGGGCGGAAGCCCAGCCGGTAGTCGATGGACACGGCCACGTAGCCCAGCGAGGCGAAGTGCTCGCACCACCCGACCTGTCCCTTCTCCGTCTTGTGCCCGACGAAAAAGGACCCGCCATGCATCATCAGCAGCAACGGCCGTTTCCCGTCACCGTCCCCCTCCGGCAGGTAGATGTCCATCTTCAGATCGAGGGGGCGCTGTTCCTTCAGCAGCGGCAACATCCGTCCGACCGTGCCTTTCTCTCCCACCGGTGCATGGTCCCAGTATCCCGGCTGCGTGGCATAGACCACGTTCCGTTCTACCGACACGTCATAGGAAGGGGTCGTATAGGGCAGGACAGCCAGCAGCGAAGCCAGGACACTCATCAGGAAATTCATACTTGAAATGTATGGTACAAAGATACAATTTGTTTCCAGAATACTTATCTTGCAGAAGATAACGCAATGGCAGCATGAAAAGGTTCTTGATATTCTTCCCGTATCTGACCCGCAACGTCCGGGCCGTCTCGCCGGGCGGCCACCCGGGCCTGCCGGCCTTCGCCCGCTGACAAACAAACAACCACATACGTATATGAAACGACTGATAACCCTTCTGTGTGTCCTGGCCGCCGGCTGCGTGCTGGCCCAGGCACAAAACTCCCGCAACGTCATCCCCTTCGACCGGGACTGGCGTTTCGTCCTGGCGGACCCTGCCGGTGCCCAGGCGGCGGGATTCAATGACCGGACCTGGCGCAAACTCGACCTCCCTCACGACTGGAGCCTGGAGGGGGAGAACCTGCAGGACAATCCGGGTGGCGGCAGCGTCGGGTATTTCCCGATGGGAACCGGATGGTACCGCAAGCACTTCGACGTTCCCGGATACAGCAAGGACAAACTGTACAGCATCGAATTCGATGGGATCTATATGAACAGCACGGTCTGGGTCAACGGGGTCTGCCTGGGCACCTGGCCCTACGGCTATTCCAGTTTCTCCTATGACCTGACCCCGGTGCTGAAAGCGCGGGGGAACGTGATCGCCGTGCGTGTGGACAATTCCCAACAGCCCAATTCCCGCTGGTACAGCGGATCGGGCATCTACCGCCACGTGCGTCTGGTGGCCACTTCCCGGACGCGTTTCGACCGCTGGGGCGTCTTCCACCATACCGTGGCGGTTGAGGACGGAACGGCGACGGTCCAGGTCCATTCGGACATCACCAACGGCGAAGCCCGGTCCCGGGACCTGACGGTCCGCCAGAGCGTGCTGGACGCTGCCGGTGCCGTGGTGGCCACGGCGGAGAAGGCCGTCGCCCTGTCGGCCGGAGGCCAGATGACCCTGGACCAGCAGCTGCAGATCGCCGACGCAAAGTTGTGGGATACCGAATCCCCTTATCTGTATACGCTCCGCTCGCAGCTGCTCGCTTCCGGCCGGGAGATCGACTGCGTGGAGAGCACGCTGGGCGTCCGGACCATCGAATATGATATCGACCGGGGTTTCCTGCTGAACGGCAGGCAGGTCAAGATGAAGGGCGTCAACCTCCACCACGATGCCGGTGCCGTGGGCGCCGCCGTACCCGAGCGTGTGTGGGAGCGCCGCATCGAAATCCTCAAGGAGGGCGGCTGCAACGCCATCCGCACGGCGCACAACCCGCCGGCACCCGAATTCCTGGACCTCTGCGACCAGCACGGCATGCTGGTGATGGACGAAGCCTTCGACATGTGGGTGGCCGGCAAGAATCCGTATGACTATCATCTTGTCTTCGATGAATGGCACCGGCGCGACCTGACGGCGATGGTCGCGCGCGACCGCAACCACCCTTCCGTGGTGATGTGGAGCATCGGCAACGAGATCCGTGACCAGCACAGCGCCGTCGGCCCCGGGATCGCGCGGGAGCTGATCGCCCTGTGCCACCGGCTGGACCCGACCCGCCTGGTGACGGCCGGCAACGACGAGATCGCCTCCAACAGCCCGGCTTCCCCGGAATTCCTGGCGGCCTTCGAAAACGATATCGTGGGGTACAACTATCCCGACCGCTGGCGGACCCGCCGCGAGCTGAACTACGCCCTGGACAAGGCCGAGTTTCCGGAGCGGCGCGTCGTGGGCACGGAGACTTCCGGATACGGCGGCGCCCGGCGGCAGTACCAGATTGCGCGTGACAGCCGCTGGGGCGGACGCGGAATCATCAGCAGCGGCCTGATCGACGTCGAACAGCGCTGGCGCTTTGCCATGAACTACGACTACGTCATCGGGGATTTCATGTGGACCGGCATCGACTATTACGGCGAATCCCGCTGGCCGTCCCGCGGCGCCAGTTCCGGATATCTGGACAACTGCGGCTTCAAGAAGGACGGATGGTGGCTGTTCAAGAGCATCTGGTCCGACGACCCCGTCCTGCACCTGCTGCCGCATTGGAACTGGGCCGGACAGGAAGGACAGATCATCCAGGTGGCCTGCTTTACCAACTGCGACGAGGTCGAGCTGTTCGTCAACGGCAAATCCTACGGCCGGAAGGTGACCGAATTCCCGCGGCGCGGTGTCGATCTCAGCTGGGCCCAGTACGGCCCCGGCAAGCGCTACGCCACGACGGCGGACCTGCACCTGACCTGGGACGTGGAGTACCAGCCCGGCGAGATCCGGGCCGTCGGCCGCCGGGGCGGGGAGACCTTCGAAGAGGTGATCCGCACGGCGGGGGCGCCCGCACAGCTGCGCGCCACCGTGGACCGGCCCGCTTTCAAGGCGGAGCCCGGCGACGTGGCGCACATCACTGTGGAGGTGCTGGATGCGGAGGGCAACCTGTGCCCCGTGACCGACAACCTGGTCCGCTTCAGCGTCCAAGGCGCCCGGCTGATCGGGGTGGAGAACGGCGACATGCAGGACCTCGGATCGGTGAAAGCCTCGTCACGCAAGGCCTTTTCCGGCATGTGCCTGGGCATCGTGGCGGCCGACCGGAAGGGCCCCGTCACGGTGACGGTCGAGTCGGACGGACTGAAACCGGCCTCCGTCAGCTTTACCGCAGAATAAGGGATTATCTGCCCTTCAGCTCCGGCTCGACGATGCGCATCGGTACCCTCCGGAGAACGGCATCGCGTTCCTCCTGCGAGAGATCGGACAGGGATTTCCCGTAGATTTCGCGGGCCTGCTCGTCCCGTACGTCGCTGTAGACCTGCACCAGCAGTGCCTGCATGTGCTGGTAGGCGGCGTAACTGGTGCCCCGTTCGCATCCCAGCGAGAAGAGCGTTTGGATTCCGTGTTCCCGGAGGAAGTCCTTGCCGATACGAAGGATCTCCGCATCGTCCCGGACGGCCTGGTCTTTAAAGAAGATCCGGTCATTGGAGTTGATCCGGCTGACGCAGATGTCTTCCCGGTTGTACCCGGCCAGCGCCTCGTCATAGGTCATTACATTCACCTTCTTGTCCAGGGACGGGGTCAGGTGCCGGGTGACGGCGCTCGCTTCCGAGGGCGCGCCGTAGTTCACCCGGAGGGCGTCGATTTTCCGGAGCTCGTTCTTCACGTCGTCGATGTGGCCCATCGGGGTGTCGGCATCGGCGTTGATCTGCACCGTCGTGCCGGGGAAAGGCAGATTGAGCGAGCGGATGTGACCGGCGAGGTCCTGCAGCGCAATCTCCCTGCCGTCGCTTTCGATGGTGCCGTCGGTGCGGACGTGCAGGACGACGGTATCCGGAAGTTTCTCGTCCGGGATGGTCCGGACTGCGTTATTTTCGCTATCTTTGTCCTTCGGGACATAGATGGTCCTGGCCTGCAGGCCGAGCCCCAGGCACACGAGCGGGAGCAGCCAAAGCACCCGCCAGCCCCGCGAAAGGGGCGATCTGGATTTTGACATCATAGTAATTCGGTTTTTAAGGATACTGTGATTAAAGCTGTTGGCAACTGAGTAGCCGCTCTTGCCGACAGCTTTTCTTATTAGCAGATACTGATACTCCCTGATGTCGGTGCCGCTGCGCAGCACGGCGTCGTCGGCCTCGTACTCGTGGAGTTCCCGGAGGTCTGCGCGGAGCATCCAGATGGCGGGGTTGAACCATTGGAGGGCCGAGAGGATATCGACCAGCAGGATTTCCAGGGAATGCCGGCAGGCCACGTGCGCCTTCTCATGGGCGAGGATGGACGCATGCGGCTGTTCCCAGTCCTGACGGGACAGGACGATGAAGCGCATCCAGCTGAACGGGTCGATGTCGCGCGCTGTGACCAGGATCCTGCAGCCGTCTTCCTCGCGGACCGCTTCGCTCCGGCGGATGATGCGGAGGAGGGAGAGGACGGATACGGGCACCCTGGCCAGGACAAAGACGACGCCGGCCCAGAACAGGACCGTGAGTGCCGCCGGCCACCAGGGGAGGGCGCTTTCCACCGGCGCCTGCGCTTCCGGCAGGGGCAGTCCGGACAGGACCGTACTCTCCGCCGCCGCGGGGAGGATAACGACCGGCCGGCGGATGGTGATGACGCACAGCGGCAGCAGGAACGACAACCCTGCCGTCCCCACCAGCACCGCGCGGTTGAACCTGTGGAAGGTTTCCTTGCTGAGGAGGAAACGATAGCACAGGTAGAAAACCAGCAGGGCGGCCGCCACCTTGGCGTCATATAAGAGGAAGTCTGTCATTTCCGTCCGTTGTTTTCGACCAGGTCTATGAGTTCCCTGAGTTCATCCACGGTAATCTTCTCCTCCTTCACCAGGGCCGATACCGCACTCAGGTATGAATTGTCGAAGTATTTGTCGATGAGTCCGATGAGCGAACGCTGTTTGTACTCCTCCCGGGTCACCCTGGCGAAGTACTGGTAGGTGGGACCATAGGACTTGTGGTCGATGAAGCCCTCTTTCTGGAGGGTGCGGACCTGCGTGCTCAGGGTGCTGAAATGCGGTTTGGGGTCGGGATACAGTTCCCGAAGTTCCCGCACGAACAACGGACCCTTCTCCCAGAAGTGGTCCATGATGATCTCTTCTTTCCTTGTCAGGCGTTTCATGGTCGGCGTGTCGTTTTTTGCAAATATAGCTAAATTTTTTAACTATGCAACTATTTTTATATAGTTATAAACTTGCCTTGTGCCCGTCGCTGCCCTTCAGCGGAATCATCTCCAACATCGTCTGTCCGCTTAACCTGCGGAAGGGAGGAGAGGTCGTCGGTCAAACCGTAGACTCACAATCAGCCCCACCGCCTCGATGGCCTTGTCAATTATGAAGGTGAGTCTGTTGCAGAACTCACGGCTTCTTTCCATGAGGCGGTAGAGGATTATCTTGCTTTCTGCGAAGATCACAATTGGAAGCCGCAAAAGAGCTATTCTGGATCTTTCAATGTTCGTGTATCTCCTGACACCCACAGGCAGATTGCCAACCACGCCATTGAGGCAGGAATATCCATCAATGCTTTTGTCAAGAAAGCCTTGAACATGGCCCTGCAGCAGGTTGAGCCGGCAGAGGACTCCTTCCTGGGCTACGACCCGCACGCCCCGGAGCCGGCCATGTTGATGGAGCCGGAGAGGCCCGTTTATGGCACCAGGGCGTCGGTAACGTTCCGTATCCCGACCAAAGACATCGCTTTGCTCAAGGAACTGGCCGGCAGGATGGGATGGGAAGTGGACTAGCTAGGCTATTCTTTCTTCAGCTCCACCGCGGGATTGGTCCGGGCGGCGCGGAGCGTCTGCCAGAGGACGGAAATAAAGGAAACAGCCAGTACAATCATGACTGCCGCGACAAAGATCCACCAGTAGGCGTGGATGCGTTCCGGATAATCCTCCAGGAAGCGCCGGACCAGCACTACGCCGACCGGGACGGCGATGCCGACCGCGATCCCAATCCACAGCATATAGGACTGGATGCCCCGCCGGATCTCGCTGACTATCGTTCCGCCGAATATCTTCCGGATGGCAATGCTCTTGGCCTGCGTGCCGGCATAGAACGAACTCATCGACACGAGGGCCAGGATCGAAAGCAGGATGGACACCAGGCAGAAAATCTCCACCAGGCGCAGGTACTGCCGCAGATCGTCGTATTCCGATGCAATGAGGTCCTTCAGGTAGCCCGCTTCCGTTGTGAGTTCAGAAAGACTGGCAAAAGGCAACTGGAAGTCCCGTACAATCTCGTCGCCCGTTGCATAGAGCCATTCCTCAAATTCCCGATGGTTGCGGGTCGTCTGGATCAGGTAAGGACCACCTGGATGCGCGTTGATATCCAAGGCGGAAACTTCCACCATGACGGGCCCTGCCTCCTTGATCTGCACGTTTACCGGCGAGACACGGAAATCTCCGATTATACCGCCGATGATGACATTCTCCAAATTCGTGTCAAAATAGAACTCTGGATCGGCGTGCTCCCGCGTGATTCCCGCTTCGTTGGCTGCGCTCCGGGTCAGAAACGTTGTCCCTTTGATCTGGCTGAAACGATCCTCGACCCGGAATCCCAACAGGTCAAAAGCCGCACTGTCGCACTGGATCTGGTATCTGACAGCCATATTCCTCGGCACATAATAACCCTGTGTAACATTCGTGGGATATTTGTTGGTATATCCGATCCTGCGGACGAGAGGGGACTCCTGCAACACGTCGGTCAAGGGTATCCCGTAGAATCCCATATTCAGATAATACAGGTCTTCAGCCAGATCCACGCCGATATCTGCTTTCTCCATGTACCTGAGTTGCCGGTGCAGCGTCACGGTCATGGTGACGAGCACCAGCGCCAGTACACTCTGGAAGATGATGCAGATCCGGTTGAAAGACATCTTCTGCCGCCGGCGGACGCGTCCTGAAACCACGTCCAGCGGCCGGTAAGAGGCGCACAGGGCTGCAGGTGCGATCCCGGCCAGCAGGGCCGCCAGTACCACGCCTGCCACAGCCATGCACCAGAATGCAGCGTCCGGGCAGACCCGGAATGGAATGTTGAGCCCGCTCGGCCGGAGGCTGTCCAGCCCGGGCACCATTGCATACGCAAGCGGAATGGCCAGCAGGAAGCAAGCCAAGGTGAACCCCAGCGTTTCCAACAGCACGCGCGCGAACACCTGTCCCTGGCTCTCTCCCAAAAGGCGCCGGGAAGCCATTTCCTTCGCCCTGCGGCCGGAAACAGCCAGGGATAGATTTACGAAACTGAGCAGCGCCAGCAGGAACAGCAGGACCCCGAGCGCAACCAGCACATAAAGGTACAATGCCTTGCCCTGGCGGAGATCCTGGATGGTGGTCTCAGAATAGTATAAGTCGTCATAGGGCGTCAGTATCCGCCCATTCCCCAATTGATCCTGTCCGACAATCAGGCCGGGAAGATTCCGGATTTGCCTGTCCAGTTCATCCAGGTCCACGCCGGGGACCAATTGTACAAAAACCAGTAGGGGCATGGGATTCGATTCCCGGATGAATCGAGCATAACCGTTCGATTTTGAATCCATATTGACCAGGATATCAAAATCGGCATAGGCGGAATAGTTCAAATCTCCGGTCATTCCGCAAATCTCCGCTTTTTCAGGATTGCTAAGTTGCGCTGCCGGAAATTCAATCGTCTGTCCCAGCGGATCCTGACCCGGGAAAAGACGGCGTGCGGCTGATTCCGTGATCAAGACGCCTTCCGTTCCGGGGAAAGAAACATGGCCGCCATCGCTGCTCTTCAGCGGGATCATCTCCAGCAATGCTTCGTCCATCGCCATCATTTTGACGGTATGGTTCATGCCCTGGATGCTGCCCGGTTGGCTGACGGAACTCAGGGCTCCTACCTTTTTAACCTGCGGAAGTGCGGCAAGTTCCTGCACCAGACGGTACTGGCCCAGATTCGAACGCCCCAGCGGCCCCACAAGATACAGATTCTCGTGGTCCGGAACATCCGTAACGATCGCCCGCTGGTCCCGGATCGAACTCCCGATGATGATCAGGAACGCCAGACTCACCACCAGTCCCACCGCCTCGATGGCGGTGTATAACTTGTTACGGGATAAAAACTTCAAATAACTTTTCATCTTTATTTCATCTTTATTCATTTTGGGGGCAAACAATGGCTTTTTTGCCCCCGAAAGTTTGTTTTTGTTTGTTTGGGGGCAAATCTGGCCTTCTGTGCCCCCGAACCTGCTATTCTTTTTTCAGTTCCACCGCAGGGTTGGTGCGGGCGGCGCGGAGAGTCTGCCAGAGGACGGAGGCGAAAGAGATCAGCACGGCGATCACCACCGCCACGGCGAAGATCCATCCGTAGCCTTCGATCCGGTAGTAGAAATCCTGGAGATAGCGCCGGGCGATCCATACGGCCACGGGCAGGGCAATTACGCACGCAATTCCTACCAGGATCATGTAATTTCGTGCGCCGTGCATCACTTCTCCGCCAACCGTGCCGCCGAAAACCTTGCGCACGGCCACGTCATGTGTCTGCTCGCTGGCATACAGTGCGGACATTGCCAGTAATCCCAGCAGCGCCACCAGCAGGGCCAGCAGCATGAACAGCTCGATCAAACGCATGTAATTCTCCGCCTCTTCGAGGCCTCCTTTCAGATTGTCCTCGACAAAGCCATTGGATCTTGATATTCGCTCGGAGCCATAACGCTCGATACAGAACTGCCGGTAGAGGTCTTCAAGTTGCTTTGCAGCAGCTTTCCTGTCTCCTTTGATCCGAAGGAGCAGATCCCGGCCGTCCATCACGTTGATTACACCCAGTCCGTCCGGATCGATGTGTGCGGCATCCGAGGTGGCAAAGTCCCGCAGGACGCCTGCAAGCTGTTTCGTGCCCAGAAGGCTCGCGCACCAGTCCGGAAGTTCAGTCTGTCCGGGTTCCAGGTCGATCGCGCGCCATGCAGTCTCTGACAGCCACGCACCCGTGCCCGACGGGGTGTGGAAATCTTCGACGACTTCATATCCACACATTCGGAAGGCGTCCGGGTCCAGTGCAAACATAGTGAAAGAAATCCTGCTCTCCCCGTCTTTTCCTGCTCCGGAAACGGTCATATACGAGCTCCCGGGATAACCCTGGCACCGTCCGAATTCAGCCACGAAAGGCAACTGCCGAACCGCGTCCACCTGCGCATCAGAGACGAAACTCTGCACATACATATTCTCGATATTCGCGCCCACCGGACGACGGATCATGTGCGCATATTGTTGCTCCATGACCAGCGAGAACGCGACCAGTAGCACCGCCAGGGCGGTCTGGAAGACAATGAATACTTTCGAGAAGACGCGCTTGCTGCGGATCCGGTAGTCGCCCTTGACGACCTGGACCGGATTGAAACGCGAAGCCAGCCGGGCCGGTATCCATCCCGCAAGCAGCCCTACGATCAAGGTCAGTCCGATGTACAGGGCGGCGCTGGTCGCATCCCAGCTCCAGGAGAACGGGGCCGAAACAAAACGGACTCCGCGCCGCGTCTCGACAAACCCACTGAGCGTCGGCGCAAAGGCATGGGCGACCAAAACGGCGATGCCGGCACAAACGACGGTGAACAGCAGTGATTCCGCGAGGTACTTCAGGACGACCTGCCTGCGAGTGGCGCCAAGAATGGCTCGCATGCCCATTTCCTTGGTCCGCTTGCCCGCCAGGGCTGCGCTCAGGTTGATGAAGTTGAAAACCGCCGACAGGAGCAGCAGCAGGACCACGGCCGACAGCATCCGCAGCAGGGACAGGTTCCCCTTGTGGAAAGCCATCTGGCCGTTGAGGTCGGAAAAGTACAGGCGGTCCAGCCGCTCGATGCATCCGTTCACCAGTGCACGGGACTCATCCCGCCCAAACCTCTTCCGGTAATGCTCTTCCAGCACCCGGTCAAGGGAGGTTATCAGCTCGTCTTCTGGCAACCTGCTGGATATCAGACAGGCGGTTCCTCCCTGTGCTCCTGACTGCAATTCCTTGTACTCCCGGAGACGGATAAAGTCCGTTTTGTTGAACAGATCCACGCCGACAGTGCGAAAAACGGCCGCAACGATAACTGTATCCGACCGCTCGATCATCGGCTGGCCGAGAACTTCCCGTCCCTGGAAATGTTCCCGCGCGATGCGTTCGCTGATGGCAATGCCGTTGCCGATCAGCGACGAGACATCTCCCTCGATCCATTCGATCGGGAACATGTTGAAAAAGTCGGATTCGACATAGGCAATGCCCTCATTGCGAAGGGGCTCGCCATCTATCGTGGGCCCATAACTATAGTAACAGAAAGTCGTTGCCATGTCCACTCCCGGCAGATTCTCCTTGAGCAGGTTGGCGAGACCCCTTTGCACAAAATCGACTTCATCATAAGACGTACCGACAGCCCAATAATGCTTCCACTCCGGGGCCCCGTGTGCCGTGCGCCATTGGTGCCGGGCATATCCGCCGATCAGGATCACGAACGCGAGACTCACAATCAGCCCAACCGCCTCGATGGCGGTGTACAGCTTGTTGCGGGATAAAAATTTCAAATAACTTTTCATGCGTATTTTGGCTTACTCTTGCGGAATCTCTTGGATTGTTATGAAATATTGGTAACTTTGCACAGTATTCGTTTTTGTTTATGAAAACAACATCTGTTGCACTTGGCCCTCATTTCGAGGCGTTTATCCAGGCAAGCATCTCAAGCGGGCGCTATAATAACGCCAGCGAGGTGGTGCGTTCCGGTTTGCGCTTGTTGGAAGACCAGGAGCAGAAAATGATTGCACTGCGTTCCGCCATTGAAGAAGGTTTGGCGAGTGGATTTGTGGATGATTTTGATTCGAAGGCCTACCTTCAGGAAATGAAAGCGCGGAAATATGGCAAAGTATGATATCTCCAAGCTGGCCCTTGAAGACCTGTACACCATTTGGGAATATACTGTAGACACCTGGTCCGAGGTCCAGGCAGATAGGTATTATACTTTCCTTGAAACAGCAATGGACGCAATCGGTACGACGCCCATCAAAGTAGGAAAGTCTTACAATGACATCATGTATGGTCTTAGAGCCTATCATGTCCGAAAGCATATGGTGTTCTATATCATCCAAGAGAACGGTCGTGCATTAATAATCCGTATCCTTCATGAACGGATGGATTTTGCACGTCATTTTTAATCTATTCTTTCTTCAACTCCACCACCTGGATGGCGGTGTACAGTTTGTTACGGGATAGGAATTTGAGGTAACTTTTCATCTTTATTCATTTTGGGGGCAAACAATGGCTTTTTTGCCCCCGAAAGCTTGTTTTTGTTTGTTTGGGGGCAAATCTGGCCTTCTGTGCCCCCGAACCTGCTATTCTTTTTTCAGTTCCACCGCCGGGTTGGTCCGGGCGGCCTTGAGCGTCTGCCAGACGACGGAAACAAAAGATACGGCCAGGAGCAACAGAACCGCCACCACGAAGATCCACCAATAGCCGCTGATGCGCTCCGGCCAGCCTTCCAGGAAGCGCCGGGCCGCCACCACGCCCACCGGCACTCCGACCACCGCGGCAAGCAGCGTCCAAAGCATAAACGAGGCGACGCCCCGCCCGGTCTCGCTCTCCACCGTGCCGCCGAACACCTTGCGGATGGCAATATCCTTCGACTTCGCCCCGG